>NZ_AP031573.1:315883-631766 GCF_041154745.1 Flavobacterium sp. CFS9 | reverse complement strand
ACCATTATGTGTTTCAAGATTTCTATGGTCTTTACCATTTTATTCTGCGCCTTTTTGGGTACCGATTTAAATGTTGAAAATGTATTGCTGACCTTCGGGATTAGCTGTCTTTACTCTTTTGGATTGGGCTTTGGCAACGGATTTATCAACGTTCTTTTAGATAAAAAGTGGGATTGGCTGGAACAAACCAATCTACGAGTGTACTACGGAATTTTGATTACCATATTGTATACCGTTCCGGTTGTTTTGGGAATCAATTATGTTGTTTGCGTATTTGTTCAGCATCTTCCGCCGGATCAGTTTTTTAGTGAAAGGATGATTTGGGCTCACCTTTTTTATGTGATTCTGTCTCTCGGAGTTTCAACTTTCATGCAGGCCCGAAGCTTTATGGTGAAGTGGAAACAGGCTTCCAAATTTGAAGTAACACAGCAAAAAATTATTGCAGGAACGGCAAATGCTAAATTCGAAAGTTTAAAAAATCAAATAGACCCGCATTTCCTTTTTAACAGTTTAAACGTTCTTAGTTCACTAATCGAAGAAAATCCGGATAATGCACAACGATTTACAACCTCATTGTCTAAAATATACCGTTATGTTTTAGAGCAGAAGGATAAAGAGTTAGTTTCTGTTGAAGATGAACTGTCGTTTGCTAAAACCTATATGAATTTGCTAAAAATGCGATTCGAGAACAGTTTGTTTTATGAATTACCAACGACAAATATTAATCCCGAGGCAAAAGTAGTTCCGTTATCCTTACAGCTTTTACTGGAGAATACGGTAAAACACAATATCGTCAGCGAGCAAAAACCGTTGCATATCAGGATTTTTGTGGATGGAGATTATCTGGCGATACAAAATGATTTTCAGAAAAAAGAAGTTTTACAGGACAGGCAGGGAGTAGGATTGCAGAACATTGTGAACCGATATTCAATTGTAACCAACAGAAAGGTTCTGATTGAACAAAACGAAGAAAATTTCACCGTTAAAATTCCAATTTTAACCAAACAAATTACAGTTATGGAAACAAGTGCAGAATATAGTGATGAGAATAAAGCTTATTTCAGAGCGAAGAAAAGAGTAGAGGAACTGAAAGGTTTTTACGGTAACGTAATTTCATATTGTTGTGTGGTACCATTTTTAATTTTTATAAATTTGAGGTACTCTCCTGGATTTCAATGGTTTTGGTTCTCGGCTTTAGGCTGGGGGTTTGGAGTTGTCATGCATGCTTTTAAAGTGTTTGGGTACAGCTCAGATTGGGAAGAACGAAAAATAAGAGAGATTTTGGAACGCGAAAACAAACAAAAAAACTGGAAATAGCCATGGAAAAGGATTTTATAGAAGCAGAACGTTTTTATCAGGCTAAGAAAAAAGTAAAAGAAATTAGAGAGTTTTACGAGCATTTGGCAGTTTTTATTATGGTAAACATTATTGTGATAGCCGTAAATCTTATAACTTCTCCCGGTTACTTATGGTTTGTCTGGTGTGTTTTGGGTTGGGGAGTTGGAGTAGTGATTCATGGGCTGACAGTGTTTAATATTCCGCCTTTTTTTAGTAAAGACTGGGAAGAGAGAAAAATCAAAGAAATTTTAGAAAAAGAAAGAACCGGCAAATCTGATCATAATTATGGAAACTAATTTTAATAGAGAACAGGAAGATTTCGAACTTCAAAAGATAGCGAGCAAAAAGGTTGTAAAGTTAAAGGCTTTTTATACCCATGTGATTTTCTATGTTGCTGGTCTTATACTTTATATTTTAAAAGATTATTTTGGACTTCCGCTTAATATTTTTCCTGTACAATATCTGAACGGATTTGTCATGTGTATCTGGACAACTGCTTTTGTGGTATCGGCGATAGATATATTTGCTTCTCTTAAAATTTTTGGAGAAGAGTGGGAAGAGCGTAAAATGAAGAGCATCTTAGAGAAAAAAGAAAAAAAACAAAAATGGGAGTAATCATGGAAGTAAATTTGAATGAAGAGGATAAATATTACCTTGCAAAAAAGAGAGTGAAGGAAATCAAAGGATTCTATGGCAATTTAACGGCATATGTTATTGTAAATCTTGTTCTGATTTTTATCAATCTCTATACATCACCAAGGTATTTATGGTTTTACTGGCCTTTAATGTGGTGGGGAATTGGAGTAGTTTTTCACGGTTTGAAAGTCTTTAAAGTATTTCCGGTTCTCGGAAAAGACTGGGAAGAGAAAAAGATTAAAGAACTGATGGAAAAGGAGAGAGAGAATAAAAATAAATGGCAATAATTATAGTGAAATGGGACGATATAGAAGAGACAGGTATGAAGCTTTCAGAGATGAAATTAGTACAGACGAAAGCTACAATTTAGCCTATAGAAAAGTAAAAAAGATAAAAGGTTTTTATACACATTTAAAAGTGTATTTGATTGTAAACGTAATCATTATAGTTTCTAATTTAAACCGGGATTATTTCAGTCATAGTGTTTCTGAAAACGAATTGTTAGACTGGCGTACCTATTCGACAGCGATATTTTGGGGAATAGCTTTAGTTATTCACGCTTTTACGGTATTCGGCCCTGACATTTTTTTCAGCAGGGAATGGGAGCAAAAAAAGATCCAAAAATATATGGAGAGAGATGCTCAGAACAATAACACAAAATGGCAATAATTTTTAAATTAAAATAATATGGGACAGTTTAGAAGACAGATGTACGAAGATTATTCACATGAGTTTAGTACAGATGAAAGTTTCAATTTAGCATACAAAAAAGTAAAACGAATTAAAGGTTTTTATTCGCATTTGAGAGTTTATATTATGGTGAATATTATCATCATTATTTCAAGTCTGAATAAACCTTATGTTAGCGGTGACTTTGTAATTAGGGGATTTAATGACTGGGAAATTTACTCGACTGCATTTTTTTGGGGAATTGCTTTAGTGATTCATGGAATTTCTGTTTTTGGCCCTGATGTTTTTTTCAATAGAGATTGGGAGCAAAAGAAAATTCAAAAAATAATGGAGAAAGAGGCTGAAAATAAAAATAAATGGAAGTAATTTTAAGCTGAATTTTTAATTTTTTGCATCTTACGAAATGACCACACTAATTATAGAAGACGAAAAACCGGCGGCAAGATTACTACAACGAAAACTTGAAAAGTTGGATATTGCTGTAAAGACCATGCTGCATTCTGTTGAAGAATCTGTTTATTGGTTTGAAAATAATGAACATCCGGATCTCATATTCCTGGATATTCAATTGTCTGATGGTTTATCGTTTGAAATTTTTGAAAAAATAAACATTCAGAGCGCCATTATTTTTACCACGGCTTATGATGAATACGCTTTAAAAGCATTCAAATTAAACAGTATCGATTATCTTTTAAAACCAATTGACGAAGATGATCTGGAAGTCGCTGTTGAAAAGTTCAGAACAAGATTGCCTAAAGCAAGTGCGGATACTTCAAATTTACAGCTTGATTTTGAACAAATTCGCCAAATGTTGTCGAATCCTTTTGAAAAGAATTATAAAAAACGGTTTACGGTTAAAATCGGACAGCATTTAAAAGTCATTACAACCGACGAAATTGAGTGTTTCTTTAGTGAAAATAAAGGAACCTATATTCATACTTTTGATAATAGAAATTATTTAATCGATTCGACTTTAGAAATCCTGGAGCAGGAAATCGATAAAAAAGATTTCTTCCGCGTGAGCCGAAAGTTCATTGTTCCGCTTACGGCGATAAAAGAAATTCAGGTGTACACCAATTCACGCTTAAAGGTAATTTTACCTACCTATAAAGAGGATGAGGTAATTGTGAGCCGCGAGAAAGTGCAGGACTTTAAAAACTGGTTGGGGTAGTTTTCTTGAGAGATGTAAGATGTATGATGTAAGATGTGAAATATTTAAAAGTGCTGTAGGCTTGACACTTTTTTTTCGACGGATTAAGAATCCTTACTGTATTATTTGTCATTCGGTTAGAATTTTTTGCTGTGTTTCATTAGGTTCAATAATTTGAACAAAGAGCATAGGCTCGACACATTTTTTTCGAAGAATTAATAATCCTTGCTGTATTATTTGTGATTCGTTCAGAATTTTTGCTGTGTTTCAATAGGTTTAATAATTTGAACAAAGAGCATAGGCTCGACATATTTATAGGCTCGGATTTTAATCCGATCAAAAATGATAAGTCCCCAGCATAGAAAACCGTAGGCTTGGCACATATTCTTAGCATATATATTGATATAAAAAAAAGCGCCGGAAATTTTCCGGCGCTTTTTTTTATAATTAAAAATATTATTTACTCAATCGGTGTAAAGTATAAGTCATGGCGCTTAAAAGGAAAAAAGCCATAATTTGATGAATTAATCCTAAAGCCAACGGTACGCTGTATAAAAGTGTAAAAACGCCCAGTAAGAACTGAATGAAAACAAAAACAAGAAGAACGTCGATTCCTTTAGATTGATTTCTGGTAAGAGAAAATTGGGTTCCTTTGTAATATAAGAAAAGAATTAGTGCCACTACTACATACGCAAAGGTTCTGTGTACAAACTGAACTCCGCTTTTCCCTTCGATTAAATTTTTAACCAACGTAGGTTGTTCAATAAAAACCGAATCGTGAATAAATTGCCCGTCACTCATTAAAGGCCAGTGATTGTGTATTAAACCGGCATTAAGACCTGCTACAAATCCACCGTAAATAATTTGAATCAGTAAAGCGACAAGAGCTATTCTTGCGATATTACGAAGCGGAATTATTTTATAAACATTGCGTTCCGGATAAATTAAATCTAAGGCAACCCAAAGAGTATAAGCAAAAGTAATAAAGGCAAAAGTAAGGTGCAGAGAAAGTCTGAAATGACTAACATCCGGATTGTCGATTAATCCGCTGCGTACCATAAACCATCCTAAGAATCCCTGAAAACCTCCCATTGCCAAAAGAACGATACATTTGTTTATAGTTGGACGATCTAGTTTTTTTCGAATTAAGAAATAAACAAAAGGAACAAAGAAAACCAGTCCGATAATGCGCCCTATGAAACGGTGAAACCATTCCCAGAAATAGATGAATTTATAGTCTGAAAGTTGAAAATCATTATGAATATTGATTTTTTGATACTCGGGAAATTTCTTGTATTGTTCAAAAGCTTCATTCCATTTTGCTTCTGTCAGTGGTGGGAAAGTGTCTGTCACTAAGTGCCAGTCGGTCATGGATAAACCTGAATTGGTCAAACGGGTAATTCCGCCAACGACCACCATTAAAAACAATAAAACACAACCCGATAGCAACCAGATGATTACTGATTTATTTTCTTTTTTCATTTTATAAAATAATACTTAATTCTCTATACTTTTTTTAAGCCTAATTTTTCAGCTCTTTTAATCACAAAATCATAAGCAGCCTGATATTCATTCGGAATGTCGCCTTCCAGAATTGCTTCTTTTACCGCTTCTTTCAGGATTCCGATTTCTCTCGAAGGTTTCAAATCAAAGATTTCCATAATTTCTTCACCCGAAATAGGCGGTTGAAAATTACGAACATGATCGCGCTCTTCGACTTCAACAATTTTTCTGCGGACGATTTCGAAGTTTTTATGGTATTTTTTAAACTTTGACGGATTTTTAGTGGTGATATCTGCCTCGCACAAAGTCATTAGATTTTCGACATCCTCACCGGCATCAAAAACCAAACGACGCACTGCGCTATCGGTTACAATGTCGTCAGCCAAAACAATAGGGCGTGAACTCATGATAACCATTTTTTGCACAAATTTCATTTTGTGATTCAGTGGCATGTGTAAACGTTCGAAGATTTTTTTGGTCATCTTTCCGCCTAAAAACTCGTGCCCGTGAAAAGTCCAGCCTTGTTTTTTATTGAAACGTTTTGTAGGCGCTTTTCCAATATCATGCAACAGTGCTGCCCAGCGCAACCAGACATCATCTGTATTCGGACAAATATTATCGACTACTTCCAGTGTGTGATAAAAGTTATTTTTATGGGTATGCCCTTCGATTTCTTCTACCTGATTCAATGCGGTTAATTCAGGTAAAATTAAATCTAAAAGCCCCGTTTTGTATAATAGTAAAAAGCCGGTTGAAGGTTTAGGAGTAGAGAGAATTTTGTTCAATTCATCAACAATTCTTTCACCCGAGATAATTTTAATGCGATCTGCATTTTTTGTGATGGCGTTTAATGAATTTTCTTCTATTTCGAAATTCAATTGTGTGGCAAAACGAATCGCACGAAGCATGCGCAACGGGTCATCAGAATAGGTGATGTCCGGATCCAAAGGAGTCTTGATGATTTTGCTCTCTAAATCAGACAAACCATTAAAAGGATCAGAAAGATCTCCAAAGTTTTCTTCGTTCAGCGATAAAGCCAAAGCATTAATGGTAAAGTCACGACGGTTTTGATCGTCTTCCAGAGTTCCGTTTTCAACAATCGGATTTCGGCTGTCGAAGTTGTAGGATTCTTTTCTTGCTCCGACAAATTCAATATCGGTATCTTCAAAACGAAGCATGGCTGTCCCGTAGGTCTTAAAAACCTGAACCTTTGGTTTGTTGGGCAATAATTCAGAAACTTTTAAAGCCAATTCGATTCCACTGCCCACAGCAACAACATCAATATCTTTTTTAGAACCTCTGTTTAAAAGTAAATCCCGAACAAAACCTCCAATGACATAGCTGTCAACGTTGAGTTCCCGGGATGCTTTCGAAATTATTTCGAAGATTCTATGTTGTAAAGCAGTTTTATAATTTGTTTGTATAGCCACGAATTCACTAATTTTTGAATGAAAAACATTTTCGATTTCTAAGAAATGAAATGCAGGCAAATTTACAACATAGAAAATGCCTTTTATAATCTAAGGGTCACTTTTTTGAATAAATTCACAGTTTAGAGCATCTATTTTTATCAAAGTAAAATTGACTGCCACAAAATGCATGAATTTTCACGAATCTCTTGGGATTTTTTAAAAAGAAATTAGTGGGAATTCGTGTAATTTGTGGCAAAAAAAACTATACCTCAATAAAACAAATCAATTAGGATCTCCTATTTTTAGAAATTCAATTTGTATTTTTGGAGTATATAAAAATGTACACATGAAAATTGTTATATCGCCTGCAAAGTCATTGAATTTCGAGAAAGAATTACCTACTACTCAATATACAGAACCTCATTTTTTAAAAGAAGCACGTGTGGTTCATAAAATCTTAAAGACTAAAAAACCTGCTGAGTTGTCTGAATTAATGTCAATTTCAGCTAAATTATCAGACTTGAACTGGAAAAGAAATCAGGAGTGGAAAACTCCATTTACACCTGAAAACGCCCGTCCGGCGGTCTATACTTTTGATGGAGACGTTTATACAGGTCTGGATGCTTATACCATTCCGGTAGAAAAACTGGACGTTCTTCAAAGTAAACTCCGAATTCTGTCAGGACTTTATGGGGTTTTGAAACCATTAGATTTAATGCAGGCTTACCGTTTAGAAATGGGTACAAAATTACCGGTAGAGGAGTATAAAAACCTACACGAATTTTGGAAACCAACCGTAACGAAAGCACTAAATAAAGAATTGTCTAAAGGAGAGTTGTTTGTGAATTTAGCAAGTAATGAGTACTTCTCAGCTGTAGATGTAAAAGCTCTAAAAGTTCCTGTAATCACACCGGATTTTAAAGATTACAAGGATGGGAAACTCAAAATGATTAGTTTCTTTGCCAAAAAAGCAAGAGGGATGATGGTGCGTTATATTATTGATACCAACGCCGAAACGATAGAGGACTTAAAAGGATTTAATTATGAAGGTTATCAGTTTGATGGTAATCTTTCGAAGGGAAATCATCTGGTTTTTACGAGATAGGTTTTTTTAAAGGTTCTAAGGGACTAAGATGCTAAGATACTTAGGCTTTTAACCGCAAAGAACACAATGATTTACGCAAAGTTCGCAAAGTTTTTACACAAAGCTTTGCGAACTTTGCATATTTAAAGCTTCTTAGAAATAAATTCTTTGCGCGCTTTGCGGTTAAATTATTATTGTTTGAAAAAAATAAACGCCGAGTTACAGGAATGAACTCGGCGTTTTTACGTATTATAAATCAATTATTATTAATGCATTGCATCAGCAGGATTAATCTTGTTTTTTCCTTTTTTGATTAAAAGAATAATTGGTATGCAGCATAAGAACATAATTCCTAAATACATGAAAATGTCCATATAGGCCATAACGGTACTTTGTTTCATTACAGAATATTCAATGGCCTGATAGGCTTTTTTCAGTGCAACATCGGCGCTATATCCTTTAGACATAAAAGCTCTTTGCATTCCTGCAATACGCTGCTGTACTTCATATTTCGCAGGATCTAAATTAGTTAGTAAGTTCACTCGGTGTTCCTGTCCTAAACGAGTAATAAACGTGGTAATAATGGCAATACCAAACGAACCTCCTAATTGTCTCATCATTCCGGTAAAAGCAGCTCCTTCACCAATATGTTTTCCTTTTAAAGTAGATAGAGAGAGTGTAGTAATAGGAACAAAAAGTAATCCCAAACCAATTCCTCGTAGAATTAAAGGCCAGTACATATGTTCAACTCCGGTATCAGGAGTCATACGGGTCTGCATCATAAAGGTAAAGAAAAAGAATACCAGAAATCCTACTCCAACCATATATCCCTGAGGAACTCCTCTCTGAATCATGTTCCCGACAAAAGGCATCATAACCGCTGTAGTGATAGACCCGGGAATCAATAATAATCCGGCATCTGTTGCTGTCCATCCTAAAATAGATTGCGTATAGATTGGGATAATTAAAGTCGATCCGTACAGACCGAAACCAAGGATGAAACACATTACAGTTCCTATTCTAAGATTTCCGTCCTTTAGAACACTTAAGTTTACGATTGGATATTTATAAGTAAGCTCTCTCCAGATAAATAAGACCAATCCTAAAACCGTAACCACACTTAAAGTTATGATAGTTGAATCGTTGAACCAATCGTCTTGTTGCCCATGCTCCAGAACGAATTGTAAAGATCCGATAAAGGCTGCCAGTAATATAATTCCCCACCAGTCAACCTGATTGGCTTTTAATTTTTCTCCATACTTAGGGCTTCTTACGAATGTTAGCGCTAAAATTGTAGCGATAATTCCTAAAGGAATATTAATATAAAAGATATAAGGCCATGAATAGTTGTCTACTAAATATCCTCCTAATGGCGGTCCTAAAGTTGGTCCAACAATTACCCCCATTCCGTAAATAGCCTGAGCCATTCCACGTTTTGCTATAGGATAACTTTCGGTGATAATGGTTTGTGCTGTTACCAGTAAGGCACCTCCACCCATACCCTGAACAAATCTAAAAGCTACCAGTTCCCAAATATTGGTGGCGTTTCCGCATAAAAAGGAACAGACCGTAAATATTATGATAGAAGCCACAAAATAATTACGCCTTCCAAATTGTTGCGAAAGCCAGCTCGTCATCGGAATTACAATCACATTCGCAATTGCGTATGCTGTAATTACCCAGGCCACATCAGTTAAAGTAGCACCAAGGCTACCTCGCATGTCTGTTAGTGCTACGTTTACAATTGTCGTATCTACAATTTCAAGCAAGGCACAAAGTACTGCCGTAATCGTAATGATGACACGTCTGTATCCGTATTCTACTAAATCTTCGTCTGCTTGTACTGCTGCCATTATTTTATTTTAAATGTACATCTACATCAACATTCATCCCTGGTCTTAGTAATTTTACTTTCTCCGGATCGTTTGATTCGTCTAAGCTAATTTTTACAGGCAATCTCTGAATTGTTTTTACGAAGTTACCTGTTGCATTATCAGGAGGTAATAAAGAAAAACGTGACCCTGTTGCAGGAGAAAAAGAAGTTACAGTTCCTTTAAATTCATAGTTTGGATAAGCATCCACTTTTAGACTTACTTTTTGTCCGGCAACCATTTTGTTCAATTGCGTTTCTTTAAAGTTAGCCACAACCCAAGCTTCATTGTTGTTGATGATGTAGAATAAAGATTGTCCCGGTTGAACTAATTGTCCCGGTTGGATATCTACTTTAGAAACCTGTCCGTCGATTGCAGCAGTTACAACCGTATAGCTAAGATTTAAGTGAGCAACATCCAACATTGTTTTCGCTTTTTTGATATTAGCGGAAGCTACTTCAGTTTGTTTGTCAGAAACTTTTGATTTTGATTGAATTACTGATTTTTGGTAAGAACTCGCTCTTTGTTGATCTTGTAAAACACGTACTTGATTTTCAGCTTCTTCTTTTGCAGATAGTGCCTGTTCGTATTGTTGTTTTGTAATCGTATGTGTTTTGTACAAATTATTGTAACGGTTATAATCGTTCGTAATTTGTCTTAATCTGATTTTTGCGCTTTCGATAGAACCTGTTGCCGATCTCATTTGTGCATCCGATACAGAGATGCTTGCATTAGCACTTCCAATGTCAGCTTTTGCAGCTTCGTATTGTCCTTCAGCACCTAATAAAGCAGCATTAGCCTCATCGATTTTTAACTGATAATCTCTTTTATCAATCGTAAACAACGTATCGCCTTTTTTTACAAAATCATTATCTTTTACGTATACTTTACTAATATATCCCGATACTCTTGGAATAATCGGATTCATTTTTTTCTCGATTTGAGCATCATCCGTTTCCTCGTGAGCTAAAGAGTGCATGTACTTAGTTATTCCGTAAGTTCCGCCCACTAAAACCAAAACGGCTAGTATAATGATGAATTTAGTATTTGTTTTTTTCTTTTCCATGAGAGCTGTCGATTATATTTTAGAAAGATTGAATGATTGTGATAATTGTCCGGATACCGAAAGTAATTCGTAATATTTTTGAATAATAGTCGCTTTAGATAAAGCGGTATTTATTTTAGCGCTTAATTGTTCAACGTCAGCTTCAACCAAATCATTAGTATCTGCTAAACCATTGTCAAACTTATCTTTTACAAGTCTGTAATTTTCACTTGCCTGTTGAAGAGCTTCATCATAAACTACACTTTGATTTATAGCCAAATCATAATCTTCAATTGATTTTTGAACTTCAACTTTAATACGATCCGTCATTAGAGCCTCACTATTTTTAACTTCCAGAGCTTTGCTTTCCGCTACTCGTACATGAGCACTGTTTTTGTAAATTCCGGATAAGTCATAAGTTAAACCTAATCCAAAGTTCATAGCATATCTTACCGTTATAATGTCTTTAAGGTCCAGAGCTGTATAACCGCCCAATAAGGCTAATGTAGGATAATAGGCTGCCTTTGCTACTTTGATATTTGACTCAGTAGCTTTTTGCTGTAAACGAATAGCTTCCAGATCTTTTCTGTTTTCAAGAGCTATTGCATCTGATGTTGGCGCATTGCTTGTTTTTAAGTTGAAAAAATCAGCTTCATTAACCTGAAGTTTCGTGTTAGGGTCTAACTTTAATAAAGTGGCTAGATAGAAATTGATATTATTAAGATTGTTAGTGGCTTCATCAATAGATAATTGCGTTTTTGAAACCAGTAATTGAGACTTTAATAAATCATTTCTGGGAATAATTCCATTCTTTTCCAATTCGGTAAAATCAGTAACACGTTGTTTCGCACTTTTTTGATTTTCATTTAAAACATCCAATGTTTTTTGAGCTTTATACAAAGCAGTGTAATAGGTAATTACTTTTAAAGCAACATCCTCTTTCGTTTTGGCAGCAGTAGCATTTTCTGCTTCGTATAAGTTATCGTAGGCCTCAATACTATTCTGAATTTTGAATCCTGAAAATAAAGGCAGGCTCAAAGTTGCCATTCCAAACATTGCTCTGTCCGGAGATGCTATAGATGCATTTTCACCCTGATTTGGCATACTAATCGATGCCTTTGTAAGACGTTGGTATTGACCGGAAATTTTAATATCCGGATATTGATTGTCTTTTACGCTTTTTAATTCGTATTTTTTTGTGTTTACCTTAGAGTTGGCAAGTGTAACTTCGTTACTTTTTTCCCAGGCCATTTGTACGGCCTCGCCTAAGGTTAAACTTGTTTTCTCTTGTGCTTCTATTGACGTAATTCCGATGAAGAAAATTCCAAAGAGCATTAATTGACTAATTTTCATAAACAAGTAGCGCTTTTATAGTTTGTTGAATGTGCTTTGTAAGACTGGTTTTGATGTACTCGTTGTACATCTCTTCCGTTTTTAAATTTAATAGCTCCTCAAAAAAAGGTCTATTCATGTGAAAGTGAAAAAAGGTTCCGATGATAGTAGGAGTAATAAGGGGGATGATTACATCTTTTCTGAATACACCCTGAGATTGTCCATGTCTGATAATGCTCTCCACAGATTTTAAGTTCTCTTTTTTGAGTTTTGTAAAAGCAATCATGCTTTTTTCTCTTTTTTTAGCGTTAAGTTCAAAGTGTAAGACTCTGAATATCCCTTTGTTACAGCTTATTCTCGTGATGTAAATTTCGATTAATTTATTGACTTTATCGAGAGGTTCGATACTTTCCTGTAATAAATTTTCAAGTTGAAGTTTTAAATCGGCAGTTTTGTAAATAATAAGAGCTTCAAGAAGTCTTTCTTTAGAGCCAAAGTAATACGAAACCATTGCAATATTAATTTTTGCATGTTTTGAGATATCCCGTATCGAAGTCCCTTCAAATCCTTTTTCAGAGAATAGCTTTTCAGCAACCTCCAAAATCTGAATTTTTTTATCGTTTAATTCGAAGTCTGACATGGTAGTGTTTCTAATTGGGTACAAAATTAAACAAGCGTTTAAATTAAACAGTTGTTTAATTTTATTTTAACAAAATATTAACACTAAGTGGTATACTGTTTTTGATTGTCGGATGCAGCGATTTTAGGTTTATTCTACTTTTTTAAGTGTGATGTAAAAGTTGAGATCGATTTTTAAATCAGTAGTGGCATCCTTATCGTTCACTGGTAACGATTGCCATGAAGTTGTAGGGTGTATCCAATTGTCTTTGGACCAGTTTGATTTAACAGGCATGGCAAAATTTTCATTGCAATGGGTGTAGCGATAACTTAGTGCACCGTTTTTGTATTTATATTCTAAAACCGGTACTTTATTGGTTCTTAGGTATTGATCGAATAAATAGTCAAAATTAATCCCGGATTTTGTGCTTATGTAAGTTTCGATTTCGTTTGTGGTCACAGTCTTATTATGGAAATCGTGATTTAAGCCGCGTAATATTTTTCGAAATTTATCATCATTGTCAATGATACTGCCAATCATGTGCATGATAGCCCATCCTTTTACATAGTTGTCATTACTGCCATCTTCATTTATCCCATATCTGCCAATAATTGGTTTGTCATTGTCTATAGTTCTAAATCTTCCTGCCATAAATTCGTTGCCGGCTTTCCTGCCGCACAAGTCTGCAATTACAAGTTCTTCTGCCAGACCTGCAAAACCTTCCTGAAGCCATCTGTCAGCAATATCTATTGCTGTAATGTTATTGCCGAACCATTCGTGTGCTATTTCATGTACAACGATTTTATCAGTTTTTTTACCCCAGCCTGTGTTCGAAATATCACCGCCTTTTCTGTTGGTTCCTTTTTTATAAGAACTGCCGTAAGCGATAGCACTTTGATGTTCCATACCAATATAGGGAGCGTCTACAATTTTAAATCCGTCTTCGTAAAAAGGATAGGGACCATACCAGTGTTCCAGGGACTTTAGAGTTGTAGTTACTTCCGGAATCAGATGTGATTTGGCTTTTTCCTTATTGTAATCTAATATCCAGTAATTCAGATCCAACGAGCCGTTTTCGCCATTAAAAGTTTGGCTGATGTTGCTATATTTTCCAACATAAAATGAGATTCCATAGTGACTCACAGGATTTTTTACTTCCCATTTATAAGTTGAAGTATTATCCTGATTTTTGATTTTACTCTTTAATCGGCCATTTCCAATTGCAATTAAAGTATCAGGAACCGAGATACTAATACCGGCTCCTTTATCAGGCTCGTCATACATAGTGTTTTTGCAGGGATACCATAAACTGGCACCTTTGTATTGGCAGGCTACAGAAATCCATGGACGCCCGAGGGAATCTTTTGCCCAAACGAAACCGCCATCCCAGGGTGGTTTAATAGATTCTGTTGGTTTACCTGAATAGTAAATGAGTACTTTGTTGCCTTTTTCGGATTGATTTTTCGGAAGTTTTAAATACCAGATGTTCTGATTTTGGGTGTATGCAATTTTTTTTCCTTTTTGAAAAACACTATCAATTTTAAGGGGACTCACTAAGTCAATCTGCATTAAATCAGAATGTTTTGAATGAATTACATTGTATTCAATTTCATTTTTTCCAGTAATACTTTTACGGAGATAATCGGGTTTTAAGGTGAGGTCGTAATGCTGAATATCCCACCAAATTCTTTCGGGAGTAATTGAACCGTTTAAGGTATCCTGTTTTGTAGGTGTTTTTAAAGATTCATTTTGCTGTGCCTGGAGTGACCCAAACAACAAATTTAGAAGAATAATAAATGCCGTTTTATTGATTGAAGAAGATAAATGCATACACGGATTTTTAAATTATAAAATCCGTGTAAAATACATTAAATTATCGAATTGCTCCAACAAATTCTGCAATTTTGCCGCTGCCATTCTCTGCCAGGTGTTTGATAAACGCGCTTCCGATAATGGCTCCTTTGGCAAATTTAGTAGCCTGATTGAAGGTTTCCTGGTTTGAAATTCCAAAACCGACAATTTGAGGGTTTTTCAGGTTCAGTTCTGCAATTCTTTCGAAATAGCTTTCCTGAGTATTTCCAAAACCGGCCTGAGAACCCGTTACGCTGGCTGAACTCACCATATAAATGAAACCGTTTGAAACGCTGTCGATAAAATGTATACGCTCTTCTGAGGTTTGTGGGGTAATCAGGAAGACATTGATTAAGCCGTATTTTTCGAAAATTGCTTTGTATTCGTCTGCGTAAACATCAACCGGTAAATCGGGAATAATTAAACCGTCGATACCAATTTCAGCACACTTTTTACAAAATGCTTCGATTCCGTATTGCAGCATTGGGTTGAAGTATCCCATAATGATTAACGGAATTTTTACGCTTTCGCGGATGTTTTTCAACTGATCAAAAAGAATTTGGGTAGTCATTCCATTGTGAAGTGCTTGTGTTGAACTCTCCTGAATGGTTGGCCCGTCAGCCAAAGGATCGCTGAAAGGCAAGCCAATTTCGATTAAGTCAACACCATTTTTTTCTAAATCCTGAATGATCTGAACGGTATCATTCAAATTTGGATATCCAGCTGAGAAATAAATAGAAAGGATCTTTTTATCTTCTTGTAATTTTTGAGTTATTCTGTTCATTGTTTTTATTTTTTCTCCTAACAAATGTTAGATAGGTTTAAAGTTTATCCTGCCCTGATTAGGACTTCTATATTGTATTTTTAATTTTTTACAACTTTACCGGTCCAGTTTTCGTTTTGATATTCCACCAATAAAAGGCCGGTATCTGTATCGTTCATCTGCCTAACAAGTTCACCTTTATTATTCCAGAAAGCACTTTGCCCGGCTGATGGTGATCCCCACGATTCTCCGCTGAAATTAGACATCAGCACATTCAATTGATGTTCCTCAGCATAACTTTGTAACTGCCTGTAAGCATTTGGAATTCCGTTTGGCGAAAAGAAAATGCTGGCAATATATAAGCTTGCTTTTCTCTTGCATGCATTTTGCGGATGCAGCGGATTGTCAAGATCAGCACAAATAGCAAATGAAATTTTTTGATTCTCTATTTCAATCATCGGATTATAATCAAACGAAGATTCAAAAAAATCGTCTTCTCCTTCGTGCAAAAATTGCTTAGTGTATATCGAAACAGAATTGTCCGGAGCAATAATAAATTCGCCGATAAATAATTCTGATTCAATTTGAATGGGAGCTCCCGCAATAATAACGATATTATTTTCTACAGCTAATTTTCTTAAATGATCCAATCTTGAATCGTCTTTTTGAAAAGCCAGTTTTTGGGCATATTCCCTTTCGTAACCCGTGATGGACATTTCAGGGAATGCAATTAATTGTGCTCCATTCTGAACGGCCAGATCAACAAGGCGATAGTGCTCTAATAAATTGGAATCAATATCCTCGCGGAATGGTTTGGTTTGTGCTGCTGTCAGAATCATGGTTTACGATTATTTGTTTTCGATATAAATCCAGGCAACTGTTCCGGAATTCAAGATTACCTGAACTCTTTTATAGGCGTTTGATTCGAATAGATCTACTTTAGCTAAATCAGCATTTGTGACGTCGAAAACAACACCGTGTATAGGATCCGTAGAGGCTGCGCTTGGTACGACTACAACATAATCGGCCATTCCAAACTCTTCTTCGATTTGCAGACTTTTTAGTTTGTGACCGTGAAGCTGATCCCGGGTTCCAATTAACACCTTATTAAAAAGGCGCATCTGAATTTCTTTTGATCGCAATGTTCCGTAAGAGAATAACTTTTCCATAGTTGCTATTTTATTACAATTTAAAATACTCAATATAATTGTCTAAATCCTTATCTCCACGACCGGAAAGACTGATAACGACAATATCGTTTGGTTTGAATTTCTTCTGATCTAAAACAGCAAAAGCATGTGCACTTTCAATGGCCGGAATAATTCCTTCCAGTTTGGTAAGCTGTAAACCTGCATTCATCGCATCATCGTCAGTAACAGAGAAGAATTCTCCGCGGCCGGTTTGTGCCAAATGTGCATGCATAGGGCCAACTCCCGGATAATCAAGGCCTGCAGAAATGGAATACGGTTCAGTGATTTGTCCGTCCGGAGTTTGCATCAATAGTGTTTTACAGCCGTGAATAATCCCCATTTTTCCTAATTTACTGGTGGCAGCGCTATGACCGCTGTCGACACCTTTTCCGGCAGCTTCTACGGCAATAATTCCAACTTCAGGTTCGTGCAGAAAGTGATAATAGGTTCCGGCTGCATTACTTCCTCCACCAATACAAGCCACTACATAATCAGGATTTTCACGCCCTTCTTTTGCTTTTAACTGCCATTTGATTTCTTCTGAAATAACACTTTGAAAACGGGTAACCATATCCGGATACGGATGCGGGCCAATTGCTGAACCTATAATGTAATGGGTGTCTACCGGATTATTGATCCAATCACGAATAGCTTCATTTGTAGCATCTTTTAATGTTTTGGAACCTGAAAGTGCCGGACGTACTTCTGCGCCTAACATTTTCATACGGGCTACGTTTGGTGCCTGACGTGCGATGTCAATTTCACCCATATACACAATACATTCCAATCCCATCAAGGCGCACACTGTAGCGGTTGCTACACCATGCTGACCGGCACCGGTTTCCGCAATAATTCTTTTTTTGCCCAGACGTTTGGCAACCAGAATCTGTCCAATCGTATTATTGACTTTGTGTGCTCCGGTGTGATTTAAATCTTCTCTTTTGAGATAGATTTTGGTATTGTATTTTTCTGATAAGCGTTTTGCGAAATAAAGCGGGCTTGGACGACCTACATAATCTCTCAGTAATTGGTCAAATTCTGCTTTAAAATCTGGTTCGCTTGTTATTTTTAGATAATTCTGACGTAATTCTTCTACATTCGGATAAAGCATTTCGGGAATGTAAGCCCCTCCAAATTCTCCGTAATATCCTTTTTCGTTAACGTTATAATTCATTGTATAGTTGTTTTGGGTTTAAAGTAGCAGGTTTTAGATTTTTCTGAAACTTTTTTAATAGACTTGTATTTTTTAATCCTGGTTCTATTTCAAATTTACTGTTTACATCGATAGCGTAAATAGGTACTTTGAGGTTCTTTATCGCAGGTATTTCTTCAATTCCGATGCCACCGCTCAAGAAGATTGGTTTTTCAGATTTATAATTTTCTAATATCTTCCAGTCAAAAGTAGTTCCGTTTCCGCCCGGTAATTTTCCTTTTGTATCAAACAGGAAATAATCGCAAACCTTTTCAAAAGGTGCCAGCACTTCAAAATCAAAACCGTCATCTATCGAGAATGTTTTTATGATTTCAATAGTCACATCAATTTTGGCATCGATCTTAGCTTTTAATTCCTGACAAAATTCTACGGTTTCTTTTCCGTGTAACTGAACGGCCTGTAAATGATATTTGTCTGCTGTTGATAGTACGTTATCAACTGTTTCATCTACAAAAACACCGGTTTTTTTGATGGTATGAATCAATTCCGGAATCGTTCCGTCAAAATAACGTGCGGATTTTTCCCAGAAAATAAATCCCATATAATCGGGCAGGAGGGCTCCTGTTTCGAGTATATTGTCGGGATATTTCATACCGCAGATTTTTAGTTTCATTTCTTTTATGCTTTAGGCAGTAGGCAATAAGCTTTAGGCTTTTTACTTTGTGCTGTTTATTTAATTTTTTGCTAAAAGCTTATTGCTTATAGGATATGGCTTACAGCCGATTAATAAATTCAGTTGCTGCCTGTCCGGCATTGTCTGTTTTCATAAAGTTTTCTCCAATTAGAAAACCACTGTAACCGTAAGGTCTTAATTCTGAAATTGCTTCAACAGACGAAATTCCGCTTTCTGAAACTTTTACAAAATCATTCGGGATCTGAGAGGCCAGCTGTTTGCTGAAGTCCAGACTTACTTCAAAAGTTTTTAGATTTCTGTTGTTCACACCAATCATATCTAAGGTTGGCATTATAGATTTCTCTAATTCTTCCTGATTGTGGACTTCCAGTAAAACTTCTAACCCTAATTGTTTGGCAAATTCGGATAAGGATTTAATTTCTTCTCGGGTTAAAACCGCTGCAATCAGTAAAATTAAATCGGCTCCATACGCTTTGGCTTCTAAGATCTGATATTCATCAACGATAAATTCTTTTCGCAAAAGCGGAATATTGACGCTCGCTCTCGCTAAAAGTAAATCGTCTAATGAGCCGCCAAAGTATTTTCCGTCAGTTAAAACCGAAATTCCACAGGCACCTGCATTTTCATATCCTTTGACAACTTCTTCCACGGTGAAGTTATGATTGATAACTGATTTAGATGGAGAACGGCGTTTGTGTTCGGCAATTATTCCTGTCGAACTTGTCTTTAGTTTTTGACTTAAAGAAATCGTTTCTTTTCCAAAAAAAATGGAACTTTCCAATTGTGAAACCGGAATGATTGATTTTTTAAGGACGACTTCTCGTTTTTTATCAATTATTATTTTATCGAGTATATTCATATCTTTTGTTTCAGGTTTCAAGTTTCAGGTTCGCTCCAATAACTTGAAACCTGAAACTTGAAACATTTTTTTATTTGCTTAATTCTTGTAATGTTTTTAGAACTTTTAAGCCTTTTCCGGAAAACAAACTTTCTTTAGCCTGCTTAAAACCTTCCTGAGGAGAGCATTTGGTTACCGTTGAAATAGCCATTGCCGCATTTGCACAAACCACATTATTCTGAGCCTCACTTCCTTTTCCGGAAATAATGCTCACAAACATATCTGCTGATTCTTCGATGGTTCTTCCTCCCTCAATTTCTCTTTGTGATAAAAGACGAACGTTAAAATCTTCGGGTTTCAGCATACCTTCCATATTACTTGTAATGATTTTTGTCGGACCGGTTAATGAGATTTCATCGTAACCGTCAAGCGAATGCAGGATGGTAAAATTAACATCGGTGTTTTGATACAAATAAGCGTACATTCGGGCTAGTTCTAAATTGAAAACACCTACCAACTGATTTTTAGGGAACGATGGGTTGACCATTGGACCTAACATGTTGAAAAATGTTTTTACAGCCAGCTCTTTTCTGATTGGTCCCACATGTTTCATGGCAGGGTGAAATAGGGGAGCGTGTAATACGCAAATTCCTGTCTGATCGATGCATTTTTCTAAAAATGACGGATCGTTACTGAATTTTATTCCCATTTTTTCCATTACGTTACTGGATCCCGAAATAGAGGAGACCCCATAATTTCCGTGCTTTGCGACCTTTATTCCCGCTCCGGCAGCTACGAAGGAAGCTAAAGTTGAAATGTTGAAAGTATCTTTTCCGTCACCACCCGTTCCGCACAAATCGATAGCGTTGTAGGCCGATAAATCGACACGAATGCACAATTCTAATAAGGCTTCACGAAATCCGGAAAGCTCATCAATTGTTATGCTTCGCATCATAAATACAGTCAAAAATGCCGAAATCTGACTTGGGTTGTAAGCCCCGCTTGAGATGTTAATCAACACGTCTTTGGCTTCCTCTTTCGAAAGCACTTCGTGATTGATTAATTTATTTAGTATGTTTTTCATTTTTTTTAAGTTGCTAAGGTTCTGAGATACTAAGATCCTAAGGTTTCACTAATACTGGATACTGGGACCGAGACTGTAAATTTTTTCTAATGTTCATTGCCTTGGTAAATCCACATGGGCTCCGTTTTTCCCGCGCGTTCAAATCCATTCTTTTTATAGAAGTCAACTGATTTTCCGTCAGCAGTCAGCATTTGCATATGAAAATGACGATATTTTTCGAGCATCTTATCCAAAATTAATTTTCCAATCCCTTTTCCCTGATATTCCGGAAGTACTAGTAAATGTGGATAATAAACGGTTAAATGCCCGTCAGAAATGGCATTTCCAAGTCCAATTAATTTTTTTCCTTCCCAGGCTGTTATTAAAGTTTCAGAGTTTAAAAGACCATTGTACAATTCATTTGGTTTGTGAGCAGAACTCCATTCGTTTGCTTTGTACAGTACTATTATTTCCTCAATATTAATATCTTTAGTTTCTTTGATTTGTATTTCCATCGTTATTCAGTTTCAGGTTTCAGGTTTCACGTTCCAATAACCTAAAACTTGAAACCTGAAACTATTTTTTTACTAACTCTTAATCCAATTCTCTAAAATCAGTTTTCCTTTTGGAGTCAGAACACTTTCCGGATGGAACTGAACGCCTCTAACATCAAAAGTTTTGTGTCTTAACGACATGATTTGTCCGTTTTCATCAATTGAAGTGGCTTCAAGAGCGTCAGGTAAATTACTGTCAACTACCCAGGAATGGTAACGTCCTACCTCAAATTCATTACCCAAACCTTCAAACAGAATTTCGTCTGAAACTACTGTTTTTACATTTGTAGCAACACCGTGATATACTTTGTCAAGGTTTGAAAGTGTTCCTCCAAAAACTTCTCCGATAGCCTGCTGTCCTAAGCAAACACCTAAAATACTTTTGGTTGGAGCATATTTCTGAATCACCGCTTTTAATAACCCTGCTTCATCCGGTATTCCGGGACCTGGAGAAAGTAATATTTTATCAAAAGAGGCGATTTCATCAATATCAAACTCATCGTTTCTGTATACCGTAACTTCACAGTTTAAATCTTCCAGATAGTGTACTAAATTATAAGTGAAACTATCGTAATTGTCTATAACTAATATTTTTTTCATTTCTTTTAAGGTTCTAAGTTGCTAAGATCCTCAGCTACTAAGTCTACTGAGACTGTACACTGAGACTGCTAACTAATTTTTATTTTTCCCGAACATACTTTTCAGTGATAATTCGATCGATTCCTAATTTTTCTAATTTTTCGATGCCCTTTTGAATCAGAGTATCGTTTTTAATTTTTACAACAAACTCAAACTTATTATTTTCCCATTGACGGTTATTAAAGTATTCCAGATTTTCGGTATAAATACTGTCTTTTAAAGTGTATTTTCCACCTCCGCCAAAGAATACTGCATTTGTTGAATCCTTACCGTTATTTAAATCATGATTGAAAAAAGCAAAATGGCTATCATTTATAATTTTAATCATTTTTGTTTTTGGATTGAAAGTCGAGAACGTAGAATCTTTTTCGGTGGTTTCAGCTGATATCAGACGCCAGGTTCCGCTTAAAGGAAGTGTGTTCGATTCTTTTTTAGCTTCACAGGAAGTAAATAATACAATAGCAATCAAAAATGGAATAATGTTCTTCATCGTCTTTTTAGTTTGTGTTTATGGTTGTTTTTAAGTTTTTAGTTTCAGGTTTCAGGTTTCAGGTTTGAGGTTTTGTTTGCATTTCAACAACGTGAAACCTGAAACCTGAAACAAAAAAAATTATATTTTCTCCGCCATCTCTAAAGCTGTATTCAATGCTCTCAGTTTATTGTAAACTTCCTGCATTTCGCTTTCTTCATCAGAACTGGCAACAATTCCGGCACCGGCCTGACAGTGTAATTGGTGGTTTTTACTCAGGAATGTTCGAATCATAATAGCGTGATTGAAATTACCTTCAAAGTCCATGAACCCAATAGCACCTCCATAGAAATTACGATTTGTTTTTTCATAATTTTCGATTAGTTGCATGGCTCTGTGTTTTGGGGCTCCACTTAAAGTTCCTGCGGGGAAAGTATCGGCTACTACCTGCATAGTGGTTGCTTTTTCATGTAAGTGCCCTGTTACTTTGGAAACCAAATGAATGACATGCGAGAAAAACTGAACTTCTCTGTATTTTTCGACATTTACATCATGTCCATTTCGGCTTAAATCATTTCTGGCCAAATCGACAAGCATCACGTGTTCGCTGTTCTCTTTTTTATCTTCTGAAAGTTGTTTGGCTAAAACAGCGTCCTGTTCGTCATTTCCGGTTCTTTTGAAAGTCCCGGCTATAGGATGAATTTCTGCTTTTCTGTTTTTTACAATGATTTGTGCTTCAGGTGAAGATCCGAATATTTTGAAATCGCCATAATCGAAGAAGAATAAATACGGAGAAGGATTTATACTTCGCAAAGCACGGTACACGTTGAATTCATCACCTTTGAAACCTTGCGTAAAACGACGTGAAAGTACCAGTTGAAAAACATCTCCACGGAAACAGTGTTTTTTGGCTAGAGCTACATTGTGTTTGAACTCTTCATCCGTTAAATTAGAGAAACCTTCACCTTCTTTAGTAAATTTATAAGAGGCTATATTTCTGGATTGTAATAATTGCTCAATCTCCGAAATATTGTTTCTTCCATCGACACTATGACAAAAAATGTACGCTTCATTTTTAAAGTGGTTGATGGCAATGATGTTTTGATAAACAGCATAAAATAAATCAGGAATTAAAGTAGCTCTGTCTTTTTTGGCAATCGAAACTTTTTCGAAATAACGAACAGCATCGTAAGAAATGTATCCAAATAAACCATTGTTGATGAATTTAAAATCATTTTTTTCTGATTGAAACTGGCTTGAAAATTCCTGAATAATTTCTGGAATATTCGTTGAGCTGTCGATGGAGATTCGTTCTTTAGTTCCGTCTGGAAAAGTTTTTGAAATGGTCTCGTTTTCGATTTTAATTGTTGCGATAGGGTTGCAGCAGATGTAAGAGAAACTGTTGTCATTTCCGTGATAGTCACTACTTTCCAATAACAAGCTGTTTGGGAATTTGTCCCGGATTTTAAAATAAACACTTACCGGCGTAATGGTATCTGCCAGAATTTGTTTGTAGTGTGTGTTGAGTGTAAATGGTTTCAAAGTATTTCGTTTTTTATTTTTAATAAATTTTTTTATCAGAGTTTAGACCAAAAAAAAAGGCTTGTCGTGATGACAAGCCTTTTATATTTATAGTTTTACAATACCATAGGAAGCTTTGTTCACGACGTTTGACGTAAATTCTTCCACCACCAAGTATTGTTCATTATTGTTCTCATATCTTATTTTGATTTCACAAATATATAAATGTAATTTGAATTAAAAGACATAAAAAGTCAAAAAAAACTTTTCTAAATTTTAAAATTTGTTAAATTTTTTTGTTGTTAGGTTGCTTTAAGGGCTTAATTACCAATGGCTATGGTGTTGTTTACGTTCATCCTAAAGTCCGGATTTCCTTTGATATTAGGAGTTGTAAACAATTCGCTGTTTTTGATTTTAGTAAAGTTAATGTCAAAAATGGGATTGTTGTAATAACTTTCAATTGCAGCATTAGCTCCGCCGGCTTCGCTTGTGATTCCACCATTACAGTTATTGACTATTAAGTTTTTGAAGGTAATTTTCCCCAAGTTAACCTCGCCGTTTCCAATATTTCCTTCCAGTAGAACAAAAGGTGTAAATCCGGAAACAATACTGTTCGTAAAATTAAAAAAAGTGTTTTCTCTGACGTAAACAGATTCTCTCACGAGTCCCTGATTGTTTTCTTCCAGATTTATAAGCGTAATATTACTGGCATTAATTTTAGTCAATTTTTTGCTCATGTCTGTATTTCCAATTTTGTCATAAGAATCAACTTCAAAACATCTTGAACCCGAAATGTCTGATGAAAAGGGATGACGAATAGCAATACTGTTGTTGATGTTGATTTGAGCGCCCTGAGTAAAGTCAAAATCATCATCGGTGGTGCGATAAGAAACCAGATTGTTCAGGTTTAAATCTCCGCCGTAACATTCAAAAGAATCATCGTTGGAGTAACTAATTTGAATATTGCTTAAAACTGTTTTTTTTCCAACTCCGGCAAGCGAAAGCCCGTTAAGTTCTTTGGCGGCACTTAGTTTTCGGCCGGAATATTCAATTCGTACATATTTTAAAACTCCAGAATTGTCTTCAGCATCCTGACCACCGTAGTGGTTTAGCATCGGTTCCAGATCGAAAGGCAGTGTATGTACTCCTCCAAGTGTATTGATTGGAGCTTTTCCCAAAATAATAATCCCACCCCAGTCTCCCGGTTTTCTTTGGGTAGTTTCTTTATTAGAGGTAAAAACAATAGGGTCAGTTTCTAAACCTTCGGCTACAATTTTTGATCCGTTTGTAATTACCAGAGTTCCACATGTTTTATCATCACCTCTTATTACAGTTCCCGGTTCGATAGATAATACGGCATTGTTGGTAACATAAACTACCCCGACTAATTGATATGTATTGCGTTTAAGAAGTTTGGTGTCCTTGTTGATGGTACCTGCAATAATGTTTGTGGCTTCGCTATATTCAGTATTGGCAGGTTTAAAATTGGTCCAGTTGTTCATCCAGTTTGAGGTACCAATAATACCTTTAGGCTGTTGTTGTGCCTGTAGAAAAAAAGTACTAAGAACCGTGACAACTATAAGATGTATTTTTGCTTTCATAACTATGATTTTGATTTCCAGTTTTTGATTTTTAATAAGTTCAAAAGTAGAAGGCCAATGTTAATCAAAGTCCAGTATGGTATTACGAAAGCGTTAGGGGAGTATTAAGAATGTTATTTTTTTGGAAAAAACGCAAAAATAAACCCCAACAGTGTTAAACTATTGAGGTTTTTCTTATAATAATAAGAATTGCTGTTTTTTTTGTGCTATTAGAATTTTAAAGCTACAGTCAATTCAAATTCGTCATTGATAGTTTTGTCTCCTAAGTTTTGGAAGAAGTTACCAGAGTTGTATTTGATATCGTATTTAGTTCTGTCCACTTTGAAAGCTGTTGTAGCAGTATTTCCTTTCACAGCGATATCAAAAGTTACAGGTTTAGTGATTCCTTTTATAGTTAAATCAGCAGTTACTGTGTAAACATCAGTTGATTTTGCTCCGATAGTTTTGAAAACTAATTTTGCAGTTGGGAATTTGTCAGTTCCAAAGAAATCGTCAGCTTTTAAGTGACCGTTTAATTTTCCTTGGTATTCTCCGGTGATATCAGTTGCTGTTAATGAAGTCATATCAACAGTGAAGCTACCACCTGTTAATTTTTTTCCTTTGAAAACTACTGCTCCTTCTTTGAAGTTTACAGTTCCTGAGTGCTCTCCGGTTACTTTTTTACCTACCCATTTGATCGTACTTGCTTTTACGTCGATTTTTTTAGTTTGTGCGTTTACTGAAATTCCAGCTACTGCTACGAATAATGCTATTGCAATTGTCTTTAAATTTTTCATTTTGTTAAAATTGATTTTGATTAATAATAATTATATAGTGATAAATAAATTCTCGTGTGATTTTCTAACTTTTTTGTAGTGTTGAGTTTCGTCCTCATCATGTCTGTATCCTACAGTTGCTATAACGGAAGTGTTTAAGCCTAATTTATCAAAGCCTAAGATTTCGTTAAATGCCGCCGCATTAAATCCTTCCATTGGAGTTGCATCGATTTTTAATTCAGAAGCAGCACTCAATAAAGTTCCTAAAGCGATGTAAGTTTGTTTTGCTGTCCAGATGTTTTTAGCTTCAACAGACAGATTTGAAATAGTTCCTTTCATCATGTCACTGAATCCGCCTAAAGCGTCAGCAGGAACACCTCTTGTTTCACTGATGTTGTTGATGTAAGCATCTACAGAATCTGCTCCAAGATTTAAATCGTTAGCGAAAATAAAAATTTGAGAAGCATCTGTAATTTGTGTCTGTCCGTAAGCAGCAGCTTTTAATTTTTCTCTGATTTCCGGATTTTCAACGATAATAACTTTGTAAGGTTGTAATCCGTATGAAGAAGCACTTAATCTAACAGCTTCTTTTAAAGTGTTTAAATCTTGCGAAGATATTTTTTTGGTAGCATCAAACTTCTTTGTTGCATATCTCCAGTTTAGATTGTCTAATAATGTACTCATAAATTTAATTTTGTTGGGTTCTGTATTTCTCTAATAATTGGTTTAATAATTCTAATTCTTCCGGACTTAAATTTGCAGCAAACAAACGCTCATGCTCGTCTACTTTCGGATCTAATTCTTTCAGTACATCCAATCCCTTTTGGGTGATTAGAACTTCAATTTTACGTCGATTACCGGGACAAACATTTCTGGTAACGAAATCTTTCAATAATAATTTGTCTACTAATCGGGTCGTGTTGCTCGTTTTGGCCAGCATTCGCTCCTGTATCACACACATATTAGCAGGGTTTCCTTTTTGTCCTCTTAATATACGCAGTACATTATATTGTTCTCCGGACAGATCATACGGTTTTATCAATTCGTTGAAATGATCCTGAATCACATTTTGCGTGTACATAATATTCAGAATAACTTTTCTCGCATTATCCATCTTAACTGTACTTTTTATAACCTCTTCAATTGTCATAGTCGTAAGTGTATAATTTGTATATACAAATGTATAACTTTTAATAGTTGTATATACAAATGTATCGTTAATTTTTTGTTAATTAAAAACAACACGAATTACAAACTTTATAAAGCCTATAGAATTAGAGTAAAAATACTATAAGTTTTTGATTTGATGTAAGATTTCTAAATTATTTAATGATTATTTAAAACGATCATAGCTTTATAAAAGATTAAAACCTTGATAAAATCTTATATTGAGAGAGAGCTTAATGGTTAGTAGGGCGTGCCACCATCCCGATAAGAGGGCAAAGTTACGTTGTGCTTATACGCCCTCTTATCAGGATGCTGTCGGGCTATCCGCACTGCTGCGGCAGATCGCTTCTATCCCTCACGCGAGTTCGCGACAGAAGAAACCCACGGGTAATAAATTTGAGAACTCTTATGTAAAGTATTAATTAATGGCCAGATATAGTGCTGCAGCCAATCCGGAACCAATGATGGGACCTACAATTGGAATCCAGGCATAACCCCAGTTACTGCTTCCTTTTATAGGTAAAACAGCATGCATGATTCTAGGTCCTAAATCTCTTGCCGGATTTATGGCATAACCCGTCGTACCTCCTAGTGAGAGACCAATTGCCCAGACCACTATGGCTACCGGAAGCGCTCCAATAGTACCTAAACCAATTGTAGCATTAGCATCTGTAGCGATTTGCAGACTTGGCCCGGCAATATAAAAGACAGAAAAAATTAAAACAAAGGTGGCAATGACTTCACTGATTAAGTTGGAGGGATTGTTTTTGATTGCGGGCGATGTAGAGAAACAGGCAAGTTTAATTCCTTCATCTTCTGTGGCGGAAAAATGATCTTTATGAGACAACCACACCAAAAAAGCACCTGACATAGCTCCAATCATTTGAGCAAGAATGTAAGCAGGAACCAGATTCCAGGTAAATTTTCCAATCAGGGCCAAACCTAATGTAACAATAGGATTTAAATGTGCACCGCTGATTGGTCCTGCGATAGTAACGCCCACAAAAACGGCAAACGCCCAGGCTGATGTAATCACCATCCAGCCGGAATTGTTTCCTTTGGTATCTTTAAGTAATACATTTGCCACAACGCCATTCCCTAATAGAATCATGATCATTGTGCCAAGAATTTCTGCTATAAAAGGAGTCATTTTTTACGGTTTAGTTAGTAATTAAAATTTATTCTTCAATCCAATGTGATGCGCGGCCGACAGCTCTGTCCCAGTTTTTAACCAGTAAGTCTACTTTTGTCTGATCCATTTTCGGAGAAAATACTTTGTCTATCGACCATTGTTCTTTTAGATCGTCCAAACCAGACCAATACCCCACAGCTAGTCCTGCCAGATAAGCCGCACCCAAAGCTGTAGTTTCTAAGGTGGTAGGTCGGGTTACATTAGAACTAAATATGTCTGATTGAAATTGCATTAATAAATTATTCGCGGCGGCACCACCGTCTACTCGCAGTTCGATCCCTTTGTATCCGGAATCTGCTTGCATAGCTTTGAGCAGATCGTTTACCTGATAGGCAATTCCTTCTAAAGTGGCTCTCGCAATATGCGCATTTGTTGTTCCTCTGGTGATTCCAACTATAGCGCCTCTCGCATATTGATCCCAATGTGGTGCTCCTAAACCGGTGAGAGCAGGAACAAAATAAATGCCGCCATTGTCAGGTACAGTTGCTGCGAGAGCCTCGATTTCATCTGATGAATTGATCATTTTGGCACCGTCACGTAACCATTGTACGGCTGCGCCTCCAACAAAAACACTGCCTTCCAAAGCATACGTAGTTTTTCCGTTGATTTTCCAGGCAATCGTAGTCAATAAATTATGTGATGAAAAAATAGGTTTTTCGCCTGTATTCATTAGCATAAAACAGCCTGTTCCATACGTATTTTTAATCATTCCAGAACTGGTACACAGCTGACCGAAAAGTGCCGCCTGCTGATCTCCGGCAACCCCACTAATTGGGATTTTGGTCGAGAATAGGGTAGTGCTTGTTTCTCCATAAATAGCGCTGCTCTCCTTTACCTCAGGCAACATCGCTCTCGGAATATCAAATAGTGTCAATAATTCGTCGTCCCAGTCTAAAGTATTTATGTTGAATAATAAAGTTCTGCTGGCATTAGAAACGTCCGTCATAAACAATTTACTTCGGGTTAGTTTCCAAATTAACCAGGTATCTACAGTTCCGAAGCAAAGTTTTCCCTGTTCTGCTTTTTCGCGTGCTCCCGGAACATTATCCAATATCCATTTTACTTTGGTTCCGGAGAAATAAGCATCGAGAATTAATCCGGTTTTTTTCTGGATCATTTCTGTATGTCCTTGGGCTTTTAGTTCGTCGCAGTATTTTGCTGTTCTGCGGTCTTGCCAGACAATAGCTTTGTAAACCGGTTCACTTGTTTCGCGATCCCAGACAATAGTCGTTTCCCGTTGATTGGTAATTCCAATGGCAGCAATTTCGCGGCCCGTAATCCCAACTTTTGCGATTACTTCAGCAGCGACACTTACTTGTGAAGACCAGATTTCGTTAGGATCATGTTCGACCCATCCCGGTTTTGGAAAAATTTGTTTAAATGGTTTTTGAGAAATACTGACAATTTCTCCTTTATGATTGAATACAATAGCCCTGGAAGAAGTGGTTCCCTGATCCAAAGCCAGAATTAATTTGTCCTGCATGATCGTATATTCTTAAGTTAATAAAAATCTATTGAAATTCTTTTAGGAGAAAACCTTTTGCAATTCCGTGGAAATTGGTAATCTCTCTAAGGATCCAGGTTTCATCATGTCCGAGTTCCTTTGCCAGAAGACGCGCTACTTTTTCAGATGAAGCTATGGCAGCTCTGGCATCTAAGAACAATAAGCGAACACGTCTTGCGAGAATGTCATCTACTGTTCTGGCCATTTCATATCGAATAGCCCAAACAACTTCAGCCATGGTGAATTCGTGATCCGGATGTAATTTTTCTTTCAGTTCAGGCTCCCTTTTCTGCAATTCTATTATTTCAGGAAGATCAGATCCATAAATATATAAATGATTTGTCCGGTCTGAATTTGTAGTCTCTTTGTTCCCGTGGATCGGAAGATGTTCGGTAATACAAGCTCTTTTAGGCAATTTACCTATTTTGATAGCCTTATCGATAATATCCTCAGAAATTTTTCTGTAAGTAGTCCATTTGCCTCCGGTAATGGTGATTAACCCGGTTTCTGAAACTATGATTTTATGGCTTCGGGAAACTTCCTTAGTACTTTTGCCTTCTTCTTCCGGAGCCGCCAAAGGACGCAAACCGGCAAAAACAGATAAGACATCGGCTCTCGTTGGTTTTTTAGCCAGAAAACGTTGAGCAGTTTCCAAAACAAATTCAATTTCACTTTCTAATGCAATGGGTTCGAGACTGTGTTTTCGGATTAAGGTATCAGTGGTTCCGACTACAATTCGATTGTGCCAGGGAACGGCAAACAAAACTCTTCCGTCACTTGTTTTAGGAATCATCAAAGCATGTTCACCCGGTAAAAAGGAGTGATCAAATACAAGATGAATTCCCTGACTTGGTACAATGTATTTTTTGTATACCGTGTCGTTAAGTTTCATGATGGCATTGGTGAAAACACCTGTTGCATTAATAATAGCCGACCCTTTAATTTCGTACTTCTTGCCCGTTTCATGATTTATGGCTTCAACACCGATGATTTGGTTCTGAGTATTCTTTAGCAAATGAAAAACTTTGAAATAATTTAAAAGACAGGCTCCTTTTTCAACAGCTGTTTGAGCAATGTTTATCGCTAGTCGGGAATCGTCAAATTGGCCGTCATGATAAATTACACCATTTGTTAGATTTTTTTCTGCTACAGCAGGAAGCATCTCAATTGTTTTTTTTCTCGAAAGGTATTTTGATCGTCCCAAACTTAAACGTCCCGCCAATAAATCATAAACAGTCAGTCCGATAGTGTAGAATAAACCGGCAAAGAAGTTGTAATTCGGGATTATAAAAGATTGATTCTTTACTAAATGACCTGCATTTTTTGCCAGTAGTCCTCTTTCTTTCAAGGCTTCGATGACCAGATGAATATTTCCCTGCTCTAAATAGCGAACACCGCCATGAACTAATTTCGTACTTCGGCTGGAAGTTCCCTTTGCAAAATCGACTGCTTCCAGCAGAATGGTTTTATAACCGCGGCTTGCAGCATCAAGAGCAGTTCCTAAACCGCTTGCTCCCCCGCCAATTATGATTACATCCCAGTGTTCAGTATTTTCTAATTTTGACAATTGTTCCGAGCGTTTCATATGACTGTGGTTAGTTCGCTTTTTGTAAGATTAAATCCGGTATTGTAAACTTAATGAAACTTAATGAAAGTAAAATGAAGATAGTTCTCTATTATATAAAAAAAGTAAACCCGACAGGTTTTAAAAACCTGTCGGGTTTGTTTGTTTGTTTTATTTTCTAAATCAGTTTTTTTTCAAAGGCTTTTCGTGCTCCTCCTCTGAAAAAAACTTCACCACAATAGGTGTATTTCAGTCGGTCTAAAATTTTTAACATTGGAATGTTGTCAAAATTTGTATCTACCTTTATACTGTGTATGTTGTGTTCAATAGAAAAACGCTCTATTTTTTCAAATAGCTTTGTGGCAATGCCTTTACCTTTTGCCAGTTTCGATACGGCTACCCGATGAATCGCAGTATAATCTCCATCAGTGAGCCATTGACCTTCTATGGCTTCGTAGGCCGGTTCTTTATCAAAAAGAATTGCGGCATAAGATAAGATAATGTCGTTTTCAGTAAGTACGTACCCATGATCGTTTTCGATATCGGTATGAATCGTAAGCTCATTAGGGTAACCGTCCTGCCATTGTGTGCTTCCGTCTAGTCTTCGCTGTTCAATAGCGTCTTGCAGAATTTCCCAGATGACAGGGACGTCAGAACTAACGGCTTTTCTTAATATTAAATTTTCTGTTGTGTGGTTCATCTGTTAGTTATTAGTAAGTCCGAGAGGTTTTTAAAACTTGTCGGATTTGATGTGTATAATAATAAGTAAGAATATTAATGAGGCAATTTATCTTTAATAAGACCATAAACCCAAGTTCCAAAGATGGCACTTATCAGGGTTACGATAATAACGGTGGCACCTGTCCCGATTTGAGCAAATAGGGGACCCGGACAAGCTCCAGTAATCGCCCATCCAAAACCAAATAACAATCCACCATAAATTTGCCCTTTGCTGAACGTTTTCGGCTGAATTTCGATTTTTTCGCCTTGTAATGTTTTTATGTTGAACTTTTTAATAAGAAATACGGAGATTACTCCAACAGCAACTGCACATCCGATTACGCCATACATATGAAACGATTCAAGATGGAACATTTCCTGAATACGGAACCAGCTGATGATTTCAGTTTTTACGAATAGGATTCCGAAAAAGATACCAACAATTAAATATTTAAGATTTCCAAATACGGTTTCTTTTTTCTGGCTTGCATTGATTCCTTCGCTGTCGATAGTTTTATTTTCTAAACTCATTTGTGAAATTTTAAAGTGAAAGAATATAAGGTAAGATCAAAAGTGTCATTACAAAACCGCCAATCATAAAGCAGATGGTCGCTACTAATGATGGCCATTGCAGATTTGATAATCCCATAATTGCGTGCCCGCTTGTACATCCGCCGGCATAACGCGTTCCGAAACCAACTAAGAATCCTCCCACTACAATCATAATGAATCCGCGAAGAGTTAATAAACTTTCCCAGGAAAATAATTGTGCAGGAACCGAACCGTTATAATCGGTGATTCCATAGACAGCTAATTTTGTTGATAACTCGGGACTAATTTCTATTGGATTTGGATTTGCCAGGAAGTAAGCCGCAATAACTCCACCCAGGAAAATTCCAAAAACGAAAAATAAATTCCAGCTTTCTTTTTTCCAGTCGTATTTAAAGAAAGAAATATTGGCGGGAATACAAGCCGCGCAAATGTGACGAAGTGAAGAACTGATTCCGAAAGATTTATTTCCGAGAATCAATAAAATAGGAACAGTTAATCCGATAAGCGGCCCGGAAACGTACCAAGGCCAAGGTTCTTTTAAGATTTCAAGCATTTTTTTAAGGTTCTAAGTTACTAAGATTCTGAGTTGCTAAGATATAAAGGTCAAAATTCTTAGAACCTTAGAATCTTAGCAACTCAGCGTCTTAAAATTATTTTAACACTTTACTTTGACAAACAAAATCTGATTTTGGAGTTTCTGTTTTAGAAATGGCTCCAAAGCCGCCTTCAATTTCGCTAAAATTTCTGAAACCGCGAGCCTGTAAAATCGAAGCAGCAATCATACTGCGATATCCTCCGGCGCAATGCAGATAAAAATGTTCGTTCGGGTTAATGTCTTTTACCCAGTCATTAATATATGCCAATGGTTTGCTGTAAGCGTCTTCGATGTGCTCTGCAGCATATTCCGTTTCTTTTCGAATGTCGATTACTTTATCTTCTCCGAATTTGAACTCATTTGAAAATTGTTGAGCAGTGATTCTGTTTACGGTGTCTACTTCGTAACCTGCTTTTTGCCAGGCTTCAAAACCGCCTTCTAAATGACCAATAATCGAGTCAAATCCTACACGGCTTAAACGGGTTACGGTTTCTTCTTCAAGACCGGTTTCGGTTACCAATATAATAGGCTGTTTTACATCACCAATTAAAGTTCCGACCCAAGGAGCAAAATCACCATTGATTCCAATATTAATAGATTGCGGAATGAATCCTTTGCTAAAATTAGCAGCACTTCTGGTATCCAGAATCAAAGCCCCAGTTTCTTCGGCTACGGCTTCAAATTCCTCTGCTTTTATGGTTTTCATTCCATTGTACAAAACCGTTTCAAAACTTTCGTAACCTTGTTTGTTCATCGCCACATTCATACTGAAATAGGCAGGAGGAGGTAATAATCCGTCGGTGACTTCTGTAATAAATTCGGCTTCGGTCATATTAGCACGCAAAGCATAGTTGTTTGCTTTTTGATTTCCTATAGTTGAAACCGTTTCTTTGCTCATGTTTTTTCCGCAAGCGCTTCCCGCACCATGCGCAGGATAAACGATTACATCATCAGCCAAAGTCATAATTTTATCACGTAACGAATGATATAAAATTCCGGCTAACTGGTCCTGTGTCATTCCGGCTGCTTTCTGAGCCAGATCAGGGCGTCCAACATCTCCGATAAATAAAGTATCTCCGGAGAAAATAGCATGATCTTTTCCGTTTTCATCAATCAGTAAATAAGTGGTACTTTCCATGGTATGACCCGGAGTGTGCAGCGCTTTGATGGTGATATTTCCAATTTTAAATTCTTGTCCGTCCTTTGCCGAAATACAGTCAAATTCGCAGGCAGCATTTGGTCCGTAAACGATTGGTGCCTGAGTTTCTTTGCTTAAATCAACATGTCCCGAAACAAAATCGGCGTGAAAATGCGTTTCAAAAATATATTTCAATTTTACCTGATCGCGCTCTAAACGGTCTAAGTAGGGCTGAATTTCTCTTAACGGATCAATAATTGCGGCTTCGCCATTTGAAGTAATATAATAGGCACCCTGCGCAAGGCATCCGGTGTAAATTTGTTCTATTTTCATGATTTGAAATCTAAAATAATGTGATACAAAGGTAAGTCTGTTTTTCGGGAAATTAAGTGACTATTGTTACAGAAATTTAATTTCGGTGTGAAATAAAAAGCGGATTTTATCATAGGAGTTATATTATTTGATTTAAACCCGTGCAATTAAGCTTTAACTTATAATTTTGCATATGACGAATGTCATTTTAAAACAATAAACAGTTACAAGATGAATACAGAAGATTTATTGCATCAGATTGCTTTTATAAAAGAAATTGATAAAGTGAAATACATTCAGCGAAAAACGAAGCTGTTTCATAGTGACCGAAATGAAAATGATGCAGAGCACAGCTGGCATTTGGCTTTAATGGCAATTGTTTTGGCAGAGTATTCAGATGCCCCGATTGATGTTTTGAAAGTCGTGAAAATGGTTTTGATACACGATATTGTAGAAATTGATGCTGGTGATACCTTTATATATGATTCACAAAAAAGTCATTCTAATACTGATGAAGAACGATTGGCAGCGAATCGTATTTTTGGTTTGCTTCCGAAAAAACAGGCGGAGGAATTAATTGCCATTTGGGAAGAATTTGAAGCAGGTGAAACCAACGAAGCTAAATTTGCGAGATCGATGGATCGTTTAGAACCTTTATTGCAGAATACTTCTAACAATGGCGGAACCTGGAAAGAGTTCGATGTAAGTTATGAAAAAGTATACGAGAAAAAGAGCGTGATAAAAGAAGGTTCTAAAACGCTATGGAATTATGCCGAAGGATTAATTAATGAAAGTGTTGAAAAAGGAATTTTGAAGAAAGACTAACACTGTTTTAGAGATAATCGTGTTATTTCGACGAAGGAGACCCGAGCGATAGCGAATAGGCGAAGCAAATCCTCACGAGAAACTCAACAAAGATTAGGTTTAAGTTGTGGAGTTATTTGCGGAGATTTCTCGTTCCTCAAAATGACAAATAATGACGAAGCAGCTAAATTCTAAGTATAACTTAAACTTTTCAACAACTTGAAAAGTTTAACAAATATCAGGCGATAAACTTTTTTTAAAGGCAGGAATTTCGGGTTTTAATGGGTAAATTTGTTGGACTTCATAAATAAATTACCACTATGGAAGAAATGCTTTTTTATGACCGAATGCAATTCGCCTTCACGATTACTTTTCACTATCTTTTTCCGCAACTTACAATGGGTCTTTCGCTGATCATTGTGTATTTCAAATGGAAATATCTTAAAACTAAAAAAGAACAATACAATCACGCCACCCATTTCTGGATGAAAATCTTCGCGTTGAATTTTGCGATGGGGGTGGTAACCGGAATTCCGATGGAGTTTCAATTTGGAACCAACTGGGCAAAATTCTCCGAGTTAACAGGAGGAATCGTTGGTCAGACATTAGCCATGGAAGGCATGTTTTCGTTTTTTCTGGAATCCTCTTTTTTAGGTCTGTTTTTGTTTGGAGAAAAATTACTGGGACATAAATGGCATTTTGTTACGGGATTACTAATCTGTATCGGTTCCTGGGCAAGTGGTTACTTAATTATTGCAACACATTCGTGGATGCAGAATCCGGTAGGGTATGAGATTCTGGAGAACGGGAAATTTGTACTGACCAATTTCAAAGCGCTGTTTTTAAATCCGTGGCTATGGCCGTCCTATCTGCACAATCAGGCAGCTTCTTTAATTACAAGTTCTTTTGTTGTGGCAGGAATTGGTTCTTTTTATATTTTAAGCAAAAAGAATATTGTTTTCGGAAAACTGTTTCTTAAAACAGGAGTAATCTTCGGATTGATTTCTAGTATGATTGTAGCTGTTCCAACGGGAGATTTACTGGCCAAAAATGTGGTGAAATACCAGCCGGTAACTTTTGCAGCAATGGAAGGAATTTTTCATACCGAGAAAAAAGGTTCCGAAATTGTTTTAATTGGTCAGCCCGATGTGAAAGACAAAAAACTGGACAATAAAATTGCCGTACCTAATATTTTAAGTTTCCTGACTTATGGAAATTGGGAGCAGGAAATAAAAGGTCTCGATCAGTTTGAAGAAGATCTTCATCCCACTAATATTTCAGGATTATACTATGCCTATCATATTATGGTAGGACTTGGAACGCTTTTTATTGGTTTGATGTCCCTAGCCTTGTTTCAATTGATCAGAGGTAAATTGTATGAAACCAAATGGATTCTCTGGTCCTTGCTCTTCATGATGCCATTTCCTTATATTGCCAATACTACCGGATGGTACACGGCCGAATTGGGAAGACAGCCATGGCTTGTTTATAATTTGATGCGAACGGCAGCCGGAGCATCTCCAACCGTATCTTCCGGAAACACACTGTTTACCTTACTGGGTTTTATAGGATTGTATCTTTTACTGGGAATGCTTTTTTTGCTTTTGATTGGAAAAATTATCAATAAAGGACCTCACACTGAAGTCTTAACTGAAAATATATAAGTATGGAATTTTTTTGGTACGTAGTTTTAATGGGAATTTTGGCTGTTTATATTGTATTAGACGGTTATGATTTTGGAGCAGGAATTATTCATTTATTTTTTGCCAAAACAGAAAAAGATAAAAAAGCAATTACCAACGCTATTGGTCCGTTTTGGGATGCCAACGAAGTTTGGATTATTGCTGCGGGAGGTGTTTTATTTTTTGCTTTTCCTACTTTGTATGCTTCTTCTTTTAGCGGATTTTATTTGCCTTTAATCATGATTTTATGGTTACTGATCTTTCGTGCCATTGGTTTGGAAATGCGCGGACAGGTGCATCATCCCATGTGGGAAGCAATCTGGGATAAGGCATTCGGAATGGCGAGTTTGCTTTTGGCTTTGTTCTTCGGAATTGCTTTAGGAAATATTGTACGCGGTGTCAATCTTGGAATGGTGACCAACGGTGTTTCCACTCAGGAAGCACATTATTTCTTTTTGCCTTTGTGGAATCCAACGTTTAGTCCACAGGCAAGTGAATTGGGGATTATCGACTGGTTTACACTTTTCCTCGGGATTGTGAGTGTAGTTTCCTTAACCATTCACGGTGCGAACTGGATTATTTTTAAAACCAATTCAGCTTTGAACCCGCAGCTTAAAAATGTAGTTTTTAAATTGAATATTGTCCTGCTGGTTTTGGTATGTATTTCATTGCAGATCTGGCACTTTATTGAGCCAAAGCCTTTTCATAATTTTGTAGAAAATCCAATTCTTTGGTTTTTTCCATTGATGACTTTTGTTGGAATTTTAGGATTATTCAAAGTACGTTCCTGGAAAAAAGACGGCTACGGATTTTTATTCTCCTCTTTGTTTTTGGTAGGTGGATTTGCTTCAACAGCCGTTTCGATTTTCCCGAATGTTTTGCCCTCTACGAATAATGTAAATCCGTCCTTAACCATTTACAACACTGCGGCTCATGAATACGGACTGAGTGCCGGGATGAGCTGGTTTTTCATTGCCTTGTTTTTAGTGATTGTCTATTTTGTTATTCAATATAAGGTTTTTAGTGGGAAGATGGATGATATTGGGTATGGGGAGCATTAGTTTTTTGCAACGAATGGCACAAATTTTCCCGAATTAATTATATCAAAAGCCGTTGGTTAAAACCAACGGCTTTTAAGTTTAAGTTAACGGTGGCTTTAAGAAAGACAGAATATAATCAGGAACCTTATAAAAATAGGCAGAAAGCCCTAAGGCACTAGAGTAGTGCATCGCACTACGAATTAAGAAGGAGCAAATATTGCCCTGAAAGGGCAAAAGCAAATGTCTAACAGATTAAAGAAGAATAAATGTCTCTCAAAAATATATAATAGATATTTTTTGCGATTAGGCTTTCGCCCTTTCAGGGCTTGCTATAGATGTTTTTTTTCATTCATAGTGCTTCGCACCATGTTGCTGCTAAGGCTCTTTCAGAGCGCATGGTTTCGAGCGCAGGTAACTTTTAAATTTGTACTTTCTTTGGGTTTTCGTCTTCAGTAAAATTCAGGGTTTAAAGGAATAGGCTGAAAGCCTCAAAGAATTAGAGTAGTGCATCGCACTACAAATTAAGAAAGAGCAATATTGCCCTGAAAGGGCAAAAGCAAATGAGTAATCGTCTAAAGAAGAATAAATGTTTCTCAAAAATATAAATAATAGATATTTTTTGCGATTAGGCTTTCGCCCTTTCAGGGCTTGCTATAGATGTTTTTTTTCATTCATAGTGCTTCGCACCATGTTGCTGCTAAGGCTCTTTCAGAGCGCATGGTTTCGAGCGCAGGTAACTTTTAAATTTGTACTTTCTTTGGGTTTTCGTCTTCAGTAAAATTCAGGGTTTAAAGGAATAGGCTGAAAGCCTCAAAGAATTAGAGTAGTGCATCGCACTACAAATTAAGAAAGAGCAATATTGCCCTGAAAGGGCAAAAGCAAATGAGTAATCGTCTAAAGAAGAATAAATGTTTCTTAAAAGTATAAATAATAGATGTTTTTTGCGATTAGGCTTTCGCCCTTTCAGGACTTGCTGTAGATCTTTTTTTGTTTAATTTAATCTCCTGAAAAGAATCAAGTTCTGGAGGATCTCGTTTTATGAAATCTGGACTATAAAAGAGTTTAAGTTTTATAATATTTTCGTTCTTTAATCTCAAAATTTTAAATAATGGATTACCAAATCAAAAAAGCAAGTATTGAAGATCTTAATGAAACAGCCCAACTTTTTGACCTTTACCGCGTTTTCTATCGTCAGAAATCAGATGTTGAAGCAGGCAAATCATTTCTTAAAGAACGATTGCTGCATAATGAGTCGGATATTTTTTTAGCAATTGCAGACGGAAAAGCAGTTGGTTTTGTGCAGCTCTATAAATTATTCAGCTCTACTAAAATGCAAAGACTATGGTTGTTAAATGATCTTTTTGTACATCCGGATTACAGAGGCAAAGGATTTTCTGTGGCATTGATTGATCGCAGTAAAGAATGGTGTGAGGAAACAAATGCTTGTGGTTTGATGCTGGAAACCGAAAAAACAAATGATATTGGCAACCAATTATATCCGCGTTGTGGTTTTGAATACGATGGCGGGCATAACTATTATTATTGGTGGAAGTAAAAAGGCTTAAGTGTAAAGTTAGCCTGCGCACTTTTGTCATTCCGAGGTACGAGGAAACTCCGCAAGTAACTCCGCAACGAAAGTCAATCTTTGTCGAGCTTCTCGCGGAGATTTGCTGCGCCTATTCGCTATCGCTCGAGTCTCCTTCGTCGAAATGACAATGATTGTGATTATTTGGCCTAAAAATAAAGTTTTTATGCTTTTTTTACATCTTTAGTAAAGATATTTTGCACTTAACTAAAATAAAAATCTGCTTTATCTGCGAGAAAAAATAAATTTAAAACAAAACTTCCTTTGTAATAATATAAAATCCCATTACGAGAACAAACCATCCAAAAATCGGTTTTAGTTTTGGACCATCGATTTTTTTAGAAAGCTGACTTCCTATAAACATTCCAAAGAGTGCCATTGCGGAAACCCCTAATAAAAAAGTATAATCGATAGGAGTTCCGATATACAAATCACCGCCAAAACCTATTGAAGAATTGATGGTAATAATTAGTAGAGAGGTTCCCACGGCTTGTTTCATGGGTAAATTGGCAAAGAAAAGCAGTGCAGGGATAATTAAAAAGCCACCTCCGGCACCTAAAAAGCCAGTCACAATTCCAACTAAAAAACCAATCAGGCTTAATTGAAGATAATTGGTTTCGGTTGCTTTTATTTCGGGTTTGTTTTTTCGGATCATCGAAATGGCTGCCGTAATCATCAATACCGAGAAGATAATCATGATGAGAAAATCTTTGGAAACCGAATACGAAGCGATAGAAAACAGAGTAGAAGCAATTTGAGGAAAAATAACTTCCCGAATAATTAGAATAGAAATTACCGAAGGAATCGCAAAATATAAGGCTGATTTAAGTTTAAGATTCCCCATTTTGTAATGACTGTAACTCCCAAACATTGCAGTTAATCCCACTATAAATAAAGAATAAGAAGTAGCCTGCTCCGGATTTACTTTGAACAAATACACCAAAATCGGAATAGTAAGTATAGACCCGCCACCGCCAATAAGGCCCAGTGAAATTCCGATAATAATCGAAGCAAAATATCCCAAATATTCCATTGCAGTTGTTTTAATGCAAAGATGCTTTGTTAGAAAGAAACCTACAGTAACATTTATCACAGAAGAGATGAAATAAATTTTACCATTAAGATATTAAGGTAATTAAGCTTAACTTTCTTTTTAAAGCATTATTAAAGAAAGTTAAGCACTATAGCTTAATTAATTTAATAGCTTAATGGTTCAAAAAAACTTCGTGTTCAACAATTTAATCTGGTTATATCTATCACATAAGTTTTTTTCTGCCACGAATTACACGAATTTATTTGTCAGTTCGAGCGGAGTCGAGAACACACAGCATTTCGATTTCGTTCAATGTGACAATCGTTGTCTTTAAATCTTAATTTTTCTTAATCCCTTAATGGTTAAGAACAAAAAATAAATGTTTTTACTTTTACTTCAACAACTCAATCTGATTACGATTCAGTTTAACCAGACCGCGTTGCTCCATTTTTTTGAGGAGTCGGGAGATTACCTCTCTGGACGTATTCAATTCGGTTGCAATTTCCTGATGAGACAGATTTACTTCAGAGCATCCGCAGGCATCAGAATGTCTTTTGAGATAAAATTCCAAACGCTCGTCCATAGATCGGAAAGCAATATTGTCAACGACTTCCAAAACTTCTTCAAAACGGCTTCGATAGGTATCAATTACAAACTCATACCAGGTTCTGTGTTCCATCATCCATTTGTCCATCAATTGCAGCGGAATCATGATAACCGAAACGTCTTCGACAACTTTTGCCATAATCTGACTCTTTTCGCTCTTGGCCGTGCAGATCATCGAAATGGCACAAGCTTGTCCGGGTTGTAAATAATACATCAAAAACTCACCGCCATCTTCCCCTTCGCGATAGATTTTAATTTTCCCTTTAGTAATTAACACCGTATTTTTAATGTACTGTCCGGTGCGCATTAAAATGGTTCCCGCTTCAAAATCCTGCGGACTTGCGTTGTTTTCAATTGCCGTAATAAGGTCGTTGGAAAAGTTAGGAAATATATCTTTTAACATGATTTTTTTGTTTAAACACATAGGAACATAGCGTTCAGATCTTTAAAAAAGGCATTTCACTTTTTATAAAAACATATAACTATGTGAAATAATAAATTATCTGCTTTAACTCTGAATTAAAGAAAAAATCTATGTTTCTATGTGTTAAAACTAATGACAACAGCTTGGATAGATTTTATCAAAAATAAATTAAAAGCTATAATTTTTTACAAAGATAGCGGATTGAAATGGTATAAATTGTCAGAAACTATTTTTAAGAGGCATTTTATGCAAATGAAAAAATCCTATTTTCTATCGAATTTATAGATTATATTTTTAAAAATAGTAAGTAAATTTGCTTTTCACTGATTATAGTACTTTCTCTAAAACGTTTTCTGAGAATAATAATCGAAATCGCATTTGGTACGTTTTTAATCACTAGAAACGTCGTAATTTTACAAAAACACATTTACTATGAATTTATCACAAGAAGATTGGGTTAATCAGCTGGCTGCTGACGAGAATGCAGTTATACTGGACGTAAGAACTGAAGACGAATTTAATGACGGCTACATTGAAAATGCCGTAAACATCGACATTAATAAAGGACAAGGGTTTATTTATGAAATCGAAGAACTTGATAAAAACAAAAATTATTATGTGTATTGCCGTTCTGGTGCCAGAAGCGCCAAAGCATGTCAGATTATGAATGAGTTAGGGATTAGTAATGCCTACAATTTGCTTGGTGGAATTCTGGATTGGGAAGGTGAAACCGTAAATCCATAAGACAGAAGAAGAGGCCTCAAAAGCCTCTTTTTTCGTTTTAAAATGCTATTAATAACCAAACTATAACAAACCAAATTATGAGTTTAATACCAGAAGAATTTCAAATTAAAAATTTGATCAATCAAGATACTTATCTTGTAAATGGAGAATTAAAGCCATGGACGGGGCAGACAACCCCGGTTTTTTCGACCATTTCCTCAACCGAAAAATACACCCCAACTTTATTAGGATCGATTCCGTTCATGGAAGAGAAAGAAGCTGCTGAAGTAGTAGAAGCAGCCAATGCTGCTTATAATAAAGGTCAGGGTTTATGGCCAACAATGAAAGTGGTTGACCGTATCAAATGCATGGAGAATTTCGTAAAACAAATGAAGGAAACCCGCGAAGAGGTGGTGAAACTTTTGATGTGGGAAATTGGAAAAAATCTGGGTGATTCGCAAAAAGAGTTTGACAGAACGGTTGAATATATTCAGGATACGATTGACAGTTATAAGGAATTGAACGGACGCAGTTCGCATTTTGAAAAAGTGCAGGGCGTAAATGCGATGATTCGTCGAGGTCCTTTGGGCGTAGTTTTATGTCTTGGACCTTACAACTATCCTTTGAATGAAACTTTCTCATTGTTGATTCCTGCATTGATTATGGGGAATACGGTGATTTTTAAACCTGCAAAACATGGTGTTTTATGTATTTCGCCTTTGTTGGAAGCGTTCAGAAGCAGTTTCCCAAAAGGAGTAATCAATATTGTTTACGGTCGAGGTCGTGAAGTAGCTTCGCCTATTATGAAATCGGGAAAAATTGACGTTTTGGCGTTAATAGGAAACAGTAAATCAGCAATAGCATTGCAGGATCAGCATCCAAATAAAAACAGACTTCGTTTGATTTTAGGTTTGGAAGCGAAGAACCCCGCTATTATTTTGCCCGATGCCGATTTAGATTTAGCGATTCAGGAATGTATTACCGGAAGTTTATCGTTTAACGGACAACGTTGTACGGCACTAAAAGTACTGTATGTACACGAATCTATTGCAGAAGAATTCAATAAACGTTTTGCTGAAAAAGTAGACAGTCTGGCATTTGGAAATCCGTGGGAAAAAGGAGTTTCTTTAACACCGCTTCCGGAAACCGACAAACCAAAATACATTCAGGGCTTAATCGATGATGCCCTACATAAGGGAGCAAAGGTATTGAATGAAAAAGGAGGGAAACACAGTGAGAATTATATTTTTCCCGCAGTTTTGTATCCGGTAAACAAAGAAATGCGCGTGTATCACGAAGAACAGTTTGGACCGGTCGTTCCTATTATTTCTTTCAAAGATATTAACGAACCGCTTGAAGATATGGCTGAATCCAATTACGGACAACAGGTGAGTCTGTTTGGGAAAGACATTAAAACTTTGGCACCGCTTATTGATGCCTTAGTCAATTTAGTATGCAGAGTAAACCTCAACAGTTCTTGTCAGCGTGGTCCGGATGCCTTCCCGTTTACAGGGCGTAAAGATTCTGCTGTAGGAACTTTAAGTATTCCGGATGCCTTGCGTTCTTTTTCTATCCGTACGTTTGTGGCTTCAAAAGATATCGCTTATAACAATGAAATTTTGCAGGAATTGCTAAACAGCAGGGAATCAAACTTTATTAATACCGATTATATTTTGTAGTTCCCAAAGTTATATATTAATTGTAGAGGCCGTCTTCTTCTTTTTGGAATGAGACGGTTTTTCTTTTTTGAAGCGACTAAAATTTTAAGATACTGAGGCTGTATGTTTTTTTAAAGTTTAATTTTACAAAATCGTGTAACATTAAGAAAAAAAAGCGGTCTAATATTCATCATTTAAATTCTCAAACCAAAAACCAGTTTATGAAAAAAGGATTATTTTATTTGGCATCAATTACATTTTTGTTTTTGGCACAGGAAAGCTTTGCACAAGAGCTTTATATGCCCAGAAATATAAAACAGGCTTACGCGAAAGGAACCCGATCAACAGATGGAAAACCAGGAAAAAACTACTGGCAAAATCATGGGAAGTATACCATGGACATTATGGTAGATCCGAAAACGCGATTAGTGAGCGGAACCGAAACAATCGTATATGAAAATAACAGTAAGGATAGTTTGAAAAATCTCGTCGTTAGATTTGTCAACAACCTGCATAAACCCTCATCTCCCAGAGGTGGAAGTGTGAGCAATGATTTTTTGAGTGAAGGACTTACTATTACTTCTCTGAACATCGCAGGACAGGCCTATAAAGAAGATGCTAAAGGCTGGGGAACGGTAGGCAATGTAAAATTAATGAAACCTATCGCACCAAACTCAAAAACAACTATTACAATCGATTGGAATTATCCTCTGTCTAAAGAGAGTGGAAGAGAAGGACAAATAGACGAGACTACTTTCTTTGTAGCCTATAGTTATCCGCGTGTGAGTGTTTTTGACGATTATAATGGCTGGGACAGATTACCACACACCGACCGTCAGGAATTTTACAATGACTTTAATGATTATAGTTTTAGCGTTAAGGCTCCTAAAAACTATGTGGTTTATGCTACCGGTGATTTTTTAAATCCGGACGAAGTTTTACAGCCGGAATTCTCGGCGCGTTTGAAAAAATCGTACACAACTGATGAAATTCTGCACATCGCCAATGAACAGGAATTAAAAAGTGGCGTGGTGACCAAACAGAATGATTGGAATACCTGGAAATTTGAAGCTAAAAATATTACAGATGTTTGTTTTGGTTTAAGTGATCACTATTTATGGGATGCGAGCAGTGTAGTGGTAGATAAAAAAACAAACCGTCGTGCTAGTGTTCAGGCAGCTTACGACATAAAAGGAACCGATTTTGTTGATTCGGTAAAAAACAATCAGTTTGCCTTAAGTTACTTTTCACACAGTTGGCCGGGTGTTCCTTATCCATTTTCTAAAATGACCGCTTTTCAGGGTTTTGCAGATATGGAGTACCCAATGATGTGTAATGACTCGCAAATGGGCGACCCTGTTTTTGCACAATTGGTTCAGGATCATGAGGTGGCTCATACGTATTTTCCTTTTTATATGGGAATCAACGAAACACGTTATGCTTTTATGGACGAAGGCTGGGCAACAACTTTTGAATACCTGATTGGAATTGCAGAACACGGAAAAGAATCCGCAGATAAGTTTTATAAAGATTTTAGAGTAAAGGGGTATATAAAAGATCCGTCTGCAGAAGAAGATCAGCCGATAATTTCAATGTCTACGCAGGTTTCAGGTGCGGGGTACGGGAATAACTCTTATGGAAAAGCGTCTCTGTCTTACCTTGCTTTAAAAGATCTGCTAGGGGATGATTTGTTCAAAAAATCATTACATGCATACATGGACAACTGGAACGGAAAGCACCCAATTCCGTGGGATTATTTTAATTCTATCAATACAGCTTCAGGGAAAAATCTGAATTGGTTTTTTAATAATTGGTTCTTCACCAATAATTATTTAGATCTCTCTGTGAAAAAGGTTGCTAAGAATGTGGTTACGGTTGCCAATATTGGTGGTTTTGCCGTTCCGTTTGATATGATTGTGACTTATACAGACAACACGACAGAAACAATTCATCATACGCCGGCTGTTTGGGAAGCGAACCAAAAATTGGCTACTATTGCAGTTAAGAACAGTAAGCCAATCAAAAAAGTATCTCTTGACGGAGGTATTTTTATGGATGCCAGTCCATTAGATAACAATTGGTCAGCAAATTAAAACCATAAAACAGAAGCCGCTTTTTTCAGTAGAAAAAGCGGCTTTTGTTTGTAATAAAAGTGAATGTTAAATTTTTAGTAACAAATTTTTAATCAGTTAAAAAGTGATGAATAGTTTGCAAATTGTTTTAAGAAAAAAGATAGTATTCCTAAGTTTATTCACATTGCTAACGGGTTCTGCCTTCTCCCAGAATAAAACTAAAATTGAAATAGGAACGATAGATAGTATTTCTTCTAAAGTTTTAAATGAAAATAGAAAAATATGGATTCATCTTCCTAAAAGTGCACGAAATACAGGTTTTGCAAAACAAAAATATCCGGTTGTTTATTTATTGGATGCGGAAGGGCACTTTAGTTCAGTTGTGGGAATTATTGAAGAATTAAGTGAGACTAACGGAAACACAAATTGTCCAGAAATGATTATAGTAGGTATTACAAACACCAACAGGAATCGTGATTTAACCCCAACACATTCAGATGTAGATCCTCCTTTTGTACCCCAAAGCCTGAGTGATCAGTCTGGAGGAGGAGAGAAATTCGTTGCCTTTCTCCAGAAAGAACTGATTCCATATATCGATAGTAAATACCCTACAGCACCTTTTAAAACCCTGATCGGACATTCTTTTGGAGGATTAACAGCTCTGAATATCCTCACCAATCATACCGAACTATTCAACTCTTATATTGCGATCGATCCAAGTTTGTGGTGGGATCGTCAGAAGTTTTTAGCAGATACTAAGAAAAAGTTAGCCAATAAAAACCTATCGAAAGTTTCCTTGTTTATGGCAGCTGCCAATACTATGGATGAGGGGATGACTATTGAAAAAGTTAGAGAAGACACAACACTTCTTACCAAACATATCCGTTCCATTTTAGATTTCAATGATTTTTTAGAAAACAATAAAAAAAACAATCTGAATTATGCGTACCGATATTACAGCGATGATAATCACGGATCTGTACCCTTGATAGCCACTTACGATGGTTTACGTTTTCTGTTTAAATTCAATCAATTGAAACTTTCCATTACGGAGCAGTTTAATTTTAATAAAGCTGTTTTTACTAAGATTGAAAAACACTTCGAGAATGTTTCAAAAAATTTGGGTTATACCGTTAATGTTCCTGAAAATACCGTAAATGCTTATGGTTATCAGTCTTTAGGAAAAAAAGATATGGATCTGGCCGGATATCTGTTTAAGTTAAATGTTGCCAATTATCCTAAAAGTGCAAACGTATACGATTCGCTGGGAGATTTTTATGAAGCAAACGGAGATAGAAAAAATGCTATTGTAAGTTATGAAAAAGCCCTGATTTTGGATGCAAATGCTTCGGAAACAAAAGTAAAACTGGAAAAGCTTAAATAAAACACGTAAAAAATGTCAGGAGAGAAAGATTTAGAAAAATTGCTGAAAAGCATGAAACCTCAGCATAATTCAGGAGATTATGTTTTTTGTAAAGTAGAAAATATCGAGAAAATAGCTATGGAGGATATCGTAATGTTCTTCAAAGAAAAAGAAGCAATTACTTTAATTCTGAAAAAAGAAACGGCAGAGGTTTTGAACTTGGATTATTCCGTTGTGATGTCCTGGATTACCCTTACCGTGCATTCTTCATTAGAAGCAGTTGGTTTAACGGCGGCTTTTTCGAAAGCACTTTCTAAAAATGGTATTAGCTGCAATGTTGTGGCTGCTTTTTATCACGATCATATCTTTGTGGCAAAAAAAGACACAGATAAAGCAATGGAGATTTTAAATTTATTTTCAGTCTAAATTAGAGTAAAATAGTAAAAAGTAGCAGTAAATATAAGGCAATCAGAGCTGTTGGATTTTCTCCTTAATAATTTATAGGTAAAATCTTATGTTTGAATTAAAAAAAAGTTAAAAAGGAGATGAAAGTCTGCGATTAAAAAACTAGGTTTGCAAAAAAATGAAAACCTACATTATTAATGAAAAAGAAACTATTTTTTATTGTTTTATTAATCTGTTTTAAAAACTTTGCTCAAAACAACCCCAAAATTGCATTTCAGAAAAGCAGATACGAATTAGCTTTAGATTACTATGAAAAAGCGGATTATAAGAAAGCAATTGACTTGTTTTACATTGCTTCGAAAATTAAACCTGATAATGAAATAGGTCAGGAATCTACAAAAAAGGTAGATACTTTAAAGGCAATTTTGAGAGAAAGTCTTTTGAAACAGGCTATAGGAATTTGGAAATTGGTTGGAGATAAACCGGTTTGGTCAGCCACTCAGAATGTTAAAGCATCGAAAGAGGGATTTGAAACTTTAATAGAAATTAAGGAGGATGAGATTGTGTCTTATGAGAAGAATATAAAGACACAAGAGAAAAAAGTTATTAAATCGGAGAAATTAGTGTACTACAGTGAGAATAAATCCGATGCAATGTATTCCGATATTATTTTATCAGACGGAACGGTTTGGAATTGTACGATAAATGATGGTTCGGATGAATTACATGTTATTAATATCGGACATATGGCAGATGGACATATCGAAAAAATAACCAGCAATAATACGGAGCGATTTTTCGTTAAAGTTGAAAAATAAGAAATGGAGTCACAATTGACTCCATTTTTGTTTTTATGAAATATCTTTGTGTGTAAAAGAGTAGTTTAGATTAATAAGCAGAACAATGAAAATCAAAATAATAGAAGCTTCGGAGACTTGGCAAATCAGGCATGAAGTAATGTGGCCCGATCAGCCGTTTGAGTTTGTACAGTTAGAAGAAGATGCTTTAGGATTACACCTTGGCGTTTATCTGCAGGATAACCTGGTTTCAATTGTTTCCTGTTTTATCAATGATGGCGAAATGCAGTTCAGAAAACTGGCGACACTGGAGGAATATCAGGGTAAAGGAATTGGTTCTGAACTTGTAAAATATATTTTGCAGTTAGCTAAAGAGAAAAAAATGAAAAAAGTTTGGTGCAACGCAAGAGTTAACAAAAAAGCTTTTTATGAGAAATTGGGCATGCAGGATACGGAGCATGTTTTTGAAAAAGCAGGACAGGAATTTACCATAATGGAAGTTTTAATTTAAAAATTGAAGTGAATTTTGAAGAATAAAGTATACATTATCAGATATTTGCGATTTTTATGCTTTTTTGATGATTTTTGAGACATTATCAATTTGATTCTCAATCAGACTCCGTTTTTTGTAATTTTTAAGCAAGAAAGACTATCTTTTTGTTTCAATTTCAGTCTGTTAAAACCCTGAAAACGTTTTCGTGTTTTATTAAATGTTAAAGCTTATAAAAAAATCTTTTTTTCTTTCAATACTTTCCTTACTTTCGCACCCAAATGAGAAAGTTAATAGTCTTTTTAGTATTTATGAATTTGCTTCTGCTTGGCGGAGGGCAATATCTTAATGCGGGTACTCCAAAAGATTCTCATTCTCACCATCTTGAGAAAAGACACCGTGTAAAATTCACCAATCAGGATCAGGGCAGTTCTATTATAGAAGATGCCGACTGTGATACTGAAGAAGAAGGTCTTGGAAGTGATGATCTTAAAGGCGGTCTTTCAAACCATTTGTTCGCAACAAACTACAGCTTACTTGACAGTTGGTATCTTTCTTTTGCCAGTCAGACTGCTGCAAACGATAACAATCGTTTTAAAATCTTCTTGCCATTCTGTGGCAACTCAAATCCTATCTACATTACTCAACGAGTACTAAGAATTTGATTCAACAATATACATCGGTTGCCTAAGTTGTGATCTGCATGTATTGTTGATGTATTTTTTTGTACCTCATCTTATGTGAAAGTTAAGTTCTGACTAAGGGTACCTGATGCATTTTTTCATCTAAAGGAATCACTGTATTCCAAGCACTCAATCGCTTAATTTCCATTAAAATCATGAAAAGAATTATCTTGTTCACAGGCTTAATTGCCCTGGTGTGCCTAACTAGTTGTACAACTAAAAAAGAAGAAAAAGAAGAAGTAGAAAAATTTGTTGTTACCAATCCGGTAAAAATAGACACTTCGTTTACGAAACAGTACGTTTCACAAATCAAATCAGTACGTAACATTGAAATCCGTGCTCAGGAAAAAGGTTTTTTACAAAACATCTTTGTGGATGAAGGACAATTTGTAAAAAAAGGGCAGCTGTTGTTCAAAATTATGCCAAATATGTATCAGGCAGAATTATTAAAAGCGCAGGCTGAACAAAAATCAGTAGAAATAGAACTTCAAAATGCCAAATTATTGGCAGATAAAAATATCGTTTCTAAAAACGAACTAAGTGTAGCGCAGGCAAAATTGCAATCTGCAAAAGCCGAAGTAGCACTGGCAAAACTTCATTTGTCATTTACAGAAATCAGAGCTCCGTTTGACGGAACGATCGACCGTATTCCATTAAAATTAGGAAGTCTTATTGATGAAGGTGAATTGATGACGAGTCTTTCAGACAACAGTCAGATGTTTGCTTATTTCAATGTTTCAGAACCGGAATATCTGCAATATCAAACCGATGTAAAGGACCGTGCAGACAACAGAGTAAGTCTGGTTTTGGCAAATGGTGAGACTTTTAAAGAAAAAGGAAATGTAGAAGTTATTGAAAGTGAATTTAATAATGAAACCGGAAATATTGCGTTCAGAGCACGTTTCCCTAATTCAGGAAAATTACTTAGAAATGGAGAAACAGGGCAGGTTCAGATGATTGTTCCGCTTAAGAATGCTATCGTAATCCCTCAAAAAGCGACTTACGAAATTCAGGATAAAAAATATGTTTTTGTGATCGATAAAAACAATAAAGTAAATTCAAGAGAAATCACCATAACAGGCGAAATCCCTGATTTGTACGTGATCAGAACCGGACTTTCCGATACTGATAAAATTTTACTTGAAGGAGTTCAGAAAGTAAAAGAGAACGACAAAATCAAATATGAATTCCAGTCTCCTAAAGCGGTAATGAACAATTTACGCTTAAAAGCAGAATAGGTTTAATCATTAAAAAACGGTAAGAATGTTTAATAAATTTATTCAAAGACCTGTACTGTCGATAGTGATATCGCTTATAATTGTCTTTTTAGGAGTATTGTCGGTATTGAATTTACCTATCACGCAATTCCCTACAATCTCACCACCAATGGTGAATGTTACTGCAGATTATCCGGGATCCAACGGTGAATTGATGATCAAGGCGGTTATTATTCCTTTAGAGAGAGCTTTAAATGGAGTTCCGGGAATGAAATACATGTCTTCTGATGCCGGAAATGATGGGGAAGCGACTATAAAAGTAGTTTTTAACTTAGGAACAGATCCCAATCAGGCCGCGGTTAATGTTCAGAACCGTGTAGCTTCGGTTACCAATAAATTACCTCCCTTGGTTATTAGAGAGGGGATTAAAATTACACGAGAAGTGCCGAGTATGTTAATGTACGTGAATCTTTACAGTACAGATAAAAATACCGACATGAAATTCTTGTACAACTATGCTGATATCAACGTACTTTCAGAATTGAAAAGGGTAAATGGTATTGGTTCCGGAGATATCCTGGGTACTCGTGAATATGCTATGCGTATCTGGCTGAAACCGGATCGTATGCTGGCTTACAAAATCTCTGCCGATGAGGTAATGGAAGCATTGTCAAGTCAAAGTTTGGAGGCTTCTCCAGGTAAAACAGGTGAAAGTTCCGGTAAACGTTCTCAGGCATTTGAGTATGTATTGAAATATTCCGGACGTTTTACCACAAAAGAACAATATGGGAATATTGTGGTAAAATCTAATGCTAACGGAGAACTTTTACGTTTAAAAGATATTGCGAATATTGAATTCGGAAGTTCGATGTATGATATTTACTCGAACTTAAATGGCAGGCCTTCTGCGGCGATTGTATTGAAACAATCTTTTGGAAGTAATGCCAATCAGGTTATTGAGGAAGTAAAAGCGAAATTGGAAAAAATCAAGCAAAAATTTCCAAAAGGAATGGATTATGAAATTTCATATGACGTTTCTAAATTTTTGGACGCCTCTATCGAGAAAGTAATTCACACTCTGGTGGAAGCTTTTATTTTGGTAGGACTAGTGGTATTTCTTTTCTTGGGAGACTGGCGTTCGACAGTTATTCCGGCAATTGCAGTACCGGTATCGCTGATTGGAACCTTCGTGTTCATGACTTTCTTAGATATTTCATTGAACTTAATTACTTTGTTCGCTTTAGTATTGGCCATTGGGGTCGTCGTCGATGATGCGATCGTTGTTATCGAAGCTGTTCACGCCAAGATGGAAGAAGAACATCTGTCGCCTTTTAAAGCGACTAAAAAAGCGATGCATGAAATTGCAGGAGCAATTATAGCAATTACATTCCTGATGGCGGCGGTATTTATTCCGGTGGCATTCATGTCCGGTCCTGTTGGGGTGTTTTACAGACAGTTCTCGGTTACTATGGCAACAGCGATTATACTTTCAGGTATTGTGGCGCTAACCTTAACACCGGCGCTTTGTGCCATGATGTTGAAAAATAATCATGCCTTACCTAAAAAGAAAACACCAATTAATGTTTTTATAGATGGTTTTAATAATAAGTTTAATCTGGCTCAGGGGAAATATCAAAATGTATTAGGTAAAATCGTAAACAGAAGAGCCGTTACTATAATTGCTTTGTTGGGATTTTGTGCCGGAACATGGTTGGTGAGCAGCACAGTTCCTTCCGGATTTATTCCGAATGAGGATCAGGGAATGTTCTATGCTGTAATTCAGACACCTCCGGGATCTTCATTAGAAAGAACGAATAATATTGCAGAGCGAGTTCAAAAAATTGCTGAAGGAATGGATGGAGTAAAATCAGTTTCTTCTTTGGCAGGTTACGAAATTCTTTCTGAAGGTACAGGAGCAAACTCAGGAACTTGTTTGGTTAACCTTAAGGACTGGAGCGAACGAAAAGAATCTGTTTTGGAGATCATGCATGAAATGGAGGAAAAGTGTAAAGATATTGCAGGAGCTAATATCGAATTTTTCCAACCGCCCGCTGTACCTGGATATGGTGCTGCCGGAGGATTTGAGCTTCGTTTATTGGACAAAACAGGTTCCGGAGACTACAAAAAAATGGAACAGGTTAATAACGACTTTGTTGCTGAATTGAACAAACATCCGGAATTGTCTAACGTGTTTAGTTTCTACAGCTCGAGTTTCCCTCAATACATGATGAAAGTCGACAATGATTTAGCACAGCAAAAAGGAGTTTCTATCGAAAACGCCATGAATACTTTGTCAACTCTTGTGGGAAGTAACTACGAAATTAGTTTTATTAAATTCGGAATTAACTACAAAGTAATTGTTCAGGCTTCTCCGGAATATCGTGCGCAGCCGGATGATATCTTAAAATTGTATGTAAAAAACAATCGCGATGAAATGGTACCTTATTCAGCTTTCATGAGACTTGAAAAGGTGTACGGACTTTCTGAGATTACCCGACATAATATGTACACTTCCACCCAAATTAGTGGATCTGCTGCAGCGGGTTATAGTTCAGGTACAGCAATTAAAATTGTTCAGGAAGTTGCCGCCAAAAAATTACCCAGAGGATATGACATCGACTGGGCAGGTATTTCTGCCGATGAGGTGGCACAGGGGAACCAGGCAATCTGGGTATTTCTGATCTGTTTAGGATTCGTGTATCTGGTTCTGGCAGCTCAATACGAGAGTTTCATTTTACCATTATCTGTAATTCTTTCTTTACCGGCAGGTATTTTTGGAGCTTTCCTTTTACTGAAATTTACGGGATTAGAGAACAACATTTATGCACAGGTAGCGATGGTAATGCTTATCGGTTTATTGGGTAAAAATGCCGTGTTGATTGTAGAGTTTGCAATCCAGCGACATGCCGCAGGTAAATCAGTTCTGGAAGCAGCAATGGAAGGAGCCAAAGCAAGGTTTCGTCCAATCCTGATGACTTCGTTTGCTTTTATTGCAGGTTTATTACCGCTTGCATTTGCTACCGGCCCCGGAAAAATTGGTAACCGTACGATTGGTACTGCTGCGGCAGGAGGTATGCTTATCGGAACGATTTGCGGAGTGTTTTTGATTCCTGGTTTGTATTACATCTTTGGAAAAATAGCAGAGAGATACAAATTAGTGAAACATGAAGAAGAGAATCCATTAACAGAAGAAATTGATAACAATCATGTATAAATTCAAATCATATCAATATAGCATTGCGTTGAGTGCATGTCTCATGGTTGCAGGGTGTAAAGCCCCTGCTCCTGAGACTTCAACAACAAGTACGCCGGTTCCTGAGTCATTTGGTACAACAACTCAGGTTCAGGATGCAAACAACAATACGGCAACATTAGCATGGAAAGATTACTTTAAAGATCAGAATCTGGTAGAGTTAATTGATGTTGCACTTAAGAACAATCAGGAATTAAACATTACTTTGCAGGAAATCGAAATTGCAAGAAATGACATTCGTGTAAAAAAAGGACTTCTATTACCAACCGTTGGTGTTCGCGCCGGAGCAGGGGTAGAGAAAGTAGGTCGTTACACCAGTCAGGGTGCAGGTGATGCCAATACAGACATTAAACCGGGTATAAAGACACCGGATCCGTTGGGTGATTTTACGATTTCAGCTTATGCAAACTGGGAAGTAGACATCTGGAAAAAACTGCGCAATTCTAAAAAAGCAGCTTTAAATCGATATTTAGCGACGGTTGAAGGGAAGAACTTTGTAATTACGAATCTTATTGCCGAAGTAGCTGATTCTTATTATGAATTACTGGCTTTGGATACCCAATTGGACATTGTAAAACAAACCATCAAATTGCAGAGCAATGCTTTGGAAATTGTAAAAATTCAGAAGCAGGCGGCAAGAGCGACCGAACTGGGAGTGAAGAAGTTTGAAGCAGAGGTTTTAACTTCAAAAAGTTTGGAATTTGGAATTCTTCAGCAAATAAAAGAAACAGAGAATAAAATCAACTTTTTATTGGGAAGATATCCGCAGGAAATCAAAAGAACCAATACAAACAACTTCCTGAGCTTATTACCGGCTGCAGTGAGTTCCGGAATTCCGTCTCAATTACTGGCAAATCGTCCTGATGTAAAACAGGCCGAACTAGAATTAGTTGCTTCAAAATTAGATGTAAAAGTGGCACGTGCCGAATTCTATCCTTCATTGGACATTTCGGCTGCGATAGGAGTACAGGCTTTTAAACCTTCTTATTTGTTAACATTTCCGGAATCACTTCTGTATTCATTAGCCGGAGATTTGGCAGCGCCTTTAATTAACAGAAATGCCATTAAAGCAGAATTCGCCAGCGCGAATGCGAGACAGCTTCAGGCTTTGTACAATTACGATCGTACCATTTTGAACGCTTATTTAGAAGTGTCTAACCAACTTTCGAAAATCGAAAACCTGCAAAAAGGTTATGATCTTAAATCGCAACAGGTAGATGCTCTGAATACTTCAATAGACGTCTCTAACGACTTGTTCAAATCAGCCAGAGTAGATTATTTTGAAGTTTTAATGACACAACGAGATGCATTAGAAGCAAAACTGGAATTGGTAGATACTAAAAAAGAACAATTGAATGCTGCAGTCCATGTTTACAGAGACTTAGGCGGAGGTTGGAAATAATATTGCTTTTTAATTTGTAGACAAAAGCCTTTCAGGATTTTAAATCTTGAAAGGCTTTTTTAATTGCTGGTAAAAGGAATTTGAAAGCTATTGATTTATTTAGCCTCACGATTACTGCTAAACGAATCTCTGAACATTTTCCAGCCTTTTGAAGTTTTCTTCCAGAGAACCAAAAATTTTCCATCATCCATTAATTCCCCTTTTGCGTTTAACGATTGCCACAAACCTTCTTCGGTAACATATTCTACGCCATCACCATAGACAGCCGTGGTGATAAACTTTCCGCCTCTTAAACCATATTCATCGTAGGCTTTTCTGAAAAATTTGGCAGCACCTTCTTTTCCATAAATTTGCGGAGCATTTGGGAGTAAAATAGAGGCATCATCAGCATATCGGTCTATGAATATGTCAGGATCATTGTTTTTAAAAGAATCAAAATAAATGGCATTGCTTTCCTGTATTGCTTTTTTAGCTTCGCTTAAATCGGCTATTTTATTTTTTGAAGACGAATTACAGCCAGAAAGCAATAGGACAATTGCAATGAATTTGAATGTCAGATAAATGAGATTTCGATTAAAAAATACGTTATAAAAACGTACTAAGAAAAAAGTTGATTTTGGATTCAATTCTGATGTACTAATATAAGAATTCATGTTAAAAAGTTTTTAGATTGACTATTATTTTTGTCAAAGATAGTCAGAGTAAAAACGTCTGAATTGTACAAATCGGAACAGAAGTTTTAATTAAGGGACTAAGGTTCTTAGTGGCTAAGGTACTGAGGAGTAGTATTGTGAAATAATTGTATAAATGCGGCGTATTATCTCTAGATAATTAATTGGTTGATTGGGAACTGATTCTCTAAATAGGAAGTAGGTGTAGTCCCTGTGAAGGATTTAAAATCTCTTATAAAATGGGACTGATCAAAATAACCGGAATCATAAGCAATAGAAGTAAAAGGCTGTTCGGTATCGTGAATGAGCTTTAAGCTATGTTGAAAGCGTTTGATTTTGTTGAATGCTTTTGGAGCGAGTCCCGTGTGCTGAAAGACTAGTTTATGAAGATAGCGGGGCGTTATACCATATTTTACTGAAATACTGTTGATATTGCTTTCGGTCGGGTCGTTGAGCAAACTGGATAAGATGTGAGCTACTTTTTCAATCTTATCCGATCTTTTATCGTTTGTTATGATTTTTTGAATCAGGAATGTTTCGATCAGTTCGATTCTTTTTTTAATATCGGAAGTTTCTAATAACTGCTCGTGTAAATTTTTTATGGGATTACCAATGATATCCTCCAGATCGAAAATCTGATTGTTGAATATTCCGATTTCATCCTTAAAAAAATAAGCTGCTGTGTGCGTATAAAACCGAATGCCTAACATCGTATGTTTGCCCTTTGATTTTATAGCAAGAGGTTTGGTGATCTGTCCCCATAATTCAATTTTTGGGGTTTTGTAGAAAGTCTGGTCAACCAATGATTCCCAAATACCATCGCCCAGATTGAAAATAATTTCCATTTCGCCACTGGGAAATACCGTATCTTCAAATTCCTTATCCGAATCTGATTCAAAAATATAGTAATGTTTGATATAAGGCTTCAGAATTTCTGATGGCAAAAAATATTGGAATTGCATTTTACTGACGTTTAATTCTCAACTAGTAAATGTATTTTTAGGATTAATTTATTGACAGTTGTAAAGTTATGAAAAATAGTAAGGCAAATTTTATAGTAAGATGCAGAAATAAAGATGCACTTTTAGTTTTACAATTCTGATATTATAACACATAGTGAAACCAAAAGTTTTTAAACAAGAATCACTCCTGCATTTTGATACGGTTTTAAAGTTTCATCCTTCGGATCAATATTGGTCACCAGTACGTCAATATCTTTAATCGGACAAACAAAATAAGATTCGGCAGTTCCTACTTTTTCAATAGAGCCCAGAGCGATAACAAAATTGGAGTGTTGAATCATGTTTCTTTTTATTTGAGAATCATCGTGTAATACCCCCGTAACACCGCGTTCGTGATGAATACTGCAAAGACCGAGAATACAAATGTCAGCTCTGAAATTTCGGAAAAAATCAATCGTCTCAATACTGGCGGTAGCAAAAGAAGTTTTGCACATTCTTCCTCCTGCAAAAATCAATTCGATATTGGGTAAATCTTCGATTAGGGCCGCTACGGGAAAACTGTTGGTAATAACCGTTATCTTTAAATCATATGGAAAATTGGCGACTAAAGCTAAAGAAGTGGTTCCGCCATCGATAAAAACAACCTGTCCGTCTTTTAGATACGAGATTGCTTTTTCGGCTATTATCTTTTTGTTTTCAAGGTCGTGTTTCTCCCTGTTTCTAAAATGCAGCGGAATTGGAGAGGGAGCAACTGCGCCTCCGCGAACAGCCTTTAATAATCCCTGATCTGAAAGTTCTTTTACATCGCGTCTTATCGTGTCTTCAGAAACATTCAAATAGACGCTAAGTTCTTGTAAAGTAAGTCGATGTTCTTTTGACAGGTATTCTAAAATTACTTTTTGGCGTTGCTCTTTTTTCATATCGTGCAAATTTATATTGCAAAAATAAGTTAATATTGCAATATTTTGCAATATTTGCGTAAATTTGTTGCAAAATTAATCAAGATGAAAAAGAAAACTATTGCCATAGACATGGATGGCGTACTCGCCGACATTGAAGCACATTTAATAAAACACTATAACGAAGAGAGTGGAGCTACACTTTCAAAAGAGAGTATTCAGGGATTAAGCGAAGAAGAAGCTTTTAGGGATAGAGTACTTTTGCGTAGCGTTTTAAATGCAGATCATTTTTTCAGAAATCTTCCGGTAATACCCGACGCAGTTGAAAGTTTACGCCGATTACAGGAAAATTTCGAAATATTTATTGTTTCTGCTGCAACAGAATTCCCGGTTTCACTGGCTGAAAAAGTAGCCTGGCTGGCAGAGCATTTTCCTTTTATCACATGGGAAAATATCATTTTATGTGGCAGCAAGCGAATTATCAATACCGATTATATGATTGATGATCACAGAAAGAATTTAGATCATTGCATGGGAAAACCGATCATGTTTACGGCATTTCATAATGTTAATCAAACGCATCATTTACGAGTAAACAACTGGAAAGAAGCCGTTGAAGTTTTGGAAAAAGATATTGTGTCTAATTTAAACTAAGGTTTATTTGCCCTAAAATGAAGAAATAGTATACAGGATTAGTATTTTATTAACCTGTTTTTTGAAGGGAAAGAGCCTTTTGAGAGTAATCTTGAAAGGCTTTTTTTATGTACCGGTTATTTGCAGGTCAAATTACAATTTTGAGTTTTATTTAGGCATGGATATGTTTACTTTAAATCCTTTATTCGGTGCTGTATCAAAAGTAATAGTTCCTTTAACAGCCTGAACACGATGCTCCATGTTTTGCAGACCATTTTTTGCAATAGTAGTTTTGTCAAAGCCTTTACCGTTATCAGTATAGTTGATAGCGATTGATTTCTCATGATTTTCAAACTTCACACCAACAATACTGGCGTTGCTGTGTTTTCTCATATTGACCATTAATTCCTGTAAAATTCGGCTAATGGTGATCTTTTTAGTATCGTTAACCGTTTCCCAGTTAATGCTTTCTAAATTGGTGACAATAATGTTTCTTTCGTTGGTTTTGTAAGTCGAAAGCATTTCTTTAATGCTGTAAGTGAAATCTGCACCGGTCTCAATTTTGTTATTTTCTCTGGAGATTCCTCTTACACGTCCGTAAATATCATCTAGTTTCTGGAGTAGATTCTCTCGGGTGTTTTCTTTAGATAAAGGTTGTGACTCGGCAAAAGCAATGACATTGTAAACATCGTTTGCCAGCTCATCATGAATTTTTTTAGCGATGCGGGCTTCGGTCATATACGAAGTTTTAAATTCGATTGCCCTGTTCTTGTTCTTATAGTAACGCACTACAATTAAAATTAGAACGATTAAGAAAAAGAAAATAATTGCTGATACAATTTTGAGATATTTAGCTCTCTGAAGCGACAATTGAGTTTCGGCTTTTTCTAAACGTAGTTTGGCATTTTCATCTTTTTCTACTTTAGCATCGTATTTAATTTTGGCAAACTTATTTTTGAAGTTATTTCGAACTTTAATGATACTGTCGTTTAGTTTGAAATATTTTTGTACGTATTGACCTTTTTTAGGGCTGTGATCGTTTGAGATTAAAATTTGGAGTGCTTCTAATCTTTCATCAACACTGTTAAGTTTTGTAGCTATATTATATGCCTCAAGGGCATTTTTATTAGATTTTTGATTGTCTTTTTTAGCGTAGTAATCGGCAAGGTGCAGATAACTTTCGATGCTTCCATATGTATCTTTAATTTTATTTCTTATTTGAAGAGCTTCGCTCATTAAACGAAATCCTTTTTCATTTATTCCTTTTTTGAAATATGCATAACCTAAGTTATCTAAAATTAAGGGCTTCTTAGTTGGTTGGGCTTTTTCGTTTAATAATTTTTTTCTTAAAAAAGATTCTAAAAGATTGATTGCTTCATCGTATTTTTTTTGCTGGATATAGATGGATGCAATATTGTTTAAAGGAGCTTGTTTTTCAACGGGATCTTTATAGTCTTTAGCTGCCTCTTTGTAGTAAAGAATGGCGTCATCATAAAGAGAGAGTTCTTTATCTGCAATACCTAGGGTATTATTTATGGCTGCGATATAGAGACTCTTTTTTTTTACATATGGTAATGCATCGGTAACTGTTTCCTTACTGCCATAGTAGTCTCCATTTACTTGTTGAATTGCCGCCATTTGAATAAGTATGTATCCAATATTGGCACTGTCTTTTAAATTTTCATAAAGGAGTTTTGATTTGTTAAACTGGTCAAAAGCAGTATTAAAGTTTTGTTCATTGAAATTTTGAATTGCTTTATTTCTTGTGCTAAGTGCCTCTTTTCGTTTAGATTCTATGTTGATATTAATAGTTTTTTTTTCTGTACAGGAAAACAGTAAAAAAAAGATAATAAAATAAAAAAACGGGGACCGTAACATATAAATTTACTTTCCCCGAAAGTAGTAATTAATTAGATACTACAAAGATATATTTATTAAATTTCCGGTGGAGGTGGTGGTTGATTTTTGTCATCACCTGGCCCGTCTGCAAAAGTTGGCTTTGCAGGAATGATTGCTTTTTCTTTTTCTTGTTTGGTTGGAGTTTCGTATTCATCAGGAGTACAAGAGAACATGGTGAATAGTATCGTGAAAGCGATAAAAATTATTAGCTTTTTCATATTATTTAGATTTAGAAATTAGACATGGGTATTGCTGACCGGAAATAGTCCGGAGGTTGGTTAGGGCAATACCAATATTGGTTTTTTGGGAAGTACAATGTGTAGAACTGTAAGACGTTATTTATACTTCCCGAATAAAATCGGTCTTACGGTTTTTTTTACACTGTTAATTTGAACTAGTTTTATATTTTTGTTTTAATCTGCAGATAAAACTTGAACTAATTTCTATGGCAAAGAAAAGACACTTTAAAGCCTTTAATGGCAGGGGATTCCCAGAATTCCCTCGTTTTCCTGAGATTCCCAAAAATTCCCGAAAATTCCCAAAAAAATACCATGCATAGCCAGACATTAGAAGATTATAAAAAAGCGATTAAGAGTAAATACGAGATCGAAAAAGAAGGTGAATACTTTGATTATTTGTACAACCCTTCGCGCGCAAAACTCCGCGACTTGTGTTGGATTATTTTTGAAAATAATCCGACCCAGGACGATTTAAATGTTTTCAGAAATTTATTGTGTTTGGATTTTGATCATACACGAAAAAATAAGTTTAACGAACAAAAGGACAAGTTCAGACCGATCGAAACTTTTTTTAAAGGAGAGACCGATCCATCAAATATTGATGCCATAAATCTGGCAGCCATTATGGTAGATTTTCAGCCACGTCCTTTTAAAAAGTACAACGAAAAGCACCGAATTAATGAGGTCAAACACATGATAAGTGTGGTCGAAATTAATGCAGCAGCTGAGGTCGAGATCATCGAAGAAGGCAACCTCGTGGAAAGTTATCCTGTAAAAGGAAATCGTTTCTATAATTTTAAGTACGTACTTTCTAAAAAAATAGTGAAGAAAATCTATCCGCGAAAAATAATTACTGCTACAGTTGGGGCGGTCGCTTTTGTGTCTTCTGCACGTTTATACTTTGTGAAGAAAAAAGATCAAACGGAATAGTTCTGAAATGAAGTGGGGAAGCATTTTGAAAAATAAAATGCAGGGAGAAGTAAAAAGAGTAATTTTTTGAAACATAATTTAGGCGTGTAAAGAGTGTGTTTTTCGGCATATATTGGCTGTTATTTATACTATAAAGATAAGAAAAAAACACCAGTAAACCTAATAAAATCAAGGGTTTTTGGTGTTTTTTTTGCTTTTTAACAGAGAAATTTTATACAATTTCGTGGTTGTATTTTTTACTTTTTGAGCCAATAAAATGGGGTCTTATTTTGCCAATTGAAGGAGAGAGAAAATTACTTTCTACATAGACATCTTAGGACAAGAAATCTTTGAACCACAATCCCGAATGTTTGATGGTTCTTTGTTGGGTATCGAAATCTACGTGTATCAATCCAAAACGGGCGTTGTAACCTTCGGCCCATTCAAAATTGTCAGTAAGCGTCCAGACAAAATAACCGTCAACTTGGAGGCCGTCTTTTTTGGCTTTCAGAATTTGCTCCAGATGATCCTGAATGTAGTGTGTGCGTTTGATGTCATATACCTTTCCATTTTTTAAAGTATCCGGAAAAGCGGCGCCATTTTCAGTGATAATGATCTTTTTGATGCCGTCGTACGCGTTAAATTTCTTGAGGACGTTGTAGAGAGCAGGAGGATAAACTTCCCATCCCATATCGGTTGAAATGACATTTCTCTTTTCGGCACTGATTAGTTCGGCCCCGATATACGGAATGAGTAAAGACGATTTAACAACTTCGCGTGTGTAACATTGCAGACCTATAAAATCAAAGTCGAAAGACAAATTATGGAGGTCATCTTCTATAATATAAGCATTAAGTTTCTTTAATACCGGTAAATCGGCCTGAGGATAACCCATCCCTAAAATAGGTTCGATAAAAGTTCTGTTTAATAAAGTGTCTACTCGTTTAGCTGCTTCAATATCTTTTGCGGACTGAGTTGCTGGTTCAATATGTGTACAGGAGAAAGTTGTTCCAATGTGGGCGTCCGGTATGTGATTTTGTATTATTTTGGCACCGGCTGCTGTAGCCATAGTGACATGGTGCATGGCTTTCAGGTAATTGGTGATACCTTTTTTTCCCGGAGCATGAATACCCAAAAAATATCCCGCACCTGTAAAAACCGAGGGTTCATTGATTACCATCCAGTTTTTAACCCGATCACCGAAATTTTGAACACAAACTTCAACGTAGGCTGAAAACCAGTTAACCGATTCGCGATTGGTCCAGCCGCCTTTTAATTCTAAATCATGAGGTAAGTCCCAATGGTATAGTGTAATCCAGGGTTCAATTCCGGCTAATAGCAGTGCGTCAATGATTTTGTTATAATAGGCTATTCCGGCCTGATTTATTGGAGGAACCCCGGTAGGCATGATACGGGGCCAGCTGATCGAAAATCGAAAGTTCGGAATATTCAGCTCGCGAATTAAATCGATATCATTTTGATACGAATTGTAAAAATCACAAGCAGTTGAAGCATGATGTCCGTTTTTTATTTTTCCTTTCTGAGAAGTAAAAACATCCCAAATAGAAGGACCTTTTCCGTCGGTATCATGTGCGCCTTCAATTTGGAAAGCGGCGGTTGAAACACCCCACAAGAAATCATCTCCAAATTGGTTTTTATGCAAAAATGAGGTCTCAACTTTATTCATTCAATTGTGCTTTCCTTTTTTAAATTGTTGCTTCTTAATGAAGGAAAGATGATTGCATCGCTCTTAAAAAAAGCCATTCTTTGAATGAAACCAGAAAATTTAGATTAAAGAATTTCATAACTTTTAGTTTTATTCAAATTAATAAAACTAATGTGATTTAATTGTAAAGTATTTGTTATCAAATGTTTAAACAATCTTTGATTGCCTTGCAGAGGTCAATCTTCCCATCCGCAAAGGGTGAGCCCAAGACCCTGCGCCCGTTTAATAGAAACTTTGGAAATTTCACTGCGACAGGAAGTCAGACCACGGCAGTTTTCATTGTAGTGGTATCTTTTGGCACCTGTCGGCCCACAGATGTATACTTTGGTTTCAAGTGGATGAAAAGAAGTTAATAGTACAATAAAGAACAGTAAAGTGTATTTCATAATAATAGTTTTATTCGGTTTCATAAAGTCCGACAGTATCGAGTAATTCCTTCCCAAACTGGTAAATGTCGTCGATTGATGAAATCGCGGTTTTTGTTTCATTTTTGTGATCATTAAAAAGACTAATGTATTTTTTTCCTCCGTTAAGATGAAGACGGCAGAGCGGTTTACGATTGTTATCGTCTAATAAAATCCCGAAATACGACTGGGTGTCACGATATACGATTCGGCTTGTCGGAAGTTTTTGTCTTAATATGGCAACTATAATGCGGTATCCTTCTAATTCTTCCTCGCTGGTGTAGATTTTACTTTCTTCTTCAAGGGGAACAGCCTGTTCTTCCTGTTGCTTGATTGTTTCTTTGGTCAGTGCAGCATTTAAGCGATCATTTATTCTCTCGTTAATATATTGACTAACGGATTTCTGAACCAGATCTTTAAATTCATCCATTACTTTTTCGGTTAATCTTCCGGTATAGACTTTACTGGCAAAAAGTTTGGTGAAATCGTTAGAAGGATTTTCAAGTTCAGCATTAATCTGTTTTTTGATTTCCTTGATGTATTTTAATGAACTGGCATTGCTAATAATATTATCAACATTAAAACTGCCCTTATGAAACTTTGAAATTTCGTTGATCGTGTTTTCTTTGAGGTTGGTAATGTCAAATTCCAGAAATGGTTTCTCATCCATTTTATTCTGATCGTCTAAATCAGTAAAAAACTGATAATTGATACCATTAGTTAAGAGAGCGAATCGGGTTTTGGTTACATGAAAGTAGCGGAACAATTGTGAGTTGTGTACCGTTAAGTTTTCTTTCCAGCTTTTGCATTCAACAATTATAATAGGTTCACCATTTTGAAAGATGGCATAATCTACTTTTTCTCCCTTTTTTAAGCCCAGGTCAGCAGTAAATTCCGGAACAACTTCCAGAGGATTAAATGCATCATATCCCAATGCATGAATGAAAGGCAGGACAAAGGCATGTTTGGTAGATTCCTCGGTTTCGATTTTGCTTTTAAGCTGTGTGATTTTGTCTGCTAATGATTTGAGTTGAAGATTAATTTCCATTGGTTCAATAGTTTAAATTAGATATTCAAATGTAGAACCATTCAGATCCGGTATTTTACGGAAAACCATAATCGGCATTGAAATTTCAGAGGAATTTGGCAGTTTTTGTAAATAGAAAAAAGAGGACGATAAAATTCCTCTTTAAACGTTTCAGTTTTGTTGCTTTATGATTTGTTCAGAATAAAGTTTTTAATGATTTGGTCCACGTTGGAAGGCAAATCAGCATTCTTGATTTCAAAACGGTTTATTTTCATTTCTGTGAACCATTTTGTCCAGTAAGCTTTAATCACTTTTTCTTCGTATGGATTATTTTTACCCGGATTAATACCAAGAACCAGTATTTCGAGATTGGGCAAGCTTTCTGCTATTTTAATAAAACCATAATCTTGTTCGTGTAGTTTTTTATTCCAGTCTTTGGTATTTAGTTTGTTTTTTCGGATGAATTCAGGTGTAACATAAGTGGTTCTGTTTCCTTCGGCTATTACAGTGTTTTCATGATACATATAGCCATCGGTCAATACAATTAATATGTTTCTATATCCGTTTTTGATACATTGATCTTTTACTTTGGTGTCAAAAAAGTTCCAAATATCAGAGCCAATAAAATGATTGTCTTTTATGGCAGAATTATAGATTTTAGAAGTTTGTGCTGTATAATTTGTATTTATGGAGTTCAATAAGTTTTTAGAAGCATTATTTTTATCCATAACAATTCTCAAATTTTTAGCCGTTGTATTGATTTCAGGATCCAGAGGCTCGGGATTGAAAAACAATTGCATTTTATCGTCAATCTGCCTTATTCTTTTAGATTTTAAATGTTGTGTAAAAGCTTCAGAAGCAGATTTTATATACCCCAGATCTCTTTGAAAATATTCCATTGTTGGATTTGGATTTTTCTCCAGACTGATTCTGTCTGATAAATCAAGAAGGATACTGATATTATAGTTTTCTGATACGGTATTTTTGGATGAGGTTTCCTTTTCGATTTTATCAGATTCCTGTTTGCAGGAGATAATCGAAATAAGCAATAATGAAATTGCAATTAAGTTGAGACTACTTTTCATCGTTATTAGTTTTTAGAATAGACTAATTGTTGAAAATCAGGATCAACTAAGTTTAATCTGTTTAAGTGTTCTTCAGAGGAAAGTTCACAGTTCTGTAATAACTCACTTTTTTCGTTGTAGGGAAGTGCTATTTCAGTACTAATAGCCTGAAACCATCCTTCTTTGTATTGATGATGATAATGAAGATATTCTTTTACTGGAAATACAAAACCATCTATTTTAGATTGTAACTCTGAAATTTTTCCGTTAATGGTAACGATCTGTTGTCTGAAATCATTGATTTTGTTCAGATATTCAGTTTTAAGTTTGTCTAAATCGAGAAGGTTCTCTTTTTTACCTCTGATGAAAGCTCTGATTTTATCAATGTTTTCAAATTCTTTCATGACAAAATCAAAAACAAGGCCCCAAATGATGTATACCACAAATCCGGCAAAGATGATCATCCAGAATTCTGCTTCACCTAATGCAATGTTCAGGTTGTAAGGAGCGGAATCTGTAGTTTTATTAAATTCATATATTTTCTTCTCAATCTGATAGGCCAATAAGGCATCAAATAAAAAGGTGGTGACAAATAAAGCGATCATTCTTAAGATGTTTTTTATCCCTTTTCCTTTTTGTATCATATGAATTACATATCCTAATCCCATAAAAACAAAGGGAATAGTAATGACCAAAACACCTTCGAGCCAGCTTGCTTCAAAAGAATTGGTTAAAGCGTTTGCATCAAAAATAGCAGCTGTGAGACTATCATTTGAAAACTCTTTGAAAAAAGCTGAGTAGGATGCCGAAATATAGAATACGAGTACATAAAGTGTAATTGGAAGTAATAGAAACAAACCAATATAGAATTGGGCTTTAAGGCCTTTTCCATCTTCAATTCCGTATTTATCCGGGTTGCGTTTTACTTCGATTATTTCCTCTTTTATCTGATCGATTTCATCATTGATATCCTGTTCTTTTTTTTCATAAATGCCAATGGCCGCTTCCGACTTTTTTAGTTCGGTTCTGTTTTTTTCCTGTTCTTCTTTGTACGGCTGCTTTAATCGGTCTTGCTCCAGTTTTTGTTTTCGGCACTGGTCTTCAAAACTCATATACAAATTTTGTAAACAGGCTTTGAGAACAATTGGTTTCCCCGTTGCTTTTATTGAGGCCGCAAACCCGCTTTGATAATACGTTATTCTAATTTGCTCGCGATCATTTTCATTTTCCTCAAGAGTATTCGTTTGAGTATCGTCTGCTTTTTTTAAACTAAATAGTTGTGTAAGTGATTTCATTAGTTAGGAATTTAGCTGATTAATAATTTCTTGTTTTCCGATGTTTTTTTGTACACAATCAATGAGATAATCGGAGAGTTCGTTAATGTTTTCATCCTGAAAATTAAATTTTCGGCAATATTTTTTGAGCATATTGAGCTCGTCTTCAGTAATTTTTCCATCAGCCCAAATGATTCTTGTAAAATCATACAGATATTCTATTCTTGTGTTTACTTCTTCAGGAACAATTAATTCTGTACTGATTGGATTTAAGAAAAGTTTGTCCAATTCCTCTCTGGGAATTCCGCGTTCGTCTGCGAAGTGATATAACATTTGCAGTTCTAATACGTTAAACTGATCGTCGGATAATGCCATTTGATACAATCTCAAAAAGTGGCTTTTAAGTTCTAATGTTATCATTGTTTATCGTTGTTTATTTTAAAGATTCGCAAGCTTTACCATTGCCGTCCCTATCGAGGTTTTTGTAACAGTTTCTGTTGCTTTCATAAGCAGCCTGAGCTTGTGCCCAAGTTTCAAAATCAGCACAAGTTTTAGTAGGACAGTTTGAGTTTGAGGAATTTCCGGTTGTACCTGGTAAATTCGATGATTCCAATGGCTCTGATGATTCCGATGATTCCGATGATTCTGAACAGGAGGCAGCTAATCCAAATGTCATTGACATAAGTAATATTAACATACATCCTTTATTCTTTTTTGAGTAAGATTTTGATCTTGTATTGGTGAAATGTGCCTGGACATATGTGCCGTCTTTTTTAAAGTAGCCTTTTCTGTACCCCATGATTATAAATGTTTTATGGTAAAAATTAAAAATGATATAATTCCTGTAAATGCAATTAGGGTAATGCATCCGCTATTTTGATATCGTAGTCCTGATATTCCGGTCTTCACAGAATAACCGTTTCTGCTAAAGGTTCCCATTTTTGTTTTTAAACTTGGAGAAATTCCGGATTTGCTGAGGTTTAAACCTAAACCTCCTCCAAGTTTTATCCTTTTTTGAAATCGAAAGCCCATGGTTCGTTAGCTTTGGTGGCACTCTTCAGCACACGTTTTACAGCCATTGGATTTTGAATATGTTTTTTTTGCTTCTTCTACAGCAGGTTTGCAGGAAGAAAATTGGCCTAAGTATTTTTTACTGACAATACTTTTAAAATAACGGCAATCAGCTGTGTGAACTTCATGATCTCCGTTTGACTGAGCGGTGTTGTTAACGTAATAATTTTTCATGATTTTAAAGGTTTTTAATGAGTACTAATGTTTAATATTTCAAAAGTAAAACCAATCAAAAACAGTATTTTACGGAAATCCATAATCCGTAAAATTTATCTTCAGGCAATAAAAAAAGCCCCCGAAGGAGCTTTTAAAAGGTTAGGAATCAAGTGTTTTTAAATGATTCCCATGTCTTTGGTGATGGTAACCAAATGAATTGTGTTATTGGCTTTGAAAAAATCTTTCAGTTTCGAAATTCTTTTTTCGATAGCACTTTTACTGTTAGGTTTCACCCCCATTTCTTTAAACGTTTCTATGATATCATCCTGAAGAGTTCCGAGCGATAAATGTTTTAGAATGAGTATGTCTAAATCATCGATTTCGAAATTATTTTTTTCCTGAAGTGCAGAAGCAACCTCAGGCGAAATAAACTTTTGATCTGAAGTAAAAATAAGGTGTATCGCTTTTTTCAATTCCTGGATGCTGTTGAGACCTTTTAATACAAAAGCGTCTACTTTGGCATCTTCAAAAAGTGATTTGATGCGGTAACTTTTATCTTCGACCGAATAAGCAATGATTTTAATATTGGGTTGTAATTCACGTACTTTTTGAACGAGTTCATCTCCGTTAGCAATTTTTACTTCGCGATGATCTGTCTTGAAAGAAAGATCACTAATTAACAAGTCATAAGGCTCATCATCCTGAATTGCTCTCCGTATTTTGAGAAAGGCTTCATCACAATATTTTGATTGTTGAAAATGATTGATATTTAAATCCTTCAGGACTTGTTCAATTCCTAAATTCATAGTATCAAGATCTTCGGCAACTAGTACTTTTTTAAACATAAGTTATTTATTTAGTCAATGTTATTTTTACTTTAAAACCTTTATGTGGCTCAGTGTCAAAAGTAATAGTTCCTTTTGTGGCCAGAATACGGTTTTCCATATTTTGAAGTCCATTTTTAATTATTTTGTCTTTTTCGCAGCCTTTACCATTGTCAGAGTATTCAATAAGTATTTTGTTGTTATTATTTTCAAATTTCAAAACGACTACTGATGCCTCGCTGTGCTTTTTCATATTGACCATTAATTCCTGCAAAACCCTATGCACAGCAACCTTTTTGATATCGTCAACCAAATCCCAGTTTATTTTTTCAATATTATTAATAATGACATTGGTACTGGGGCTGTTATAGGTGGAAAGCATTTCTTTTAAGTTAACAGCGTAATTTACTTTAGTATCAATTTCATTATTTTCCCTCGAAATTCCGCGTACTCTATTGTAGATCTGATCTAATTTTTGGATTAGATTTTCTTTTACATTGGCACTTTCCAAAGGTTGTGTTTGCGTAAAAGTGATAGTATTAAAAACATCATTTGCCAACTCATCGTGAATGTCTTTGGCAATTCGGGTTTCGGTATCGTATGCCGCTGTTATTTTTCCGATTCGATTTCTGTTTTGATAAAACTTTCTCAAATACAATAAGGAAAGCAATAGAACGATCATTCCAAGCATAAAAAACAAACGTTGGTATTTGGCTTCCTGGAGCGACAGTAAGTTTTCGGCTTTTTCTAAGCGTAGTTTCTGATTTTCATCTTTTTCTTTTTTAGAGTCGTATTTAATTTTGGCAAACTTATTCTTAAAGTTGTTCCGAATTTTTATGATACTGTCGTTTAAGAAAATGAACTTTTGGGCATATTGTGTGTTTTTAATTCCTGAATTATTGGAGATCAAAAAGGATAAAGCCCTTAAACGTTCATCAACACTATTGAAATGTGTAGCGAGCTGATATGCTGCCTGAGCATGCTGATTTGATTTTTCGGGTGCCGTTTTAGCGTAGATTTCGGCCAGATGTAAATTACTTTCAATACTCCTGTAGAGATCATTATTTTGTTTTCTAAGTTCAAATGCTTCATTTACAAACAAAATTCCTTTTTCAGTCATTCCTTTTTTAAAATAGGCAAAACCAAGATTATCCAGAATACCGGCTTTTTTGACAAGATCTTTGCCCAGTGTTTCATTTTGGAGTAAAGGCTCTAAAATTTGGATCGCTTTATCGTATTTTTTCTGTTGAATATAAACGACTGCAATATTATTTAAAGGAGACTGTTTGCAGCTATCATCCGTACAATCTTTTAAGGCCGCCTGATAATAAAAAATAGCATCATTATAAAGCGAAAGCTCTTTATCTGCAATTCCGAAAAAGTTGTTAATAGAAGCACTGTAGACATCTTTCTTTTTAATATAGGGTAAAGCTTCGGTCAGCGTTTCTTTGCTTCCATAATAATCTCCATTAATTTGTTGTATATAAGCCATTTGAATAAGGTTGTATACGACATTGGCACTATCTTTTAAAGCTTCGGAGGCAATTTTTGCTTTGTTAAATTGATAGAATGCCGTATTAAAGTTTTTGTTTTGAAAACTAACCATTCCTTTATTAAGATAATCTATGGCTTCTTTTCTGATGGATGAGGTATCAACAGCATTGATGTTTTTCTCTTGACAGGAAAGAAGAAAGAGGAAAAATATAAAACAAAAAAAAGGGGATCGTACCATAAAAGTTACTTTCCCCGAAAATACTAATTAATTGTAAATTAGATATTTTAATTTGTCATTATTTTGCCGGTGGCGGCGGTGGCGGCGGTACCACTATTGGTAAGTCACCAGGTCCGTCAGCATATGCAGGTATTGCAGGTTTATCATTCGTTTTTGCAGTATCGTATTCGTCAGCGGTGCAAGAATATAAAGAGGCACTAAGAAGCACAATTGCTCCCATCAAATATAAATTTTTCATGGTTTTTAGATTTAAAAATTATATGCGGCATGCCCGTTCAGAACTCTTCTGAATCTTGTTATGGCGATGCCAATTTTGGTGGGAAGTGAAGTGCGTAGGCCGTAAAATTTTCATTTATACTTCCCGGGATAAACTCCGTTTTACGGTTTTCCGCACTTTTTTAACTGAACTAGTTTTGTACATTTGTTCTAATCGCGAAATCGAACAGGAACTAATTTCTGAGGCAAAGTAACGACGCTTGTAAGCCTGTATTGACAAGGAATTCCGGGAATTCCGATGTATTTTTTAAAGTCCTTATAATTCCGTAAAAGTCCTTGAAATTCCAATTTAGAAATCCTTAAAAACCCTAAGATATCATGCCAAACAATACTTTTGAAGATTATAAAAAAGCGGTTAAAAAGAAATATGAGACAGAAAAAAAAGGCGAACATGCTGTTTTTTTGGAAAACCCTACCAGAGCCAAACTTCGCAGTTTATGTTGGGAATTATTTCAGCAACAAAACAGAAATCAGGATGATTTAACCGTTTTTAGTTCTTTGTTAGGACTGGCTTTTGATGTGAACAAAAAGAACAGCTTTGATAAGCAAATTGATAAATTCAGACCCATTGAAACTTTTTTTAAAGGAGAAACCGATCCTGCAAATGTGGATGCCGTAAATATGGCTGCAATTTTGGTCGATTTTAGGGAAAGACCTTTTATTAAATTTAGAATGCATGCGTTATTTAAAGAAGATGATCTAATTGAAGAGGGAGATCCAATTGAAGAGGAAGGCCAGATTGAAGAGGAAGAAAAAATAGAAGTATTGAATTCACAAAAGGAACTAAGTACGGACTCTGGAATTCTGGGGAAATTTCTGGATAGAAAGGAAAAAGAAAAGATAAGCGGAAAGGAAGAAGTAAATGGTATTGAAATAATAAAGCCATCAATTAATTCATTTGTTAATGTAAATGCGGAAAAAAATCGAAATTCTGTTTCAAAACTTGGGGTTAGAATACCAAGGACTGCTATAGGTATCGTTGCTGTTTTGTGTTTATTAGGTTTAATTACTTATTTCGCTTTTCAAGATAAGGAATGCATGCAGTGGTCAGGAGATCACTATGAAATGGTAGATTGTGATTTGAAAATACAAGGGTATGCGAAGTCTGCTAATATTGAAATACTAGATCCAACGCTTGTAAATCTTAAAAAGATTAAGGTTTGCGATACGACGACTTATTTTGATAAAAACGGAGTAGCGATTATATGGTATGCCAAGACGGCAAATGGAGTTGAGTTTTTTGATGCACACGGCAGACATCCGGAGACTAATAGTCCGTTGCGGCCTGTAACACGTTATATTTTGAACAAGTATGTAAATAAGTGAAATGCTTCACCGGAAGATTAAAAACAAAAACGGAAATAACTTTAAAAAGTCATTTCCGTTTTTTTATTCCTTTTGAATTTGAAAGTCGAATGATCTTTAGGTTGACAGCGTTAAACCTTTCTCTTTAAAATTACTGAAAAGAACCTGTCTCGCATTGCTGATCGTTTCTTCAGTACGGTAAATGCTGCACCAGAATTTTATTTGCAATTTGAATTTTCCATCTGAGATAGAACTGTAATAAATCTGAGGAACTTTTGTAGTATTGACCAATGCCATACCTTCAAGTGACTCTAGAATAATAGAATTGATTTTTTCGGGCAGTACATCAGCTGTAACCTCAGCGGTAATTTCTACCAGTTTAAAATTATCAGTATACGTCCAGTTGGTAATGTTTTGCGAGAGTAGATTACCATTCGGGATAATGATTTCGGCACCGTTTGGCGCATTGATTTTGGTGGTACGCAATCCCATTGATTTTACGCGGCCAGATTCAGAACTGATGTCGATGACATCTCCAACCTGAATGGGTTTATCAAAAATCAGGATAATGCCCGAAACGAAATTATTAACGACATTCTGAAGTCCAAGACCAACACCGACACCCAATGCTCCCAGTAAAATACTTAGTTTGTCTAATGGCATTCCCGAAGCAGCGACAGCCAAAAGATAACCGCTTATTAAAACCACAAGTCTTGTGATGAGTAATTTAGAATGCTGTCTTTTATTGATGGTTTCTTCGTTCTCATCGTCAATTTCTCCAAAAAAGTAGGCTACATAGTTTTGTAACAAGTGTGCAACCCAGATAATAATAAAGAACAACACTATATTCCCTAAAGTAAAAGTGACACTTCCAATTGTATTTGGATGGCTTAGTAAAGAACCCAAACCGGTACGCAAGGATTCCCAAATGTTTAAATTGGCCGCGATGACCACGATCCACATATAGCTGATTACAATAATGAAAGGTCTTTTTAGTGTATCGGACAAACTTTCGTGGTCAAAAATCTTTTCGATACCACGCTTAATTCGGGTGGTATAAATTTGTAAAAGAATGATCTCTAATACGATTTTTAAGAGTACGCTTAGTGCTACGATCTGTGTCAGCGATATAAAAGCGGTTAGGCTTAACATATTGGCAAGAGAAACTCTCCCCAAAAGATTATCGATAATGGATAAAACATTTAAACCAATAAAAATGATGGTGGCCCATTTAAAAAAGCCTTTGATATAAAGCTGTTCTTTTAACGTTTTAATTTGTACTAAACCGTATCGTATTCCTAAAATATTAATTATAATAAAGGCACTGCGCTGTAAAAAGCCAACCGGAATAAATAAGTCCAGAAAACATAACACAAAAAATAGCACTACCAGAAACAACCAGTTTCGCATCGCGATTGCTGACCATTTGTTTTTGAAAAGTACAGTTAAAAGTCCCAGAAGAACCAATTGAATTGACTCGATAAACAGAGCAGGAGCATATAAATTGCTTACGACAGCAATGTTAAGACCAATGACAGCGACCGGAACCACAACTCCGCGATTTAAGTATTTAAAATTAAACTGATTCAGGTTTTCGGCATGTGCATTACTGTTGAGGTATTTTAAATTGCGGGAAATATACCAGCCCAATAATCCCATCAGTAAAACCAGTGTAATTAAACCGCCCGCTCGGTAACTTAAGTAATACTCTGCAACGTTTTCTTCAATAATTATTTTGGCTTTAATGTTTTTACCTACAATCTTTTTTGCTACAGAATCGTTTGTACTCCATAAAACCGGGTATTCTTTTTTAAGCATACGGATTCCGGATTTTTCCAGTTTGCTTTCTACAGTAATTAAGGCATTTGATACGGCTATTTTTCTTTCAACTGTCAGACGTTTATTATGGTTTAAAATACTTTGATTTTTGGTCATCAGACTGTCGGTACTCAGATATCTTCTTTTCAGATTCGCAAACTCACTTTTAAATTGCTTTCGGCGAATGGTGTCTTTCAAAAGCCCCATCAAAGTTTTGTCCTTACGCAAATCAATTACTCTGCTTTTGATTTTTTCAAGTGCCAGATTTCGTGAGTTTATGGCTGTATTTTGTTCGTCAAGTTCCTGCTCAATTTCTTTAAGTACAATACGATACATTTGTTGATTGCGTACGTTTGGGTTTGCCCCTTTCAAACTGGCCAGAATAAGATCGAGTTTGCTTTGCGTTCCTTTAATTTCGCTAAATAACCGATGACTGTTTCCATCAAATTCAGTATCGTTATGAGCAGATTCCAAAACTTCTCCCGCTTTTTCAATAGCCATCAGATAATCACTATCTGTCGTGGTTTCTTCAAATAGTTTTGATTTGGTTTCTGTTTTTGGAGGAGTAGTTTGCGAATAGGCAGTTGGGATATAAAAAAAGACAGCCAGTAAAGCAAGTACACTGATAAGATTTCTGTTGCGAATCATAATTTGAGGCATAAATTAAGCTTCAAATGTAATTTTTTTTAGAGTATTTGCGATGTCGGATGTAATAAAATTTGGTTAGAGTAATTTTTATAAAATAAGGATTGGTCATTTTATGCATTTAACTATTAGTAGTTTTTTCCAATTGTTTGATAAAGTTAACAGGCTTAATACCTGATTTTTTATAAAAAGCGGTAGAAAATGATTCAGCGTTATTAAAGCCGAACTCAATAGCCAACGCTCGAATAGTATATTTCTGTAATTTAGGATCTTTTTCTAAAGATTCTAAAGCATGTTCGATTCTTAGATCATTAATATATTGAACAAATGTTTTTTCTTTATAGCTATTAACTACTTTGGAAATATATTTACTATTAGTTTCAAAAGTATAAGATAGGGACTGAACGGTAATGTTTGATCCTAAATATCCCTTTGTTAGTTCAAAATGAGTTAGTTTTTCTAATATTTGTTCAACTAATTCTTCATTAATACCAATACCTTCTATTCCAGGTTTAGTTGTTTTGGTTTCCTGTTTATTTATTTCAACGGTTTGTATTTCATTATTTGATGATTTATCCATTATTTTTTCAAATTGAGAGGACTGTCTCTTTTTGATTAAATACTGATAGATCCCAAAACTTAGTGCAATAATTACCAATAGAAATAATAACCCAATACTCCAATAGGATTTGGTTTGATCATTAGTGAGTGATTGTATCACATTCTCTTTTTCTAGAACTAAATAAGGAGTGATATAGGTAAGGTCTTTTTTTAGATTTTGTGCGTAGAGGGGTATTGTAAAGAGTAGTAAAAATTCGTGATTGTAGTGCGTATAAGAAATCATAACTATTTGGTTTCTTACAAAAGTATAGTTTATTGCTAAAAGGCTGAAACGAAACTCAATAAAACTTAATACGATTTGAATTTCGTAAAGCATTGATAATGATTTGTTTGTATTTTATTTTGTATAATATTTTTGATTTTGATATCGAAATTCAGGAATTTCGATATTCAATTTTTGTAAGTATTAATGTGTTTGTCTAGTTTTGAAAGTAAGAAAATAGAGATGATTTTTACAGTAAGACGTCACTGCAAGAATTAGATTGTATTCTTAAATGTAAATGACCATTACTACACCATAGATTCGAAAAGTAATGAATCTAAAAAAAAAGGACGCGGAAAAATAAACCGTATAATAATTAACATTTTAAATCATAATGTCATGAATTTAGAAAATTTAGGGTTAGTGGAGCTTAATGCTCAAGAAATGGAAGATATTGAAGGAGGGTTTCTTCTAGAAATTCTTGTAGGAGTTCTTATAGGGGCAATTGCGTATATGTTAACAACTTAAAAAAAATAAAGATTATGATAGACTTAGACAAAATTGGGGTTACAGAAATGCCTCTCCAAGAACAAACGGAAATCTCTGGAGGTTTTATATGGGGGTTAGTTTTTTTAGCAGCCTTGGGAACACGTTTCCTTCTTGATCTTTTGGATTAATGTTAAAAGAAACTTTTTTGCTTTTATACGGTTTATCATCGTAATAAGAGTCTAGTCAATAATATTTAATTAAAGAAATGACTATTTACTATTTGAATTTAATTTTTAATATTTTTTGGATCTAACTCAAATAGTGGTAGTCATTTTTATAGAAAAAGAATATTTTAATAATTTATGAAACATATACTTATTGTTTTTCTAGTGGTGCCTTTTATAAATAGTGCTCAATCAAAGTACTATAATTATAATTTATATGAAGGAAAGTCTTATTTATTTACGATGGATCAAAGCAATGATTTAATGCTAAATTCTATTCGTTTTATAGGTGGTCAAATAAATAATTCACAGAATACAAAAAAAGAAGAAAAATTATATACAGGAGGGTTATTGATCTTTACATCTTTAATCGGACAGGCAATTACCCATGAAGCAGGCCATCAGTCTGTACTTTCTGAACTTGGTATAGGAAGTATTAGTAAACCTTTTATGGATAAAAATTTAGTGGCTAAAGTAACAGGAGTAACTAATGAAACGCTTATCAATTTAAGGAATAACTCCTTTCCCAATTACATTAGGCTTCATACAGCCGGATTGGAGTCGGATTATGCTTATTTGAGAAAATCTGATAGTTACTTTAGTTTTAATGAAGAAGATTATAAAGTTCTTTATCCAGACTATGTAATAAGAAAATTGGCTACTCAATTTTATTATTTAACCAGTTTCTTTGATTCAAAAACAAAAATTAAAGAAGTTGACAGTAATGAACTTGATCGTGATATTGTTGGACATGATGTATATGGAATGATCCGGCATTTGCACAGACTTTCTATGGAATTTTATCGTTATACGCAAAGAGAGGATTTAACCAAAGAGGAGAAATCATATGCCAGAAGAATAGGTTATATGTCATTAGTTAATTTTTTAAATCCAAATCTTTGGAAGAGCAGAAATTATAGGATTTCAGATATTGTCACCGGAAATTTTTCGGTTAGTTATTCTTTGGCGCCTTTCGGCGATTTTATAGAACAAAACGCGTACTTAAAGATCAGCGATAAATATAAACTTAATCCTTATTTCAGACAGTACTTCAACAAAAGTTATACTTTTCTAGCAGGTGGTATTGGTTTGCATAATTATTCTTTCTTAGATGATAAATTTTTATTGAATTCGTCGATAGATTTTTGGGAGCAACCAAGAAATTTAGAATTTAGAACAAAAGAAAAAGAAGTCGGATTAGGTGTAAAATCTGAATTAGCGATGAGATTCTCTAAAGGAGAAAATGATACAAAACCATCAGCATATTTTAATTTAGGAATGTCCTATAAAACAAATGGATTTCTTCCTGAAGCGCCTTCTTTATCTAACGATTTTCAGATCTATTTAGGGATTATTATATCTATGAAAAATAAAAGTTAGAAAATATTGACTTCAATATTCCTGGAGTTATTCGAAAAATTAGTACTTCCCTCCAATGTTATTAGATATAAGTATAGTAAGTCTGTTCTTACAAAATAATTCTAGGGAAGATGATTTTGTTTAAATTATTAATTAACCGCTTAAATTTTAAAATTATGGATTTAGAAAAATTGAATTTAGTAGAGCTTAATGCTCAAGAAGTACAGTTAGTAGAAGGAGGAGTTTTGCCGTTTACAGGTGGTACAATATGGGCTGGTAGAGAAGCTTTAAGTTTTGCTAAGGGATTTATTAATGGATTTTTAGATAATCTTTAACTAAATTAAATAATTATGGAAAAGTTGATTGAATTAAATGAATTTGAATTGCTGAATATTGAAGGTGGGTCTTCTGAAGAATGGGGATATCGAATGGGAAGGGCATTGGCTACAACAGTTAAACAGTGTTCTACTTTATTTGGTGTTGTTGCGATTTTTGCACTTTAATTATAGATTATCTTAGAAATAGAGTTGTTTTGTTTTTTTAGAAAATAAAACAACTCTTAATATGTTAAAATGATTTAATAGTTAATAAAACTTAAAATTGAAAGCGAAAATAATTAAAATATTGTTACTCTTATTTTTGACAATGGCAGTTATTCATTTGATAAAATCTATAGTAGAACCAAAGTTAGTATATAATTTCTCTGGTTTTGTTGTAAATGTTTGGATTTATAGAATTTATGAGATTATACAAATACTAATATTTGCAATGATATATTTTAAAATAAGGAAAGAATGAACTTTTTAGCTCGAACTTGATTTGCTTGAAAGCAACTAGATAGGGAGTAGATAATTTAATAAAATATGAAATAATTAATTTAATCTAGTGCTTAAGAAGTATAAGAAATCATAATTATTTGGTTTCTTACAAAAGTATAGTTTATTGCTAAAAGGCTGAAACGAAACTCAATAAAACTTAAAATGGATCACACTGTTTAATGTGTTGACTTTGAATTATTTGTGTTTTTGGTTGTATGGTGTTTTTGATTTTGATATCGAAATTCAGGAATTTCGATATTCAATTTTTGTAAGTGTTAATGTGTTTGTCTAGTTTTGAAAGTAAGAAAAATAGAAATGATTTTTACAGTAAGACGTCACTGCAGGAATTAGATTATTTTCTTAAATGTAAGTGGCCATTACAAAACAATGATTCAAGATTTAATGAATCTAAAAAAGAACTTGATGATCGCGGTAAAAAAATAAACCGCATAAGTATTAATCAATTTAAAATAGAGAACTATGGATTTAAAAAAATTAAGATTAGAAGAGCTTAATACTCAAGAACTCCTTTCAATTGAAGCCGGCAGTAATGGTTGGGGGAAATGGGTTCTAGGTCAAGTTATTGATCATTGGGATGAAATTAAAAAAGGATTTAGAGAAGGTTGGGAAGCAGCCAGTCATTAGTAAATAATAAAAAAATAAAGAAAATGGAAAATTTAAATAATTTGAACTTAAACGAATTGACTTTTAGTGAAATGGTATCAATAGATGCGGGAGGATTTTGGGGAGATGTTGCCTATGGAATTGGCTACGCAGCCGGTTCTTTCTATCGTTCCTTACGAGATATTGAGCCGCAAGTTGCCCAAAGATGGTAGACAATAATAGCTTAAAAAACGATTTTTTATAAAATCTAAAGAGGCTGCTATACAAAACAGCCTCTTTATTGAATAAAATAATATATGATATTAAAAATAAAAGAAACTATTAAGAATCTTCACCAATGGCAACTTGCATTAATTGTAATTATTTTGAACTTTTTAAATAGTTATATTTTTTACGTTATTGCAAAGCTTTTTAATAGTGATTTAGGGAGAGGGTTTAATGAAAATTACACTATTAATGAAAAACTAGTTTTATTTGTTATTGTAGGTCCGCTTCTAGAAACTGTTTTATTTCAATACGCAGTTATTGAAATTTGCAAAAGTGGAAAAATGGCACTCAAGTATTGTTGTTTACTATCTGCTTTGGTTTTTGCCTCAACGCATCTCTATAATGTTTTTTATTTTTTATTTGCCTTTGTTGCTGGGATGTTATTAGCCATTTTGTATGTAAAGGGCAGAAGTGTAAAAAACGCATTCTTACTAACATTAATTGCACATACTATTTATAATGGTATAATATTTATCATGAATGTTTACTTTCCTTAACTAGTAACAAATCACAACATGATAATGCTATTTTGATAAAAAATGAAAAAAATAATAAACTTCTATATTCGTGCCTTTTTAATTGTATCTTTTATATCGATACCTTTTATATTCATTGCTTTTGAGGATTTTAAGACAAATAGTTTTAGTTATAAAATGTGGATCGCTACGTTTTTTCCTCAATTGATTTATACGGTATATTTATTTAAAACGCAAAAATGGTATGACGATTTTAAAAATAATTTTTTTGGTAAAAGTTGTAACTATTGGTTAGCTCTATTTAGCTGTTTGACGCCATTCATTGTATATTTTTCTCTAATTTTATTTAAATGGATTAAAGTAGAAAATGAAATAAATTGGGACATTGAAATTGTTGGTTATTTTATTTTGATATTTCTTTCGGCACTATTAGAGGAGATTCTATTCAGATATATTCCTTATAAAATACTGGTAAAAGAAGTTTCAGTTAAGAACATAATATTAGTTTCGGTATTTTTCAGTTTCTTTCATTTGTTTAACCCTAATGTTAATATTACAGGTTTAATCAATATTGTGGTAGCAGGAGTTTTTTTTAGTTTGATATATTTAAAGAGTAATTCAATCTTCTTCTGTAGCTTTATCCACGCTTTTTGGAACTTCGCAATTGGTTGTATATTGGGTAGTAATATAAGTGGTATTAAAACCATTAGTCTCTTGCAATACTATCCTGAGAAGCCTGACTTTTTAAGCGGAGGGGAATTTGGATTTGAAGGATCTATTGTAACGACTATAGTTTTTTTAATATCTGGTTTCTTTATATACCAGTTAAAAACTAACGAGATTTCTGAAGTGAATGGAAAAGAGTTTTTATAATAAAAAGTATGAGAGATAAATTTAAAAATATTCAAAAGAAAGAGTTTAAGATTGTGGCTAAAAAGTTAATTCTTTTCATTTTTCTTCTATGTATTTTTTACAAATGGAATAGTATTGAAGAATTTTTTAAACATTTATTTTAAATATGAAAAATAGAAATATGAAACCTATATATAACAAATGAGCCTTTTTTGAATAAAAAAGACAACGAAATAACGTACTTAATTTATGCACTAATAATCTTTCCGGTTGTATTCTACTTTGCAGGGATGGTATGTGGAGAGGCACTATATTATTTATTAAACTAATTATGCCTTATGAACCTCGATCTAAAATTATTAAAACGTATTAATATCGTCATTTCGATTGGAATAGCGATCTATTTCATTGGATATGTTGCGGGGTATATTCTAAAATAAACTTATAAACCTTAGACCAGAACTTTGATCATTTTTCATTTCAGATCATCGTATCATTGGCAGATAAATCAACAAGATAAAACTACTTTCAGTTTTAGAGTGAAAATTTATCGCTGAGGTTTTTCTGTACTTTAAATTTTTTCCCCCTATTTTTTATAAATGTCAAAAGACTTCTTTTTTCTGAAAAAAGAGGAAGGGGATGTCTATTGCCTTTTTGAAAATCTACAGCTTACTTTTTTAGACTAATTTTTACAGAACAATCTGTATGTAATACATCGATATCTCATGAACTTCAGTTCAGATCCAATAAACACCCTTGAAAATCTAATTGCTAAAAATAAAACAAAAAGTTTTTCAATTTATTTTGTTATCCTTTTATTTTTCATAGTTTTTTTAGCGCTTTTACCGGTTATTAAACTCGATATCAGCAGTCAGAGTCGTGGTATTGTTCGCAGTAAAACGGAGAATGTTCCTGTTGCAACAATGGTGAGCGGCCGGGTGAATTGGATCGATTTAAAGAATAATGCAGTTGTACAAAAAGGGGACACAATTTTAAAAATTGCCAAAGAAAATCTGGAGAGTGATAAAAGGACTCAGGATACCTTATCAAAATCCGTTTCAGCTTTGCTCAGAGATGTTTCGGACCTCTTACAGAATAAAACCAGTTATTTATTGACTACTGCGGCACGAGAGGATCTTTTGAAATTTCAGTCCGGAAAGAATGAATTGCAAAGTAAAATCTCGCAGGCACAAATCAATTATAACCGCAATAAAATTTTATACGATAAAGAAATTATTGCCAGAGCCGATTTTGAAAAACTTGAATATGAATTACGTCTGTCGAAACAGGCATTGCAAAGTTTCATTAGTCAGCAAAAATTAACCTGGGAAAATCAAAAGAGAGATTTAGTAGATCGTTTAAAGAACCTCAATGGAGCAGTCGCTAAGATAAATGCGGAATCAAACAATTATGTCGTTTTAGCTCCAGTTTCCGGAACTATAGAAAATTATTCAGGTATTCAAAAAGGCTCCTTTATAAATGCTTCACAGTCTATTGCAGCCATTTCGTCGGCAGATCATCTTATTGTTGAGTGCAATGTTTCTCCCAATGATATTGGTCTTATCAGGAAAAATCAGGAAGTAAAGTTTCAGTTAGACGCCTTCAACTACAATCAATGGGGTTTGTTAGAAGGAAAAGTGATTGATGTTGATCGTAATATTACGCTGCAAAACGATCAGGCTTTTTTTAAGGTGCGATGCGCCTTAAATTCAAGGACTTTACAACTTAAGTCAGGTTATAAGGCCAATATTTCTAAAGGAATGACCTTGACAGCCAGATACATCATTACCCGAAGAAGTTTGTTTGATTTGTTATTTGACAAAATAGACAATTGGCTAAATCCAAAACAAATAGCAAATAATAAGTAGAATGAGTTCAATAAAAATAAAACAACATGATGTTAAAGATTGTGGCGCTGCTTGTCTGTCTTCTATTGGAAGTCATTTCAAAGTTAATCTGCCTATAGCCAGAATACGTCAGTTTGCGAATACCGATAAACGAGGGACCAATATTCTGGGGATCATTGAAGGTGCCGAAAAAATGGGGTTTACCGCCAAAGGAGTTAAAGGCGGTTTAGATGCTTTAGATAAAATTCCACTTCCGGCAATTGCGCATGTTGTCATCAAAGAACAGTTACAGCACTATGTGGTAATTTATAAGGTAGAAAAATCTAAAATTACGGTCATGGATCCGGGTTTGGGCAAAATGGAAAACTATACCTTCGAAGAATTTCAGAAAATCTGGTCAGGGGTATTAATTCTCTTTGCTCCCAATGACGATTTTAAAACAGTAAATGAGAAAACAGCACCTTTAAAAAGGTTTTGGAATTTAATCCAACCCCATAAGACCATCTTACTTCAGGCTCTGGTTGGAGCTATTTTGTTTACCGTTTTAGGACTGGCGATGTCCATTTACATTCAAAAAATAACGGACTATGTTTTGGTAGATGGCAATAGAAAACTGCTTAATTTATTGAGCCTTTCTATGATTGTGATAATCTTGCTGCAAGCCTATATTGGATCGAAAAAAAGCATTTTTGTGATGAAAACCGGACAGCTAATTGACGCAAAATTAATTCTGGGGTATTATAAACATTTGCTGCATCTGCCACAGCGTTTTTTTGACACCATGCAAATAGGAGAAATTACTTCAAGAATAAGTGACGCCGTAAAAATTCGCTCGTTTATAAACGAAGTTGCCATTGAAATGATTGTCAATCTATTTATTGTCGTTTTCTCATTTGTATTAATGTTTACCTATTACTGGAAACTGGCTTTGGTAATTGTTCTGGTGATTCCGTTTTATGCTGTGATCTACTTTGTTTTAAATAAATTCAACAAAAAAGTGGAAAGGACTATTATGGAGAATGCTGCCGAACTTCAAACACAATTAGTAGAGAGTATTACCCATGTAAGGACTGTAAAAGAATTTGGAATCGAGGATTTCTCTAATTTAAAAACAGAAAACAAGTTTGTTAAACTGTTGTTTACAACCTACAAGTCAGGTTTAAACGGAATCTTTGCAGGAACTTCTACACAATTTTTAGCTTCGGCCTTTACTGTAGTTTTAATGTGGATTGGATCGGGTTATGTAATCGACAGATCCATTACTCCTGGAGAATTATTTTCTTTTTATGCGCTGATTGGGTATTTTACGTCTCCGGTTGCCTCTTTAATCAACATGAACAAAACAGCTCAGAATGCTTTAATTGCGGCAGATCGGCTCTTTGAAATTATGGATTTGGAAAGAGAAGAAACAGAAAATAAAATTGAATTGCAGAAAGAACATTTAGGAGATATCCGATTTGAAAATGTCTCTTTCAGATATGGATCCCGTCTGGAGGTATTTAAAAACTTTAATGCGGTTTTCAAAAAGAATCAAACAACGGCCATAGTAGGGGAAAGCGGCAGCGGAAAAACCACTTTAATTTCATTGCTTCAAAATTTGTATCCTGTTAAAGAAGGTAAGATTTATATTGGAGAATATGATTCACAGTTTGTTCATTATCAAAGCTTGCGTAAAGTGATAGGAGTTATTCCGCAACAGCTTAATTTATTTTCCGGAAATATTATTGAGAATATTGCCTTAGGCGATTCGTTTCCGAATATTCAAAGAATTTTGGACCTGTCCAAACAATTGGGAATAACGGATTTTGTTGAGAAATTACCCAATGGATTCGAAACACAGATTGGAGAAAATGGTGCGATGTTGTCAGGCGGGCAAAAACAAAGAATTGCCATTGCCAGAGCATTATACAAAAATCCGGATATTTTATTGATGGATGAAGCTACAGCATCATTAGACACAGCCTCTGAAAAAATGGTGAAAGAGGTTATTGACAATTTTAAAACTCAGGGAAAAACAATCATTGTGATTGCCCACCGTTTAAGTACAATTGCGAATGCAGATACGATATTGGTTATGAAAAACGGAACGATCGTCGAATCGGGAAATCATTTCGAATTGTTGGATCAGAGATTGGAATATTATAATCTTTGGAGTAAACAAAATTTGGTTTAGATGGTTTTTTAATTAGAACGATTGATTTCGTACCGTAAAACTTCTTGTACGCACAATTGCCCTAGCCCAGACAGGAGCGGCATCCTTTTTCTTGCTTCTTTAGCAAGGAAAAGATAGAGCAGATGGCTGGAAACGGCTTCGGAAAAGATATTCGAAAATTCCAAGATTTTAAAATTCCAAATTCCAAAAATCATTTAACTTCGGTCGGAACAACAATAATAAACTACGGAAAGCGTTATTTCCAAACTTCGTCACGTCCAAAGACTGCAAAAACTCCAATAAAACTGTATACTGTTTACTAAAACGTGTAATAATTACACACTTGAAAATGATATAAAACCGCTAATTATCTAGGAATCAGTAAAAGAATAATTATGGCATAACGCTTGCAAAATGGCATTAGTATAAATTCCCTCCATTAATCAAAATGTAGCATCGGAGGGAAGAATTAAATAAGAGCCATTAGAAAGCAATCAAAAGTAATGTCATATGAAAAGTGAAACCTTAACATCAGAACAGTTTTATACTTCAAATCCAGATCTTAATAACCAACAAGCCTTAAACAGTTCCATTTTTCGTATTAGTAATGCCAATGTAACTTCAAATAAAATAAGCGAGCGAACCAAAAGTAAGACGGGTTTGTTTGTACTGATAAGTACATTCATGCTATTGTTTATTGGTGCTTTTACTACTTATCAGCTGCAATCTGACTTTGATCAGTTTCAGATGGAGCGAATAAATTCAAGCTGGGGATTCCCTTTCCTGATACTGGCAGGTGTATTGTTTGTGTTTCAGGCCGGAGTTTTCTTGTACAATTTATACTTGTACTTTACCTATAAACCAATTGAATCTGTTTCGGATGAGCTGTTGCCAACTTGTACCGTGATTGTTCCTGCGTACAATGAAGGGAAATTGGTTTGGGATACTTTGATGAGCCTTGCTGACAGTGATTTTCCGGAACAAAAGATGCAAATATTAGCGGTTGATGACGGAAGTAAAGACGATACCTGGTACTGGATGCAGCAGGCAAAAATAAAATTGGGAGATCGTTTGACGATTTTTCAGCAACCTGAAAACAGAGGTAAACGTCACGCATTGCACCGTGGATTTGAATTGGGAACGGGAGAGATTTTTGTTACGGTTGATAGTGATTCGATCGTAAAAAAAGATACTTTAAGGAACTTGGTGAGTCCGTTTGTAGTAGATGAAAAATGTGGAGCAGTAGCCGGAAATGTTCATGTACTGAACAATAAAAAAGCAATTTTGCCAAAAATGCTGAATGTGAGTTTTGTAATGAGTTTTGAATTCATGCGTTCTGCCGAAAGTCAGTTAGGGTCTGTGCTTTGTACTCCGGGAGCAGCGGCTGCTTACAGAAAAACTTCGGTTTTTTCTTGTCTGGACGAATGGATCAATCAAACTTTTATGGGGCAGCCATCCGATATTGGTGAAGATCGTGCGATGACGAATATGATTTTGAAACAAGGACAGCACGTGTTGTTTCAGAGAAATGCATATGTACTTACGAATGTACCGGAAGAATATACGGGATTGTATAAGATGTTTATCAGATGGAGCAGAAGTAACGTACGTGAGAACATCGCAATGGCAAAATACGTTTTTACAGATTTTAGAAGTGAATCTAAATTTGGAGCACGTCTTTTATTTGTGAGTCAATCGATGAAAATGATTATGGCGTATCCGTTTATGTTTTTTATGTTCTTTTTCATTGCGGTACATCCGATATTGTTTTTAAGTTCTACACTTTTAGCGATTTTAATCGTATCGAGTTTTCCGGTATTATTTTACACCAAAAGATATAATTTTGCCGATTCACTTTGGGCTTATTCGTACAGTGTTTTTTATACCTTCAGTTTGTTTTGGATTACACCGTATGCTATCGTTACAGCCAATAAAAAAGGTTGGTTGACCCGTGGATTGGCTTAGAAAAAAATATTGTAATTAAAAAAATAGAAATTGCTTTGTTTTTTTAGGACTCCTTCTCATTTGAGTGGGAGTTTTTTATTTTTAGAATGTTAGGAATTGGGATATAAAAAGGAAAGAGTATGAAGTCGTATGATTCTTGTGCTGTTTTTTAACCGCCAGGTGCGCAAAGGTTTACGCGAAGATCACTGGAGAGTTGTAATAAAATGGACTTATCTGTATTATGGAGAATGGGAGAAGCAATTCTGATTATTATACTTTGTTTCAATAAAAAACCTCTAAAGTTTTTAAGTTTAGAGGTTTCGAATATTTTAAAAGCGAGAACGATTATGGCTGTTCTGCAATTGTTGCTTTATTAAGCTTTATAACTCTGATTTTTTTATTGGTGTTATCAGATAGATACAAACGATCGTTTAATTGGGCTACACCAACGATACTTCCAAATGGATTTTGTCCCATGATATCAAGAGCATTTACTCTTGGAGTGTAGATGCGATCCTTGAATTCTCCTTTTGGATACAAACGTAAGTAGTTATTGCTCCCTATATTTTCGGATGTAATAGCCCAGTCTTTAGAAAAACTTATGGCAATAGGTTCCGCAGCAGCAAAAACTGCTGTTACCGGTTTTATAGGCTCAGTCAAAGAGGCAGCAGCATTCGTTTTAATAGCCTCAATGTTGTAATACAAGTAACTTTTGGCATCTCTTCCGGCTACTACCAGATTGCCTGCATCTATATCCATCGAATACACCTCATCCCAGCCGTTTAAAGTATTTAGCTTGGCAATTGGCTTTAAATTCCAATCACTGCTATCGGTAATTTGGGTAGTTTGAAAAACTTTGATTGAGGTTTCTTTTTCTTTTACGAAGATTAAACCATCTTTAACCACAACACCAAAAACGTGTACAAAAGTATTCCACCACTGACCGTTTCCAACCGTATTGATTCCTGCATTGGTTACTTCATCCAGTACAAATAGTCTGGAATCGACACTCCCGATGTAAAGACGGCCGCTATCTACACAAACCGAAGTAAGTTTGGTAAACGGAATCGTAGTCGCTCCTTTAGTATAAGCCGAGATCGTTTTGATATAAGCCATCGAAACAGCATCAAAAACTTCCAGTACGTCACCATTACAAACGTATAGTTTATTGTTGGCAATTGTAATTCCTTTAGGATCTAAAGTTCCTGTTCCTGCTCCAATTTGAGCCGCTGTGATGGAAGCTTCTTCAGTTGGAAAGTAATAATCGTATTTGGTTGGTTCACTTCCGTTTGAAGAATCATCGCTACAAGCTGTAAAAAGACAGAGCAGGACTAATAAGAAAGGTATTTTGTTCATGATAGTTTTGTAGGTTATTTCCATTTTCCTTCTCCTTTATATTTTACTAAAAATGGGTTTTTAGGATCAATTTTAAAAACAGGCTTTTTATAAGATTGACTTAGATAGCTTGTTTTTGTATATCCTTTTAATATATCAGGATCTGTAAAAGGAAGGTCATTTAAATAAATCAAATACTTATAAAAAGCACTAAACATTCCCTGTTGACCACCACCTTCGCCACTGTTGCATAAATTACTGCTGTGGCTGTAACCTGAATGGTGAGAGTATTCGTGTGTCCAAACGTCCATGTCACCAGCCCAGTGTCCGGTAACAAAACCGGATTCCCATTGTGAGGCTAATGTGCCCCCACCCAGAGCAGCATCACCATTAACCATGGCTATGCTCAAAGTTCTGTTGTCAATATAAGTATTATAAGCCTGTTCAATTTGAGTTTTGGTCAAATAATCATAAACGCCATCTGTGTCTGTTGCATTCCCGTGCCAGTTTAAAGCACCGTTTATTGCCGTTCCCGCTGCATCTGCCTGCTCTTTTTTGAATCGATCAAAGTTCATGAACGTATCATAATACAAAGGATGACTTATAGCGTAAGAATAATTAATCATCATCGTGATTGCTTCTTTAGCCAAAACTGGATTCATTGGCGAGAATTTGTTAGGTTCATTTTTGTGAAATGCATCATTAAACTGAACAAATCTGGTTGATTTGATTTTTTTGAACATAGCAAATAAAGGATCAGTTGATTCTACCGAAAATTCAATTGCTCCTGACGAGAAGCCATCAATTTTATCAATAGTAACTGCCTTACCATTTTCAAGCTGATAGTCATGAGTTCCGTTTACTAAAGGAATTTGATGTGCGGAACGGTGAAAAGCAGGGACGGTTGTAAATTCAAAAAGTAAAAATCGCTTGTCGTAGTTAGGTAATTTTGCATACACTTTTACATCTTTAAGCCCCACTGGAGAATAAAGAGAAACTTGTACAGAATCTTTTCCTTTTTGAATTACTTGCATCAGCTGATTCATACGGAACCAACGGTCTTTGTTGTCATACATTTTTGAAGGATCTTCATTGTCTTCAAACATGGTCATTGGCCTATTTTCTTTAGGTAAAGTTGTCGCATCAATGGCGGGCAAATAATTTGCTTTGTAGCTGTCACCTTTTGAATCATCATCGCTGCATCCGAATAATATGCTTGCGAAAAAGACAAAAGGTAAAAAATAAGAAATGGGTTTTCTCATAGGATTAGTAGGTTAAATTTGGGTTTATATAAAAAAATGTTGTTGTTTACATAAATTTTTAAGTATTGTTTTTGGGGCAATTTCGGACAAAGTTAAAAAACTTATTCACATTTAGTTTCGGGAGTGTAACAATTGGTACTGTTTAGGGAATAATTGATTATTTTTTAAGTTAGATTTTGAGAAGTACAATCGTTACTGTTTTACAAGAATATGGTTGTTTGATCTTTTACTAAGTGACTTATGTGTTGAAAGTCGTTCCTTTTTTGATCTCGTATGAAATAGAATTTTTCGGAAAGAAAATTTTATTGGTATAACTATTTTTTTATGTGTCATAAAAATAATTTTAAATAAAAGAATGTTCATTCATTTATTATGCTATATTTGTTCTAAAATAATCAGTATGAGAGCAAGAGATGTCGACAAGGAAAAATTAGTAATCGAAATGGCAATTGACCAGATTGTCCAGGAAGGATTTCAGGGTTTTAGTATGAACAAGCTGGCGAAGGCCTGTTCTATTTCTGTTGGCACGCTCTACATCTATTACAAAGACAAAGATGATTTGATTCAAAAAATAGGTGCCATTATCGCGCTGAAGTTTTTTACCAGCACCGTGAAGAACTTTTCGCCTGAAATGTCATTTGAGGAAGGTTTATGGAAACAGTGGGAAAACCGCGCCAACTTTACCATGAAGTATCCCAAGGAAGTTGCATTTTTTGAAATTGTCAAACATTCCCCTCATTCAGAGATCATTCTGGATTCTATTCAGGAGTTTGCAGATTTTAGAAGGATTATGAAAACGTTTATAGACAACGGCTTGCGCAATAACGAGCTGATTCCTATGACATTTGAGGCTTTTTGGAGTGTTGCCTACGGGCCTTTGTACACTTTATTGAACTTACATACTGAAGGAAAGAGCATGGGGGGAAAGCCCTTTACTCTTACTAAGGAAATTATGAAAGAAGCCTTTCAGGTCACTGTAAAAGGACTAAAACCATGAAAAATTATGGAAACAAATTTAAGTACAATACATATTTTTAAAACTAACATTGGTGACAAAGACCCCAATTGTCCCATCCGTCAAAAACTTGACACTCATTCAGATATTCAGCAATGGAGCATTGACTGCGAAGATGTTGATTGCGTCCTCAGAGTTGTTTCAGAAACATTGCATCCTGAAACTATTATCAATATGGTCACATCATTTGGCCACGAATGCCAAGAGTTAGACTAAACTAATACATTTTATAAAGAATGAAAAAAAACACTACAGAAAGCCCGGCTTTCTCGACACATCAAAAAATCATTATTGCGATCTTAGCGCTTTTGCAGTTCACTGTGATACTCGATTTTATGGTTATTTCTCCCCTGGGAGATATTTTAATGAAAACCCTGAATATGACACCGGCAAATTTTGGTTTTACCGTTTCTGCCTACGCCTTTAGTGCGGGAGCTTCAGGATTACTCGCTGCAGGTTTTGCAGATAAGTTTGACCGAAAGAAACTTTTGATTTTCTTTTACATCGGATTTATTATTGGTACTGTTTTCTGTGCACTTTCAACCAGTTATATGATGCTTTTATTGGCAAGAATTGTAACCGGACTTTTTGGAGGAGTTATAGGATCTATTTCTTTGGCCATTGTAACCGATTTGTTTGTGATTCACCAACGCGGACGTGTGATGGGATTTATTCAAATGGCATTTGCTTCCAGTCAGATTTTAGGAATTCCGGTAGGCTTGTATTTTGCCAATCACTGGGGATGGCATTCGGCTTTTATTATGATTGCGGTTTTGGCCGTATTGATTCTTGTTGCAATCATGACTCAAATGGAACCAATCACCAAACATTTAGAAGTACAGTCAGACAAAAGTCCTTTTCTGCATCTTTGGCATACCCTAAGTAACAAACACTATCAGGTTGGTTTTATGTCTATTGCTTTTCTTTCGGTTGGAGGTTTTATGTTACAGCCGTTTGGAAGTGCCTTTTTAGTCAACAATATTCATATCAGCCAGCTTGAATTGCCAATGGTCTTTTTCTTTACCGGACTTTCGGTACTTTTCATCATGCCTTTGGTGGGTAAATTGAGTGATAAAGTGAGCAAATTTAAACTGTTTGCCGCCGGATCTGTACTTTCGGTTATTATGGTTATCATTTACACCAATCTTGGTCCGGTGCCATTATGGGAGATCGTAGTGCTTACTATGATTATGTTTATGGGTATCATGAGCCGAATGATTCCTGCCACAACTTTAAATACTGCTATTCCGGGGCTTGAGGATCGAGGTGCTTATATGTCGATTTCGTCTTCTTTGCAGCAAATTGCAGGTGGAATTGCCGCGGTTTGTGCCGGATTTATTGTGCATCAGAAAACAAAAACATCACCTCTCGAAAATTATGATATTTTAGGATATGTAATTGCGGTAATTACACTTTCGACTATATTTTTGATTTGGAGAGTCAATAAATTAGTGAAATCAAAAGATACAGATGTTCCAGTTCCTGCTCCGGTTCCGGAAATGGCAGAAGTTTAATTTTTAGATTTCAAATCATAAGAAAGCTTGTCTGTTAAGGACAAGCTTTTTTTGTGTATAAGCATTTTAGATGGAATTATAATTGAAAAGTAGTTTCCGCTTGATCAATAAAAATTCTGAATCTTAATTCAACGCTGATTTAACGGATTCGCTATCGCGAAGACACTGATGAAAACGGATTTTAAAATTAAAAATCTTTCAAATGCGGAAAGAATCCGTTTTCATCCCCGTTTTTACGAAGTAAACCCGTTTTATCCGCGTCGAATAAAAGGAAGTATTTAGAACCATACTACCTGCCTTTTGTTGTACTACTAAATTGGAAGTTGATGATCAAGGTTTAATTTTTCTCTTCCAATACAGATACACTGAAAAAGTGTTTATAAAAGCCAGTGCCCATAAAATTGGACTGGTGAAAAAGCTCTCGTAACTTCTTCCTTCGGGAATTTCAACAAAAGGAACGGTGATCAAAACGTCCAAAAACAAAGCTGTTCCCGACATTAATATTCCAAGTGAAAAACCGTTGATGTTGTGTTTTTTCTGATAATAGAATTTGGCAGCCGCAATCGCATAAAAAATAATAAGCACCATAACGATTAAGGCTTGTATCCAAAAGTGATTTTTTAGAAGAGCAATATTTCCTAAAAGATAAAAGGAACTACTGACGCACAACCAAACGATACAACCGGAAAGTATTCCTCTGAGATATTTCATAAATCTAGTTTTAGGAGTTCCAGATTTCGGTCTTGGCAGTTTCTTTCGCGTAGGCGGAAAAATCCTTTGCTTTTCGGCCTAAAATGGTTTCTATATCTGAGGTGATACTGGAATTGCGACCGTCTAAAACCTGTTCAAAAAGATAGTTGATGAGCCAGATATGATCTTCCGGAACCTGATATTCCTGCAAAAGCTGATTGTATTCTTCTAACGACAGTCCCTGAAAGGTGATATTTCGGCCACTGGCTTCGGCAATTTCATTTACAGCTTGTTGGAACGTCAATAACCTCGGACCGGTTAATTCATAAGTTTGTCCGTTGTGTTTGTCTTCTAAAAGAGCGGCAGTAACCACATCGGCAATATCATCGGCATCGGTAAAGGGTTCCAGTGCTTCAGCCCTTGGTAAGGCGACAACCCCAGCTAATATCGGATCTAAAAAGAAACTTTCGCTAAAGTTCTGATTGAACCAGCTGGCACGAATAATGGCCCAGTTTTTAGCAGTCGATTTTACGATTTCCTCACAAAGCTGTGCTTCTTTTTCACCTCTTCCCGAAAGTAAAACCATTTTCTGTACCCCAAGTTTTGTGGCAAGACCAGTAAAATTCTGAATCGTTTCCACCGCTGAAGGAATGGCCAGGTCGGGTTGAAAAGTAATATAAACCGTATCGATTCCCTGAAGAACAGCAGGCCAGGTTTCAGAGTCTTCCCAGTCAAAAGGTATTTTTTCGTTTCTGGATCCCAAACGAGTTTCAACGTTATCCATTTTTGCCAGTCTTTCGGCTACTCTGCGTCCTGTTTTTCCATTAGAACCCAGAACTAAAATTTTGGTATTTTTCATATCAGTATTTTTTTAAATGATTGCTGATACAAAGGTGTTCAGATTAAAACGGATTCATTTGTCGCAAAAGAATTATGATTTGTTTGAAAAGAATTGCTGCCGAACTTCATTTGGACGCATACCGAATTTTTTATGAAAGGCATTCGAAAACGAACTCAGACTGTCATAACCCACTTCCCAGGCCGATTCCTGAACTGTTTTTTCGTTGTCACGCAGCAATTCGTAAGCCTTGTGCAGTCTTTCTTCCTGAACGTATTTGAAAACAGGAATACCAAAAAGCTCTTTAAAATTCTTTTTTAGTTTGTTACTGTTCAAACCTACCATTTGCGACAATTGTGTGATTGATGGTGGTTTTGAATAGCTGTTGGTTACAATTTCTTTTGCTTTGAAAAGCTTGTTTTTATCAATTTCCGAAAGATCAATTTTGGTACCTGTCGCGAGCAATGCATAGAAGTGAGCCAAAAGTTCGTTGACCTGACTTCTTAAAAACAATAATCTCGTATTGCCGGTGTAGGTGGTATTGAAAATCTTTTGAACCGCTACCTGCATTTCCAAAGTCATATAAAAAGAAGGGCCTTGTACAAAATGTTCCTGCGGATTTAATAATTCGGGAAGGTAATTTTCGAAAATCTCTTTCTCGGCCTGAGGCAGGGAATGTAAATGTTTTGGTTTGGTGAAGATGCTAATGGATTGCAGCGGTTTGTCAGGTTCTATTTTATGAGAGAACTCGACCTTTTGATTGCCAAAAAAACAAATAGCGAGCCCGGTTGTATTGGTCAGATACTTAGTCTGATTGTTGTGTTTGATTTCCAGTTCGACATTTCCGGAGCCATAAAAGGCAAAGCCAACAGCATCTCCGTCAATTTCACATTGCTGTATGAAAGTCTTAGAGGTATTCGATTGTTCGATTAAAACAATAAAATCATTTAATTCTATAATATCTGTTGTCATTGGTTTTTAATAGGTTTGACTCGAAATGGTCTGAAAAGTTACCAATTATTTTTGATATGTGCCATTCCTACGGAATTCAAATGCTGTGTTGTCGATTTGTTTTCAACGGATTAAAATCCGTTGTTACAATATTTGCCGTTCCTCCGGAACTTTTTGGATTTTTGATGTTGTATTTTTTTCAACGGATCGAAACTCATTGTTGTGATATGTATTGCTCTTTTGAGTTTTCGAAAAGAGCCTTCGGCTCGATCCATTTTGTAGGGATGGATTTTAATCCGTCCAAAAATAGATCCATAACGCAACATTTGAATTCCGTAGGAATGGTATATATCAAAAGCATCATTATTTTTGAAAAATCAAAAAACCTCCCCAAAAATAATCTGAGAAGGCTTCTTTTTAAATTGACGATTTTATAATCTGTCAATTTTTGAACAAAATAAAGGTATGATTGAATTAGTAAGTTAAAACTGCCAGCGCACAAAAGCTTCCATTGCGGCATAACGCGACAAACCTAGCTGATTGTACAAGAGAGCCGTTTCGCTGTTACGGTCTTCGGCTCTTTGCCAAAATTCTCTGGCATCGCTTCCCTGAAAAACAACACCGTCTTTTTGCGACTGATGTTTGAAAATTCCATGGCGTTTTGCCAATACCTGATCGGGACTCATGGGTACGGCCATTTCTACCTCATCGATTCCCCATTCCTGCCACGCTCCACGGTAGAGCCACACCCAGCAATCGTTCATAAAAGTTTTGGGTTTTAATGTTTTTACAGCTTCAAAGATTGCGTCCAGACAAACCTTATGAGTTCCGTGCGGATCGGCTAAATCTCCTGCTGCATAGATTTGATGCGGTTTGATTTTTTCAATTAAATCTATGGTGAGTTGAATATCTTCACTACCCAAAGGCTTTTTTTCAATCGTTCCGGTTTCGTAAAAAGGTAGTTCCATAAAATGAATCTGTTCTTCCGGTAAACCTACAAATTGGCTGGTGGCACGCGCTTCTCCTTTTCGGATCAATCCTTTTAAATAGCGAACTTCCGGAATATCAATTTCACTGGCTTTTTTGTTTTTTAAAAAGTGTTCCGCTTTTTTGCAGATGTTTTCGGCTTCGGTACTTTGTATTTTAAATTTGTCATTGTAATCACAAACAAATTTGGCAAACCTCAAGGCTTCATCATCCGCAACAGCAATATTTCCGGAGGTTTGATAGGCCACATGTACCTCGTGTCCCTGTTCCTGCAAACGCATAAAAGTTCCGCCCATGCTGATAATATCATCATCCGGATGTGGACTAAAAAGCAATACTTTTTTTCGGATTGGTTCTGCTCTTTCCGGGCGGTGAGTGTCGTCAGCATTCGGTTTACCGCCGGGCCAACCTGTGATTGTATTTTGAAGTTTATTGAAAATCCTGATGTTGATATCATAAGCCGGACCTGAATCGGCCAGTAAATCGCTCATTCCGTTTTCAATATAGTCGGCATCGGTAAGCATTAAAATTGGTTTCTTTAAATCGAGAGCCAGCCCTAAAACCGCTTTTCGAATCAGTTTATCGGTCCAGATGATTTTTTCAACCAGCCAGGGTCTGTTGATACGCGTTAGTTTTGACGAAGCTTCTTTGTCCAGTACAAAAACGACATGGTTGTGTTCCTGTAAAAAAGAAGCAGGAATTTGATTGGTTACTTCTCCTTCAACCGATTTTTTAATGATGTTGGATTTTCCTTCTCCCCAGGCCATTAAAATAACCTGTTTGGCCTCCATTATTTTTTTAACTCCAAGTGTAATGGCAGTTCGGGGGGTATTACTCAATCCGGAAAAGTCTCCGCTGGCTGCTACTCTGGTAATGTGATCCAAAGCCACCAGACGCGTTTTTGAGTTTTGTAGTGATCCCGATTCGTTAAATCCAATATGACCGTTTCCTCCGATTCCAAGAATCTGCAGATCGATTCCGCCCAAAGCTTCAATTTTAGCTTCATATTCGTAGCAATAATCAGCGATTTCTTCTTTGGATAGTGTTCCGTCGGGAATGTGGCAGTTTTCGGGTAAGATGTCTATCTGATCCAACAGCAATTCTTTCATAAACCGAACATAACTGTTCACAGAATCCGGTTCCATTGGATAGTATTCGTCGAGATTGAAAGTAATTACGTTTTTGAAACTTAAACTTTCTTCTTTGTGCAAACGAACCAGTTCGGCATACAGTCCTTTTGGTGAAGAGCCGGTTGCCAGGCCTAATACACAAGATTCGTTGTTTTTTTGTTTGGATTGAATAAGTGCTGCAATTTGTTGAGCGACTGCTTTAGAAGCTTCGGTTGAATTTTCGAAAACAACCGTATCGATGTTTTCAAATCGTTTTTCAAAACCCGTCGCTTTATCAATATTACTTTTTATCATTTTAGTTTAGTTTTGACCTTTTAAGGGATTATCCAAAGGGAAAGTATTAGTCTTCGTTTGAAGGTTTTCCTATTGTTGCCAATATTCCGCCGTCAACATACACAATATGACCGTTTACAAAATCACTTGCTTTTGAACTTAAAAAGATGGCGGCTCCCTGTAAATCATCCGGATTTCCCCAACGGCCTGCAGGAGTTCTGCCTATAATAAATTCATTAAAAGGGTTTCCGTTTACTCTGATGGGCGCCGTTTGACTTGTGGCGAAATAACCTGGCCCAATCCCGTTGGTCTGAATGTTAAATTTAGCCCATTCGGTAGCCATATTTTTGGTTAGCATTTTTAGTCCGCCTTTTGCAGAAGCGTAAGCGCTCACGGAGTCTCTTCCCAGTTCGCTCATCATTGAACACATGTTGATGATTTTTCCTCCTCCGCGTGCGATCATGCCTTTTACTATATTTTTTGAAACAATAAAAGGACCGGTCAAATCTACTTTTACTACCGCTTCAAAATCGGCAACTTCCATTTCTATAATTGGGGTTCTTTTGATGATTCCGGCATTGTTGATTAAAATATCGATTGGTCCTGCTTCGGCCTCTATTTTGCTGATAGCGGCAATTACAGCAGCTTCATCTGTGACATCAAACAGATACCCGAAAGCCTCAATTCCTTCTGATTTGTATTCAGCAATTGCATCATCAACTGCTTGTTGTGAGGAATGATCGTTTACTACAATTTTTGCTCCTGCATGTCCCAGTCCTTTGGCCATTGCCATTCCTAAACCATGAACTCCTCCGGTAATGAGGGCTGTTTTTCCCGTTAAATCAAATAAGTTAATTGACATTTTTTGTTTGTTTTTGGTGATTAGTAATTTTAATTTATTATCGTCTTGTTCGTTTATTTAAACACATAGAGACATAGATTTTTTGAAACTAAAAGAATGCTAAAAAGAAATCCATTTCTTTCTCATAGTTCTTTGCGGTTTATTTGGAGTGTAACGTTTTTTATACGTCAAGTAAACTTATTTTTATGTGTTAAAGAATCTGCCTAAAGTTGTTTTAATATTTTTTTACACTGATCGTTAAAGGGTTTTTAAGCTCTTCATTAAAGTGCTCCAGGTAATTGAACCATTGTTTGGCCGAGGTAATTTTTCCCGCTTTATCCCAGACCGCACCGGTGTAGTACACTAAAGCTTCATTGCTTCTGACGGTGGTTTGGGTAAGTAATTGTTCTTTGGTGACCCACATGGCATTTGCAGGTGTTGTTAAGATTGAGGCCACTCCGGTGGTACCTTCTTTATCAAAAATTGGTTCCCAATAGCCCATAATACCTTGTTGTTCGTTTAAAGAAAGCACTCCGGCTTTTTCTCGTTTGATGATTCCAACTACAACCGCTAAAGGATTTTTATCCTCGAATGTATACGTATTTTCAATTCGGTTGAGTTGTGAACCGGCATCAATAGAAATGATTTTCGTTGCTTTAACGGGGATTCCACCGGCATTCCAGGAGTCATAAGTTAGTTGAAAAGTAGTGCGGAGGGGTCCGTTGTCTAAAATTTTCCATTGGTGATAATTGCCTGAATATCGAATAGTATCTTTTACGTATGGAGCCATGTTTCCTGCGCCTAGGGTGTGCCCAACATGATAATAATCCAGTCCGTCGCCATGATCGATATGATAATCGTTGCGTTTGTAGCGATCGTTCAGGACGAGTTTATCGGTTCGTTTTACCCAAACGTCATAACCATAAGCATCACCTTCTGTTTTTTCGAGCGCCTTTCCGTAAGCACGAAAGGCAATTTTATCATTTTCCCAGGCAAAATCGTCCAGACGTTCCGGGACATAACGCGCATAGGTTTTGACAGCAAAAGGTTCCGGTTTTCCCTTTTGTATTGTGAGATGTAGAGATGATTTAGCTTTTAGATCAACCTGTACCAACAGATTTTGAATGGCGCGATTGCCATGATGTTCCAGTTGATAAGGAATTTGTTTTTTGGTGCTGTTGTTCAGTACTATAAAATTGGCCGTATCTATTTGCGAATAGGAGGAAAGCAAAGATTTCCAATTGATGGATATCACAGTTTCTTTACGGTCTAAGGCTGATGTATTGTGAAGCGTAACTGTTGCTTTGGTTTGTGCGATGGCGGTAAAGGGTGCAATGAAAGCCAGTAAAAGAAAGAATTGAATTGTTTTCATAAAGGGCATTTTAATTTTTAAACGTTGTATGGCGGGCTGCTTTTTTCTAATAAATGTGTTCCGTTAAGACATAGTTTTGGCCGTCCCGTTCTAAAATGAAGGTTTCATCTGAACGAGATTTTGATTTCTAAAATTGAAATTCGGAAATGGCTTAAAGGATTTCTAATGCAATAACATTAGGGTTTTTAAGGGATAGTTTTTTCTTTTTGCATTTATAGTAGTTTGTGTCGTTTGAATTATTCTTTGGTATCGTCGATTTTGGCTAAGTACTCACTTGGCATACAGCCATAATGCTGTTTAAAGGCTGTTGAAAAATAAGAAGGAGAGTTAAAGCCGCACATATACGTGATTTGCGCAATCGTATAGCGTTTGCTCTGCATCAATTCGACTGCTTTTTTAAATCGGATTCGTTTGATAAAATCCATAGCCGATTCTCCGGTAATGGCTTTTAATTTTAAATACAGATTCGATCGGCTCATGCCAATTTCTCTGCTAAACTGATCCACTGAAAATTCAGAATTTGCCAGATGATCTTCCACGATACGAATAGCCTGTTTTAGAAATTCCTCATCAAGAGTATTAAAAGCAATATTTTCCGGAACCATTTCTTTTCCAACCGCATAATATTCTTTCAGTCTTTTACGGGAGCGCAACAGATTGGTGATTTTTGCGGCGAGCAAAGGTGTCGAAAAGGGTTTGGTAATATAATCATCGGCACCCATTTCGAGTCCTTTTATCTGCTGGCTGGTTTCGGTTCGTGCCGTTAGCAGCATCAGCGGAATGTGGGAAGTATTGATGTTTTGTTTGACGCGTTTGCAAAAGTGTAAACCATCCAGTTCGGGCATCATGACATCACTTATGATCAGGTCATAAGGCTGGATCTCCAAAAGTTCCAGTGCCATTTGTCCGTTATGAGCTACGGTAACCTCGTATATTTTACTGAAATAATCCTGCAGATAATCTAAAATTTCTTTGTTGTCGTCAACGATAAGAAGTTTAACCGGTTGATTTTTTTCAATGATTTCATTTTCTTCCGGCAGTAAGGCATCTTCATTTTCAAGGTCGTTGTCTGACAGGATTGCGAGGTCATAAGCAGATTCTTCCACATGCTGATCGTTTTTATAAACACTATCTGAAATTGGAATGGTGACCGTAAAACTGCTTCCTTCCTGCATTTTACTTTCGGCGGTAATTTCGCCGTGATGCAATTCGACCAGACGTTTGGTAAAGGCCAGACCAACACCGGAACCCAAATTCATTTCGCGATTGTTTACCTGATAAAAACGGTCGAAAACCTTCGATAAATCTTCAGCACTAATTCCGACCCCCGTGTCAGCGACTTTTATTTGTACTGTATCCTTTTTCTGTAATAGTGTCACAGCAATACTTTGCCCGGTTTTAGTATATTTAAAAGCGTTGGATAAAAGATTGAAGAGGATTTTTTCCATCGCATCTTTATCAAAATTGAACGACAATTGTGGTTCTTCGGAATGATAAGTATAATGAATGCTGTTTTTCTCTGAGAGCGGTTTGAAAGACTCAAAAATTTCTTGTGTAAAGCTTACAATATCCCCTTTGCCTACCTTTAATTGTCGGGTACCCATTTCGGTTTTTCGAAACTCAAAAAGCTGATCGACCAAATTGTACAGTCTTTTGGCATTGATAAACATGAGTTCATGTTTCTTTTTGGAGATCTTATCAGCAAAAGGCATTTTTAAAAGTTCTTCAAGAGGTGCTAAGATCAGGGTTAAAGGAGTTCTTAGTTCATGAGAAACATTGGTAAAGAAATCCATCTTAACCTGATTGATGTAGTTGGCGCGTTCTTTATCGATGCGTTCCAGTTTTAATTGCTGAACGGCTTTTATTCTTTCTTTTATAATTTTAAAACCAATATAAGCTGCGGTACCAATGATGGCTAGTAATAACAATGAAAACCAGATGGTTTTATACCAGGGCGGAAGTATAACAATTTTTAAGTTTCGAACAGCACTCATTTCTCCGTTCGGTCCAATGGCTTTGATCTGGAAGTTGTAGTTTCCTGCAGATAAGTTGCTGTAACTTACTTTAAGCTCATCTGTTCGCTGCCAGTCTTTGTCGATTCCTTCCAGTTTGTAGTAGTAATACGTTCGATTGGAAGAAATGTAATTAAACGTATTAAAAAAGAGGCTGAACTGTTTGTATTCAGGTCCAATTTCCAATTCGTCGGTTTGGTCAATATGTCCTTCGAGTATGTCGGTATCATCACCGGCGGCAACAGTTTTATTCAGTACTTCTAAAGCGGTAAAACTTAATTTTAAAGGGAGTAGCTGCTGCTTTACAATAGTCGGATAGAAATAAGAAAGTCCTTTGATTCCGCCAAAAAGCAGCATACCGTCTTTGGCTTTGCAAAAGGCATAATCGTTAAATTGTTTGTTCTGCAAACCATCACTTTCGTCAAAAGTCTGTACAGAACCTTTGTCGGGATTAAATTTGATTAAGCCGCTGTTGGTTGAAATCCATAAATTTCCTTCGTCGTCCGGAAGGATGCCGTAAATGTTTTCTTTAACGAAATCTTTTCGGGCTTTACTATTTTTGAAAGATTCCTGAGTTTCATCATACAATCGCAATCCTTCTCGGGTACCCATCCAGATTCGGTGTTTTGGATCTTCGGTTATGCAATTGATGATATCATCGCTTAATTTGCCGTGACCAATAGCGGCAAACAGATTAGTGTCCGGGTAAAAAAGCGTGACGCCATTGGTCGTTCCAATCCAGATTCGGTGTTTGCTGTCTTCAAAAAGAAAAGTAATATCATCTGATGCCAGCCGCTTTCCGGCTTTGTCCAAATGAAGGTGTGTAAACGATTTTGTTTCGGGATGAAACTGGTCCAATCCTGATCGCGTGCCCACCCAGATACGGCCTTTTGAATCTTTTAACAGGCTGTAAACCAAATCGCCTGCAATGGAATTGGGATTGTTTTCGTTGTGGCGAAAACGCTGTACAAAACCGGTATTAGGGTTAAGTAGATTCAATCCGCCGTTGTGGGTACCAATTAATACATTCCCAGTATCATCAAATTCAATGGCTTTGATATTGTTCGAACTTAAGCTGTTTGGGTTGTTTTCGCTATTTGAAAAATAGCTGATGGTATTGGCATTTTTTTTCCAGTAATTCACACCTTTGTCATTGCTTCCAATCCAGAAATTGCCTTTTGAATCTTGTTTGATTGCACCAATTACCTCATCATTCAAAGAAGGTTTTCCTGAGTTTTGACTTAACAGATTGAATTTAATATCGTTTTTATGATAATAATTTACACCTCCGTAATACGTTCCCAGCCAGATTCCGTTTTGTTTGTCTCTAAAGAAACAGCGAACTGAGTTTTGACTGATGGTATAAGGCTGTGCGATCTGATGGTAATAATTACTGAAAGAGTTGGTTTTAGCATTAAAAATGGTGAGTCCTTTAAAAGTACCGAGCCAGATGTTTCCTTCCGTATCTTTTCCAATACATCTGATGTTGTTGTCTGCAATACTCTTGGCTCCGGCGGTGTGGAGCAGAGAAGAGGTCTGACCATTTTCGGCATTGTAGCAAATTAGTCCTTCACCTTCGGTTGCGATCCATAGTTTTTTGCCGTCAACATAAACTGCATTGATATACGGCTTTTTTAGGCCTAAATTAATTTTTATAAGCTGATGTGTGTTAGGATTTAATTTAAACAGACCAACATCTGTTCCCAGAATGATTTGTTTTTGCCAAACGCCGATATAGGCAATTTTTTTGATTTCGTGTGAAGAGGCGTTAAATCGGAGGACTGAAAAATTCTGTCCTTCAGGATTCAGAACAAAGACTTCTCCGGTAATCGAGGTGGCCCAAATTCTATGCGCAGGATCTTCTGTGATCGACGAGATGTACCATTCGCCAATTGTTCGCGGAAGCTTGTAATTGGTAAAGCTGTCGGTACTGTAATTGTAAACACTAATCCCCTGATTACCGCCCACCCATAATCGTCCTTTATGATCGGTAAACAAGCTTCGGATGTAGTACGATTGCAAACTGTTTTTAACATTCCTTACGGGACGATACACTTTAAAACCTTTACTGTCATAACGATTCAGTCCGTCCTGAGTTCCTATCCAGACAAAACCCAGTGTATCCTGCTCAATGGCAAAAACAGAACTTTGAGACAGGCCTTTATCAACCGAAATGGTGCGGAAATAGCGGTCCTGTATCTGAGCCTCGTTTTTAGCAGTAAAAAGCATGAGATAGAAAAGCGCAAGGATAGCAATCGTTTTCTTCATGAAAGTTTCAATTATAATTATTTTTGTCTGTGTTTCTCTAAGCCGGAAAGAATTGTGTTTGACCTCCATTGGGTAATTCAACTCTAAAATTAAAGAAAATGCAAACGTCTTTTTCGTTTTTAATTCTTGTCGTATTTGGCTACATCAGGCAGTTCGTCTATTGCTTCCTGTTGGTCTATTTTGGAATCCTTCATTTCCAGTAAGACCGAACTTCCTGTAACTTTAGGCGAAAATGCTTTACCTTCAAACGTAATGGGTAAACTTCCATAGCTAAATAATGATTTTGCAGTTTTTCCGGTAACTTGTAAAGCAGCGGGTTTTTCGCCGTCCAATTGTACCTGTATGTCCCAGTCGCCCACCTGAAAATGTGATAAACCACCGTTGTCTGATCTTGTTTTGATTACTCCCGTTTTGCCGTCTTTTATTTGTATGATGGTTAAATATCTGAATTTTTGTTTGGCTTCAGAAGTGATTCCGGCATGCCATTGGTCTTTAAATTCTTTGATTTGACCTTCGTCGTTGGTTACCTTATTCCAGTTGACAGCGGCTTCGTAAAATTGATGGTGTACAGCCATTTTTAGCGGACTGTTGGCAAAAATACTGGCGTTTACATTTCCTAAATCTGTTTGTACCGTGAAGTTTTGCTGTTTGGCATTCGTCGAATTTTGCCCCTCGATGGTATAATACGGACAATGAAACTGAGTAGTCCATTTTACGGGATTTTTAGCTTCCAGTTCATCATACAAAAGAATATAGCCGCCTTCCAGTTGCAGCATATGTCTGCGGTACAAGGTCACACCCGATTCTCCGTAACCGTTTGCTTTATTGGGTACTACGTTTATTTGTTTGAATCTGTTCAGCCAGAAATCACTTTTGATGTCTCCATAAGCATTACTGGCATCTCCTAAAGCGTACTGAATGTGTTGACCGGAAAGAGCTCTTGGGATCCATCCGTAACCTTCTTCTCCAATTTTCTGATTCAGACTGTCGGCTAAAATAGTGTTATAAGCTTTTGAGGATCTGTAGTATAAAAGATTGTGTTTGTCGCTGAAATTACTGTAGTAGCCTGTTCCGCCAAAGAGGACTTTTCCTTTATAATTAATCGTAAAAGCATTTTGGGAAGCATGACCATGACCGGAAGAACCAAACGGACTGCTGAACAAATAACTGCTCAGGGTAGTATTGGCTTTTGACAGATTTTCGTGCATGGCTACGACGCCAACATCAGCAAATTTGCGTGTTTTAGGCAGTTTTTCCGGAGAGACAGCGGGTAAGTTTCTGTTCGGTTTGTAATTCAATAACCTGAAGAATAAAAAATCATCGGTGCCATGATAATAGGACGGATAGTCTCTTTTGATTTCTCCCACATACCAGTTCAGATAAGGATTATTCATTCGGTACGTCAGGGCATCAGCAAACCATGCTTCACCTTTTACGATATACGGAATGTTTTCCCACATGTCACCAATTGCGGTACTCGCGGCACCGTTTAGATGTGTGTACAGCATGTAATATGGAAGATTTTGCATCCAGGGCAGTTGAAAATAATCGACACCGCTAAAATCACCAAACATTTGCGAAAGGTAAACAATCGATTTAAAGTTGACTCTGAAATAACCGTTTCCTTCATGCCAGCCGCCATCGGTAGTGCCCAAGACCGGAAAACGCGCCGACCAGACTTCGTACATGTAGGCAAGCCATTCTTTGGCTTCCGGAACATCATTAATTACGGCTACGGTTGCGATGGCAAGGTTGCGTAAGGTGATTTGCCAAACATGATTGTCGCTTACATGCAGCTCAAAACGATTGGGCAAATGGTCGTAAACCCTTTTGGCTCTGATCGTAATGATGTTTTTGAAGGTTTCTTTTTCCTGAGGAGTTAAAAAATCATAACCGCTGTCGTAAAACCATCCCAAGGCTTCCAGTACGGCACCGCTTGTAAAATCATCACCGGTTGCTAATCCGTCAGGATTCATACCGGCGATGTTTAAGGCTCTGCGTTTGGCATCTAAAATGAAGCGTTTGTCTTTGGTGAGCTGATAGGCGATACATAAATTTCGAACAGGGTTTCCAACAGCATCTCCAAAACCGTGATACATTCTTTCTATAATAATTTTTTTCTCTAACGGATTTTTGCCTGTGGTATCAATTACTCTCTGCGGTTTCTCTGTGGGAAGAGGAGCCAGCATTAGCTTTTCTGCGAAAGCAATAAATTTTTTAGCTTCGGGATTGTTCAGATTGTTGCGGTAAAAGTCTTCTCCAATACGGTTCATGTCCCACAAAAGAGGGTGTGCGCCTTCGTTTCGTTTAAGGACTTCCGCAATTGGAGGCGATACTTTTTGGGAAGCATATTTCGCATCCACAACGAAATCATAAACCGGAGACCAGGTCCATTGATTGCTGCCCTTTAAAGCATAACCATACTTCCAGTACCATTTTCCGGCTTTTAAACTCTGATGCAGGGGATAAACTGCCCAGCGCTGTTCGGAACTGGTGAGCAGGTCTTTACTAAAGTTCGTATCGCTTGCCAGCATTACTTTGTAACGTATATTGCCAATATTAGGATCTTCAGGAATATCACTCCCACTTTCCATTGGGGTTACCATTTTTTTGCCGTTGGTTCCCGGCCAAAGCAGAGCGGGAGCATTGGTGGGTACCGTGATTCCGTTTACAGGATAGGGCCATTCGCGCACTCTTGAATGCAGCTTTTCGGCGGTCAGTTTTAGAATTGCCGATGGCTGTTGACTAAAAGCAGGCAACAATATAAGTGATGCGGCTAATGAGAATATTTTTTTCTGAATCATATTATTTTTTCTTTAGACCAATTTATAATCCGGATTGAAATGAATCTCCGTTCTCTCTGCACCATTTTTTTAAATAACGACGCATGGCCATTAGGTCTTTTTTGTATGCCTTGTTGACGGCCAGATTGGTGATTTCTCCGGGATCAGTGCTGAGATCGAAAAGCTGTTCTTTTAAGTCGCCTTTGTTGTACACTATGTATTTGAGATTTTGAGTAATGACAGCACGTCCGCTAATGTTTAAGAGCTCTTCGTTATCGGCAAAATCGGTTTCGATAACCAAAGTATCACGCAGATTTTCTGATGGATTGGTTATTCTTTTACTGAGGTCAATTCCTTTTAAATATTTTGGTTTTGGTATTTCGGTGAAGCCGCAAATGGTTGGAATAACGTCTGTGCCGTTGCAAACCAGAAGATTGTCGGTGCACGGTTTCCATTCGCCTATTTTTGAAATGATAAAAGGTATTTTGGCGGATTCTTCATATAGTATCTGTTTTTGGTTCCAACTGTGTCCGGCATATCCGTCACCGTGATCTGCTGTGAAAATAATAATCGTATTTTTTTCGATGTTGTATTTTTTCAAAGAGGCGAGTACCATTTCGATGTAACTGTCTACTTTTTCAACTAAGCGATTGTAAGCCCAGCGGTATTGGCGCCATTGATCTGCTGTCCAGTTTACGGTCGGGTAGGTTCTGAAACTTACTTTTTGCTGATCACGGACAATTTTAGGTTCGTAATCGGGGATTTTCCAGTTGGCCGGCAATTGCGGACACTGATCGGCTGGTGGCGCTTTTTCTAATACATCCATTTTCAGATCCTCGTTGCGCGCCCATTCGCAAATGTCATGGGGATTTAAAAAGGAGGCAACCAAAAGAAATGGGGTGTTTTTATTTTCCTTAATGAAACGAGCACAAAAGGAAGGTGTGGCAGCATCGTTGTAATCCTGAAAACTGGTGTTTTCGATGTACTCAAAACCATGCTGACTTTTCTTGGCAGAGGGAACGGGAAGGTGCCATTTGCCTACATAACCGGTTTTATATCCTCCGTTTTGAAAAATTTTCCCCATCATTAGTAAATCATCAGGCCATTGACCGTCTTTTTCGGGAGCGTTGCCTGTGAAGCCGGTTTCAAAAGGCATTTTTCCACTCATGAGGGCGGTGCGTGACGGAGTGCATAAAGGCTGGGCGCAATAGGCTTTGGTAAAACGGACTCCATTTTGCGCAAGTTTGTCCATGGCCGGGGTATAGAGATCTTTGTTTCCTGCAATACTCATAGCATCGGCAGTTTGCTGATCGGTCATGATGATCAGGATGTTCGGACGTGTGGTTTGGGCATCACTGAAAAAAGGAATGTTTATGATTCCCAATAGCCATACAAGTCCTATGCTTTTTCGAAACATCATATCTGCCTGATTTAAATAGATTATTTTATAGGTTGTTAATTCTTAAATACAAAAACGAATTTAAGGATCAGGCTTCAATTGGGGTTTTGAATTTGTTTAAAATGATATTAAATTTAGTTAAAACCTTTAATAATGGGCAATTAGTGAGGTGATTCTTAAAAATATTTGCTCGCAGAGACGCGAAGCCGCAAAGTTTCTTGCCACAGATTAAATGGATTAGAATGATACGTTGTTTGTGTGGATTTTGCTGGCAGAGACGCAAAGTCGGAAAGTTTTTTACGCAGTGCGTTTAGGCAATTTACTAAGATCTTTGCGCCTTCGCGAGTATATTCTTTTATGTCGTACTGCATTTCAGATTTTTAAATTTCTGAAAGGCATTGGCGCAGGCGCCCAATAATCCGGCTCTGTTGCCCAGATCGGCTGCAACTATACGGGTGTGTGCAAAGGCAATGGGGATGGCAAAGGTTTTGACTCTGTGGGTTAATTCGTCAATATAAAACTGACCTGCTTCGCTGATACCTCCTCCAATGATTACTTTTTGCGGACTGAAGATGTTGACAAAATTAACAATTCCGGCAGCCAGGTAATCAAAATGATGCTCCATGGTTTTTATCGCATGATTTTCTCCGGCAAGGTATTTTTCGATTATGGTTTTACCGTCAATATTTTCGTCTGCGGCAGGATTTTGAGATTGATAGTATTTGATTAAAGCGGTTACAGAAGCATAGGTTTCCAGACAGCCTCGTCCACCGCAATTGCAAGGAATACCATTTTGCTGAATGACCGTATGTCCTAATTCACCACCGCGATTTTTGAAACCGCTGTACAGACCTTTATTGATCATGATGGCACCGCCAATTCCGGTTCCAATGGTCAGAAAAACAGCATCGGTACTGTCTTTGGCTGCTCCGTAAATCAATTCGGCAAGCCCCATTAAGTTAGCATCACTATCAATTACAACAGCATGTCCTGTTAAATCATTTAGAATTTTCCCTAAAGCTAATTGTTCGAAACCGGGTAAGTTAACACCTCCGCCAATGATAATGTCATTTTCAATCAGACCCGGAAAACCAATTCCGATTCCGACAATGGGTTCGTTTAACTGATCGGTACATTGTGTGATCGCATCGACCATTAAGCTGATGATTTCTTTTTCGGTGCGGGCTTCTTTTAAGGATACTATAAATGAAAATAAAATTTCTCCGAGTTCATTCACAACGCCACATTTCAGTGAAGTACCGCCAATGTCTATTCCAATAGCGTACGATTTTGACATTTGTGCATCATTTTTGGTAACCATAATGTTCCTTTTTATTTTTAGTGTTTTCTTTTCTCTTACAAACAATTAATGCAGAACAAAGTTCTGCATTAACGGTTATAAACTTATTCATTTCTAAATAATGTTTCATCATTTATTTCTAATAATTTAAACGATTCAAAATAACTGTAATCTTTTTCATTATCATTTTGTTGTTGTGCATGATTTTTTACTTCATTGCGATGTGCTCAAATTAATTTTATCTAACGGTTTAGAAACAGTATTTGTTTAGTACTTGGGATTCTGACGTGTGATGCTTTTATTCACATCGGTTTCATTTTGCGGATAAGGGTATAATTCGTGCTTGCCCGCCACAAAGTTGGTAATGGCCGGGAAAAAGTAAGTCGATCGGATTTGCTTTACTGCAGCGCTTGTTTCGATTAGTTTATCAGATAAGATTCCCCATCGGATCAAATCGGCTCTTCGCATTCCTTCTCCCGAAAGTTCCCAGGCTCTTTCTTGCTGAACGGCTTTAAGGAAATTGTCTTTGTTTAGACCGGTTGCTAAATTCATTTCGGCTGTAGTTGGTTTCGCTAATAATCTTGCGGTTGCAGTTGCTCCGGTACCTTTTCCGTCTGTAGTGGTAATGGTTACCGTTGGAGCAGTGGTATAACCATCTCCGGAACGTAACATCCCGATGGTATTGATTCCTCCTGAAGAAAGATTGATTACTGCCGCTGCCGCATCGGTTCCGCCGCCACCTGTGATTTGTATTAAAACATTGGCTGCATTGGTATATCCGGAACCTTTTGTTTTTAAGTCAACAGCAATTCGGCTTCCCTGTATGTCGGCACCAAAGGCTCTTTTGCGAACCTGATTGATGGCATCGTAAGCAATGGTATTTGGGCCTTCGTTTAATTCGTTTTCTACCTCAGCACGCATCAGCAGCAAATCGGAATAGCGCATGATGACCCAATTGATGTGTGTGTAAACTCTTTCTGCCGTTGCATTGGTTTGATATTCTCTGCTCCATTTACCAACGGTCCATCTTTCATCCTGATTGGTGGTTAAAAGCGGAAGTTTGTTTCCTAAATTGTTGATGGAGTAGGTGGCAATTGAAAAGTCTCTGCGCTGATCGGCGGGATTAAAACTATTGTAGAACGGTTTTGGAACTAAACATCTCGAAATGTTGGAGGGATAAAAACCACTGGCTGTAGCGGGACCGTTGAAGTTACCCACCCAGGAAGCGTTTCCTAAGTTTCCTGACGGATTATAAAAAGCAACCTGAAAAATATTCTCGGTAGGTTCCAGTACATGCTGACACTGGTTTTTAAAAATTTTAGCGTAGGATGGGTTTAGTTTGTACGGATTCTGCGCCATAACCTCATTGATTTGCTGCTGAGCCAGTTTGTAATAGTCTTTATAGTTGGAAGGACGATTCATTGTTCCGTCTGCGTTTAAAGAATATCCTCCGGCAAATAAAGCTATTCTGGCCAGCATGGCTTTGGCTCCCCATTTGTTGATGCGCTCGTCTGTTGGCAGCTGTTCCGGAAGGAGAAGTGAGGCCTCGGTCATGTCTTTGATGATCTGGGTATAAATTTCCTGACGGTCTACAAGGGCTCCTTTTAAGTTATTGCCGGATTGTGAGCTTTTTGTTTTAAACGGAACATCTCCCCATAAACGCACGAGTTCTGAATAATAGAAACCACGAAGGAATTTCGCTTCACCCAGGTATCGGTTTAGCTGCTCTTTCTGAGTTGCATTGCCGTTTGAAAAAAGATCCATTTGCGGAATTCTTTCGATTACTACATTGGCTCTGTCTATTCCTTCATACAATTTACTCCAAACGGTGTAGAACGTATTGGTTTGAGAAATTCCCTGATAGTGTGCTATCGTTCTCCAGTCATCGGCACCAATTCCGCTCATTTGTTCGATATCCGTATCAGCATCAAAAATTAACGAAATGTTCCATCCATAACTGTCCATGGACGACATGGTTTCGTAAACTCCAAGCGTAGCCATGTTGGCTTCGTTGGTATTGGAGAAAAAGTTAGCCGTGGTAAAGTAAGAATAGGGGGTAACCTCAAGCTCTTTATCACAGGAATTAAGCGGTAATAAGAGGCAGGTAATACCGGCTGCTATAAGTGTTTTGCGGGAAAATATATTGTTTTTCATCTTTGTAAACTTTAAATTATAGCGAAATATTTAATCCTGTAATAAACGATTTGCTTCTAGGGTATGCACTAAAATCGACTCCTCGGGTAATGGCATTGTTGAGTACACTTACTTCGGGATCATAGCCTGAGTACTTGGTAAATACATAAAGATTGTAAGCTGTAAAATAAACTCTCAAATTAGAGATTTTAGATTTTTTAAGCCATTCTTTCGGCAAGGTGTATCCCAGACTAATATTGTTGATTCTTAAAAACGAACCGTCCTCAATAATATCGCTGTACAACCGTCCCGTAGTATTTCCGTTGAAGGCAGGATTGGTTTTTCCTTCGTTAAGTGCAGCCAGTTCAGTAGGATCGGTTACACGCTGTCCCGCTGCATTAATAGTAGTCCATCTGTCTGCATAAATTGCCAGTGTGTTTAAGTTGTCGAGATTCAGTCTTGAATTGTTTAATACGTTGGCGTTATAAATGTCGTTTCCTACTGTAAAATCAAGGAATATGCTCAAATCAATTCCTTTGTAACTAAACGTATTGTTCAGACCTCCTGTATATTTAGGATTGGCATCTCCTATGATGGTTCGGTCCAAGTCATTAATTACACCATCCGGGGTACCATTAGGACCGCTGATGTCTTTGAATTTAATAAAGCCGGGCTGTACCACAATATTATCACTTACTACACCCGGCTTTAGTGTGTACGTACTGGTTGTTGCATTGTAATCGAAATCATTTACCTGATACAAACCGTCTCTCACATAACCGTACATTACACCTACCGGTTTTCCAACTTGTAAAATGTAGTCGTTTCTGTCCGTATAACTGTTGGTAATAAGTGAATTTTCGCCCTCGCTCAGACTTAATACTTTGGTTTTATTAAAAGCAATATTAAGGGTGGAACTCCAATTAAAGCTATTGGTTTTTACGTTTATTGTATTTAATGTGAATTCGATACCGCGATTAGAAGTGGCTCCAATGTTCTGAAATTGTTTCTTAAAACCGGAACTTGCCGGAACGCGGGTGTTGTATAATAAATCTTTAGAACGGTTTTCATAGAGTTCTGTAGTAAGCGCTATTCTTTGCTTGAAAAAACCTAAGTCAAAACCGATGTTGGTCGATTTTGTGGCCTCCCATTTTAAGTAAGGATTAGGAAGATTGTTTTGAAATGCCGTAATGTTCATTTGATTGTTCAGAGGATAAGATCCTGAATTAAAGATCCCCAAAGCTGCATAATTGGCAATTCGGTTATTTCCGGCTTCACCATAACTCAAACGAAGTTTTAGATCAGAAAAGACAGGTAATTTCTCCATGAAAGGCTCTTCGATGATTCTCCAGGCTGCGGAAACCGAAGGGAAGTAACCCCATTGACTTTCTGTTCCGAATTTAGAAGATCCATCAGCTCTTAACGTGGCAGACAATAAATATTTGTTTTTGAACGAATAATTGGCTCTTCCAAAGAAGGACAGCATTTTGTCGTCTTCTGCATAAGTTGATGGAATTCCGGCAATTGTGCCCAGCTGTAATTTGTCCCAGCTTAAATTAACCTCCGGAAAGGCCGAGGCTGTAGCCGTAATTCCTTCGGCATAATTATAAATATATTCTTGTCCGAGAGAAGCATCAAATTTGTGTTTTTTGCCGAAAGTTTTGTTGTACGTCAGAACGTTGTTGTAATTTAATCGGGTACTTATATTGTGTGTCACCCCACCATTTGCACCACCGCTTCTGATGGCTTGTATACCTCTGGAATCATTAAAATATTTGCTTTTCATGCTGTTGTCTGTATAATTTACCAATCCGCGATAGATTAAACTGGGTGTGATATTGTATTGCAGCTGTAAGCTCATATTGATCGATCGGGTAATAGCTTCTCTTTCCTGGCTGTCGATTGTAATCAGCGGACTCTGGAATGTTGGAGAATCCTGATTGTCCAGCGGATCTACGGTTAGGGTTTTAAGATCTTCATCAGATCCTGTTTTTCCAATGGTCGGTCTGTACTGCAATAAATTCTGTAGCATGCTTAAACGCGCATTTCCTCCATCGTTTGTTGATAATCCGGTTATTTTTTGATTGGAGTAGTTGACAATAGCGGTGACAGTAAATTTTTTGCTGATGGAATTGGTTACGTTTAGTTTTGCAATATTTTTTACCGAAGCACTTCCCAACATAATTCCCTGATCATTATTCACCGAGTAAAAAGCATTGTATTTGGTATCATTCTCCCCACCGCTGATGCTTAGTTTGTGGTATTGACTTTCCACAGCGTTTCCAAAAACCTCATCCTGCCAGTTAATTCCCAGTCGGTTTTGGTAAAGACCTTCAAGCTGATCGTAAGTACCAAAAGCATTTACAAACTTTTGCATTCTGGCATCATCGGTTGCTGCTTCATACATTAATTGGGTGTATTGGTAAGGATTCATTACCGGAAGGGTTTTGGCAATAGTCTTTATCCCGGCATAAGTGTCATAACTTAAAGTGAGTTTTCCTCCCTTTGCTTTTTTGGTGGTTACCAACACCACTCCGTTAGCCCCTTGCGCACCATAAATAGAAGTCGAAGAAGCGTCTTTTAGCACATCGATTGATTCAATATCCATCGGATCTAAAAAGCTCAATCCTCCGGTTTGGGCTACACCGTCGACCACATACAAAGGCTCGTTGCTTTGTGTAATCGAAGTTCCGCCTCTGATTCTGAGAGAGGGTTCAGATCCGGGTGTACCATCAGACATCGTAACCTGCATACCGGCAATACGTCCCTGCAATGCCTGTGCCACATTTTGAACCGGAATTTTAGCAAGCTCCTGTCCTTTAACAGAAGAAATAGCTCCCGTAAGATCTTTTCTCGCTTTGGTTCCGTAACCTACTACAACTACCTCATCAAGATTGTTCGCGTCGTCGAGTAGTTTAATATTGATAAGCGTTCTGTTTCTCACAGGTTCTTCTTTAGATTTAGTTCCGATGAACGAAAAGACTAAGATCGCATTTGGTTTTACCTTAATTTGATAATCGCCGTCCATGGCAGTAACAGTGGCATTTTTGGTTCCTTTTTCAGAAACAGTTGCTCCGGGCATAGGCATGTTCTGAGCATCCGTTACCACACCTTTTACGGTAATAATATCCTGCCCGTACATTACTTTGCAGGTGGCAAACAGCAAAAATAAAAATAGAGTCCTTTTCATAATTTTTTTTAAACCGGAATAAGGGGAACCTTATTTCCTAATTGATGTTATATAAGTTGATATCAGATCTTGCTAAATGAATTTATCATCACTCTTTTGTCTTATTGTTCTTATGACTGTTGAGCGGGCTCGATCGAAATTCCGAATTACCGTTGTAATAAGTTTGGGATCAATTATTGGTGCATACTCTTGTTTGACAAATCGCCTTCATTATTTTATTGGGCGAAAATTATAACAATTTATTAACTCCTTAAATTCGCAACGGAATTTTCCGCCTGACAATTAAAAATAGATTCTGTAGTTTCTGGTTCATTTTTTTGGAATTGGTCATGTTTTTTTGATTTAATAAAAACAAATATATAAATCGACTATAGAGGACAGTTTTGAAAATGTCCAAATTACTATTGATTTTGATGAATGGAGTTTTTAAAACCCTTGTTATTACTGGTGTAATTGAAATTTTTGAATGTTTTTATGATTCTGTTTTTGGCACAAAAGCGCTGTTTTTACTGCGCTGTTCTGTGATTACCTGTGTTGGGTAAAAGTTAAATTAAAGACAATAACAGATTAACGAAAACGATGTAATTTTTAATGAATGTATGAAGGAAAGAAAGCAGTTTGTCACTCCCTTTTCAGATAAAACTGACTAAAGCAGTAAGGGTGTTTGTTTTTTTGTACAAGCAAAATAGCGGGTTGGGTTGTATTGGATAATCAGGGTGAAGGAATTTTTATTTGATGGCGCAAAAGATGTCGCTCCTTTGGAGCTTTGTTTGGGTGTTGTTTGTAAATATTCTTTTGCTATATAGATGTTGCTCCTTTGGGGCTTTACTTGATGTGCTGCTTCTATGAAGTGTTTTTTCGGTAGATTTTTCAGAAAAAAAGCGCCTAAATTTAGACGCCTTTGCATTACATAATATTTTTATGGGAATTAGAAAATCTTAATTATTCAGATTTGTTTTTACCTCGTTTACCTTACCATTAATTTGTAAACTGAGATCAAGAATGCCTTTTTCGAAATTATTGTTTGTGTTTAGTTTAAGGCTAATTTCAGGAGGTTTATTTCCTTCATAAGGATATACCACCGTAATAAAACTCTGTGTCACTCCATTGGTTTTAGCCTTTTCGAAAACAAAAGCCGGACGTGAAATTTCTTTTGCATATTGATAAGAAACTTTGCCTTCTTCTTCGTTTAAAGCCACTTTATTGGTGTTTAAGGATTGAATCAAAAGATTGTTGCCGTCTTCGTAAGTAGTCGTAACACTATTGTTTGTTTTGTTGAAAACAGGTTTGCTGTCTTCTTTTAATTGAAAATGAACCCCTAAGTTTCCGGTAGCTTTTCCAATCGCCTGATCAAGAATCAAAAAGTACTTCTGATCTATAAAAAGAACAGTACGTTGATGGTTTAAGTCAGTATAACTTGGATTAGTATAGGTTAATATATCCAGATTTTTTGAGGTACTCCATTTATTTTCAACAGCTTTGGTAATGACCATGTTCTGATTGTCGAGTGTTAACGTACTGTGTACCTTGGTTTGACGAAACCAGTTTCTCATTTTGGTTACCTCAGCATCTCCGCTGTAAATATAACAGCCGGTGTCCGGTGTAAAATTGCGTCCTTTTACCCAAAGTTCAAAAGTACCGTTATCCGGTTGTGCATGAAATTCAGCAGAAGGTCCCGCTTTAACAATCATAACAGTCGATTGTTCGTTCCATCCGTTTCTAAAAGTATAAAAACCTCCGTCTGGCAAGGCGTGGGATTTGTAATCGGGTAATTTTCCTTCGGCTCCGGCGGTACCAAAATAGTGAAGAAGTCCGTTTTCAGGGAACATTTTTGCCCAAGTCAGAAATTGTTTAATTCGCGCATTTTTATCAAACGTCCATGAATCGCCAAACATAGGCGTACTGTAATCAGGGAAAGAGAGGTTAGCGGTTGCAACTATCATTTTTTCGATGGTCTTGCTGTAAGATTCCGGAAATTCTTTTTCGACTCCGGCCATTTTAGCCGATTTATACGCTTTTAAAAAGATGTCAATACAGGCAACGTGATAAATGGGTGAGAGTTCCCATTGCATCCCGTCAGGAAGAACTTGTAATTTGATTTCACGATTGAGTATTTCAATGCCGCTTTTGCGCCATTCTTCCGCTGCTTTGAGTTCGGGAAAAGAAGCTCCTGCTCCCAAAACACGCTGTGCTTCAAATAATAAATGATTGCCTTCTTTGCTGTAGTTTTTAGGGATATAGGCCGTCTGCTTCGAAAAACTGTTCAGGAATTCCATAAGAAAAGCAGGGGTAAAATGTGCCGAAACCACAAATAAATTGAAGGTTCCCGGAAGGCTTTGTATGCGTTCTGATACTTCTAACGGACGCCAGGCAATCTGATCGTTTTCTTTTGAACGTCCTAAATAGTTTTTCTTCTCCCAATCGCGAAATTGAAAGATCCATTCTTTGGCGTATTTTTCGTCGGCGCTGCTTCTGTAAGCCATTCCCATGGGCTGCCACCAGGTAACGCGGTGAAGCTGCCAGCGTACTTCATTGTCTTTGACTGGCCAGAAATCCCAGTTAATATCGGTTCCGTAATCAAAATAGCCATAACCTTTGTGAGGCTGAAACTGATGCAATAAAGCATTATCGGCCTTTAATTGATTGGCTTTTCCGATATCTTTCCCTCTAAATCGGGCTTCATCACCCACATTAAAATCAGGATTTTTGATGTTTTTTCGCTCGCGGTAATACGTAAGCAAGGCTCTTGCGGCTTCATCGTATTTGCCGGAATTGTAAAGCTGATTTACTTTTTCTAAGCCCGGATAGTACAGGTTGACCACATTAAAACTTTCCTTGTTCACGGGATTTTCCTGAGCATGGGAAAAATAAAAGGTGGTGAACAGGAATAATAAGGTTATTGTTTTGGTTAGATTTTTCATTAGTGTTTGTTATTGTTTCATTAGTTTGACGGTTTTCTTTTGTTTGCCCTGACGTATTTCAGCTAGGTATATTCCCGGGCTCCAGTCACTTCCAAGACTGATTGTTTGTCCGTAATCTGATTTTAAGGTGTTGATACGTTTTCCCAAAGTATCGAATACATTTACAAAAATAGCCAGTCCCGGTTCACCTGTAACATTCATTTTGAAATCGGCCTTTGAAGGATTGGGAGCGACGATCACTTGTAACTCTTTTGAAGATTGTTCAGAAGGATCATTGATTCCTAAGGAGGATGTTTTTACCAATTCTGTTTGAATCGTTAATCCGTTTATGGTGTTGAAGGTCACTTCTGTATTTGTGCCATTAGTATTGGCGGTTACATTGGAAGAAGGTGTTGTAAGTTGCCACTGACCCGCCAACGTTAATTTTACCGGATCTGCTTGTGCGACTCTGTTTAAAATGGAATTTTGACTGCTAATCTGACTCCAGGTATAAGTTTCATTAGATGCCAACAATCCTAAATTTGGATTGGTAAGGCTAACTTTCAACTTATTCCCATTGTCCGTTTTCTGAGTCATCACAGCCGCCGGTTTGTTTACACTTACCACTACATCATAACTAAATACGGTTACCGGAGTAAAAATAACATAGCCAAATATAGCATCCGGCAAGTATTGTACAATGTGTGCCTGACTGTTTTGATGATAGATTTTAAAATAAGTAGCAAAATTACCAGCCACTTGCTGTGTACCGGTTTTGCCGCCTTGCAGCACCACAGCATATTGAAATTTGGCCGATACCGGTGCAACACCATGATTGATAAAAGCAGTAGTAAAATTGCCGCTCGTATTGGCTGTATTACTGTTGTTACGAGAGTTTTGTTCGAGTCGGTTAACAGTTATGGCATCCGCATTGCTTGAATTTGCGGGAAAAACGTAGCCATTGCCCAAGGCATCTGTTGCCCAGAAAGCCCCCGTTTGGGTCAGTGTAAACGTATTGCCCGTTGTAGAGGTGCCATTTATATAAGTTGCTGTTGCTGTGTTAGCAAGTGCTGTTTGAAACAAAGTGGTATGAATAGGGTAGGTTCCGTTTGTATCTCTAATATTGGAACCCAGACAAAGAATCATATTTTTAAAGAAAAAATTAGATTTTAGCGCCGTCATTCCGGTAGCCGAATTGTAATCTTTATAATCCATCCCAAAAACACCGTTGTGGTCTAAAGAACCGACTGCCAGAAACGATTTTCCGTTCATTTCCCTCATAGTACCCGTTTCAAGTACATGTAACGGAAGGTAAGCAACCGTTGTTCCGGGAAGATGAGACCAATCCCATCCGTTTTCGGTATAACCGTTTGAGCTTCGGGTCACAGGAGTTCCGCTGGTTAGTAATTCTAAAGCACCAGCGGAAGTATATCTTCCGAAAACATTTTCTGTGGCAGAATCCTCAAAATGCCAAATGTGTTTGCTCGTCCCTTTTACACTCGCCTGAAAACCATTGTATTTGTGGATGCTCAGACCGGCAAAAGGAAAATTAAACTGTCCTTCGGTTATTTCCGGAAGCGGGCTAAGTCCCGAGTTTAAAGTTTGCAGTAGGTCCATAACACCGCCGGGTGTATAGACCAATGTGATCGATAACGCATTTTGTCTTAGTAAATTGGTATTAGCGGTTGCAGAAAGCCCCCAAAGACGAACAAATTCTCTTCCTGCTTCCAGATTGGCTACGGGGTCGGCCACGTATAAAAATGCCAGTGCAGGTCGTAAATCGTTAAGCGCATCCGTGTTGGTGAAGAATCTTCCGGCAAGCCCCAAAGGCATTTCAAAACCTTTACTGAATTTACTGTAGTTTAAAATGGCACTTTTTAGATTGCTTTGTGCTTCACTGCTTAGTTCGTAAGCTGTATTTTTCAGCATCATATTCATAATCGAAGACTGATGTAGAGCATCTACTCCATACGAGTTCGAATAAGCGCCTCTGTGGTGATAGGTAATAAAATCAGGTTTAATACAGTCGTTCCAGCCATGGCTTATTTTGAGAGCATGGTCAATAAAACGTTTCAGAAAATCCATATCTGTAACTTTTGTGCCTGAAGTATCATCCTGAGCGAGTACATAACAAAGACGTTGCTGAACTGAAGATCGGATAATATCTGAATTGAAACCGGGATTGGTAAAATTAAAATTAGGATAATCCGGAGCAATAAAAGCGGTTAACGTTTTAAGCGCTCCCAAATGATGTGCAAATTCTCCCGCAGCTACCAGTTCGTCTTTCATTAAAAAAACGGCAGTAGCATAGCCCGAAGAACGAAGACACACCCCGTGGCCACTGCTGATAACCTCTTCGGTAGCGGGAATAGAGAGGTAAGCAAAATCAGTAGTACTGCTGATCCCTTTTGCTTTCATATAATTAAAAAGTGCTAAGATAGCATCTCGCAGTGCAGTACTGTGATAGTCAGGATTAGGACTGGTGGCTGATCCTTTCAACTGGTATAAAAAGACCAATCGGATGAGTTTTTGCTCCACCAATACCTGATAGGCATTTTGGTCTGCACTAACCGTAAAATTCCATGCCGGACCCGGATTAGTAAAGTCATATGCGGAAAGGTTTTTGGCGGCTATACCATTAGTGAGGTAACGACTGTATCTTTCGTTGACTTCTGTTTTAGAATAATCGAGATTCTCGCCCGTGAGCCAGTTTCTATATTTGACGGCAATCTCATTTACAACACTCAACTGAGCGTACGAAAAGTTAAAAACTAAGGCCATTAGCCCAACGGATAAAAGGAATTTTTTGTGCATAAGAGTGGTTATTAATAGATTAGTAGTTAGTAATTTATTGTATTCTTAGCAACTAACCCGCAAGACTTCTGATCGTTTAAATCAGAGGTTTCGCGGGTTCGTAATGAAGTCGATATGGTTAGGAAATTACTTTAAGAAAATACCAGTGAAAATATTGGTTGGCAAACTACTGATTATTTTTGTAAGTTTTTTCTTTTTTTAATATTTAACCATAAGGACTTCATGTTTTATTTCTTTTCGCAGACAGCTTATTGCATTAACCTCAACATCCTATATTTCAATCTTTTTGAGAGCTGCATATCTTTTTAAGGCTTCCAAATAATAGTAATCGGCATAGTCAAGCGGAGTGTCAATTTCTGAATTGTATAAAAAGGCTCCCACACTGTGTTTTAGCAAAAAGAAGCTGTTTTCTCCCGGTTTTGCCAGATAGGTGTCGGATGATAAGGATTTTAAAATGTCTTCGGCATAATCTATATATTTTTTGCCGTCTTTAACCTGAGTACTCAAATCGAGCAATGCCGAAGCAATTACAGCTGCTGCCGAAGCGTCTCTTGGTGCAAGGGCATCGGTATCCAGAGCATTGTGAACGTCAAAATCCCAAACCGGTATTTTGTCTTTTGGCATGCGGGGATGATTCATAATAAAAGAAGCAATATTTTCAGCCTGCTGTAAAAACCTAGGATTTTTGGTATTGGCATAACACATGGTATATCCGTATAATCCCCAAGCCTGACCGCGTGCCCAAGCCGATTCGTCGGTAACACCCTGATGCGTTCCTTTACGCAATACTTTACCCGTTTTCAGATCGTAATCGACCAAATGATACGAGCTGTAATCTTTTCTAAAATGGTTTTTTATGGTGGTCAGCGCATGGGTATTGGCCGCAGTGGTGTATTCAGGTTTGTTGAAAGCGTTGGCACTCCAATACAAATATTCCAGATTCATCATATTGTCGATAATCACCGGATAGTGCAGCCAGGTAAAATCCCAGGAGCGAATGGTTCCCACGGTTGGACTAAAACGGGCGTAAAGATTAGCGGCACCATCTGCTAATGCCGGAAGATAAATCTTGTCGTGAGTAATTCTGTAGGCATTTCCATAAGAACAATAGAGCATAAAACCTACGTCGTGTGTGTTTTTGATATTTCGAATAGAATCCAAAGCCAGTGTAAACTTTTTAGCTTCATCGGCCAGAATTTTGTCACCCGTAAGCTCGTAGCCGTACCATAAACTTCCCGGGAAAAAACCGGTTGTCCAGTCCGTCAAGCCCGCCAGTCTAACCGTTCCGTTAGGATTCACAGAACGTGGATTTTTTCCCGGCTGGTAAGTCTGTGCCGCTTTGTTTAACTGAAAGTGAATGGTTTGGGTTGCTTTTTTAAACCAAACCAAAGAAGGATCTTCCTGTTTTAGATTCGCGAAGGAGTTTATGGTAATAGCAGAAATTGCTAAAAACAGGCTTAGTTTTTTTTTCATTGTTTACTCTTTATAGATTTATAGTCTGTTTGTTCTAATGCTTTGATACAGCGAAGTTAGATTTGAGATTCAAAACCCTCTTTCAGTTTCTGTCATAAAACTTTCAAATTTGTGTAAAGAGTCTGTTTTTTGCAGGCTTAAGGCGTTTTTCAAAGATTTGATTCCTTTCAGAAGTTGATTTAAAAGGAATTTTTGAATCAGATTTAATTGTATAAAAGGACTTACCTTGAGTTAGAGAATGTATTTTCCTATGTGGTAAAAAGAACTATCACAGAAAAGAATGAGCAACAAATAATTTAGCACAATAGTTTACTTATCGATTAATTATATAATTTTGAAAATAGCAAATCAACACTATCGATTCCCTTGAGCAAAACTGCCATCCCCACTTTGTCTGTTTTAAATATACTTGGCGAGCAAACGTTTGGCATCACCCTGTTTCGACACAGTGTAAAAGGGCGTAACGAATTTGAACAGCCTCATAAACACGATTTCTATCTTGTTTTTTTCGTAGAGAACGGCTCCGGATTTCACAGTGTCGATTTTAAACAAACCAAAGTATCCGATTATCAGATTCATTTTGTGGGATCGGGACAGGTACACAATTGGTCGCTTGATGTCAATACCAATGGCTTTCAGTTGATGATTTCGCCCGAAATAATGACCGTTTTTTCCAATTTGTCGCAGCTGCCTTTTTTCGGACAGAGTTCACCATTTTGTCTTTCCTTAAATAAGAAGGACTTTCAGAAAGTTAAAAATCAGTTGGAGGAAATAGAATCAGATTTGCTTAAAGACGATCTATTGAACAAAGAAATAGTGTTATTAAGATTACACTTGCTGTTTAAATTATTGCAGAAAGAATATGTAGTTCATTTTCCCGATCATGATGTTGCTGCGAAATCAGAAAAAATTATAAAAAAATTCAAAGCACTGATTGAAGATCATTTTACCACAGAGTTTTCGGTGAATTTTTATGCCGGAGAATTGAATGTGACGTCCAATTATTTGAATATTCTTTCTCAAAAATTCTTGAACAAGTCTGCCGGAGATGTTATTAAAGAAAGGACCATTCTGGAAGCCAAACGATTACTGATCAGCACGGACTTATCTGTAAAAGAGATTGCTTATCAGTTAGGATTTAGCGATAATGGCTACTTTGCCAAAGTGTTTAAAAAATATATCGGAAAAACACCAACAGATTTTAAGGAAAATTATAATTTGTACCATTCTTATCATTAATCTTCCTGTTCCGGTTTTAAAAAATTAAGTGAATTTTGCAGTTCACCATTATTTCTTGAGAATCAGTTTCTTAGAAATATTACATATTAATAACCGATGAGCGACAACAAAATCAACCGAAAGCAATTTTTAAGAATGGGAGCGGCAGCAACAGGAGCCGCATTGTTTTCCGGAATAAGCAATACAGCAATGGCACATTCTCTCGAAGAGCCTGAAAATAGTACAGTGACTTCTAAAGAATATATTTTAACCAATGTAAGACTGGAAGACGGCTTTGAGTACAATGAAAAAAAAGAAGTAATTGCGACCAAAACAAGTTTGTATAATATACATATTGGTGATGGAAAAATAAAAAACATTACGACGGCTAAACCTGATGGGAAACTAAAAAAAGTAGATGCCAAAGGTCTTTTGATGCTTCCGGGATTGCGTGACATGCACATCCATATTGATAAAACTTTTTACGGCGGAAAATGGAATGCTGCACCTCGAAAAGGATTTACGGTAAAAGATATGATTACGCTGGAACAGAAGATTATTCCGGATTTGCTTGTAGATTCTCAGTACAAAGCAGAGCAGGCCATTCAGTTGATGAAAAGCCAAGGGAGTTATTTCGCCCGTTGCCAGTGTAATATTGATCCTGTGAGCGGATTAAAAAGTCTGGAGCATTTGTTGAAGGCTTTGGATAATAATAAAGACAGTTTTGGATGGGAGATTGTAGCTTTTCCGCAACATGGAATTTTATATTCGCAATCAGAACCTTTACTGAGAGAAGCTGCAAAAATGGGCGTAGATTTTATTGGGGGACTTGATCCTACCACAGTTGACGGAAATATGGAAAAATCGCTCGATACCATGTTTCAGATTGCAATAGACCACAATAAAGGAATCGATATTCATTTGCACGAATCGCCACCTTCAGGAAAGTCGGCCATCGAGTACATCATTAAAAAAACCGAAGAGAATAAACAATTACAAGGAAAAACCTATATCAGCCATGGTTTTGCACTGGCCAGAATGGATCCAAAAGATTTAGAGGGAATAGCCGAAAAAACGGGAGCACTGGGTATCGGAGTAATTTCTACAGTACCAATGGGAAAAACCATCATGCCTATTCCTACTTTGAAGAAATACGGTGTAAAACTGATGACCGGTACCGATAGTATTGTAGACCATTGGATGCCTTTTGGAACCTGTGATATGCTGGAAAAAGCAAAATTATGTGCACAATTATATGGCTGGACAGATGAATACAGCCTGAGCCGCGCTTTGCACATCGCGACAACAAATGAAATATTACCGCTTAACGATGCGGGCGCAAGAGTCTGGCCGGCGACAGGAGATGATGCACACTTTATTTTGGTAAAAGCAAGTTGTTCTGCCGAAGCAGTAGCCCGTCTGCCAAAAAGAGAAGGCGTATTTTTTAAGGGTAAAATGATAGCGGGACAGATCGGCGGATTGTAAATATATTTAATCTGAGTTAAAAACATAAAAAAACAATCAGGACAAAATGTACTGATTGTTTTTGTTTAAAATCGGTATTGAATTTATGATGAATTACCTCAGCATAAGGATATAGCGTAATTTTTTTATATACTATTTACCATTTGATGTACATACTGCCCCAGGAGAACCCTGCTCCAAAAGCTGTAATAACAAGATTATCTCCTTTTTTGAAATCGTTTTTGAAATCCCAAAGACATAACGGGATGGTTGCCGCTGTAGTGTTACCGTATCTTTGAATGTTTACTTTAAACTTTTCAATGTCAATTCCAATTTCCTCACTTACCGCCTGAATGATTCTTAAGTTAGCCTGATGAGGGATTACCCAGTCCACCATTTCAGGAGTCAATGAAGCTTTTTCCATTAGTTCTTTTGAAGTACCGCTCATGTTTCTCACAGCGTGTTTAAAAACGGTTCTTCCTTCCTGATGTACAAAGTGCTGTTTGTTTTGAATGGTTTCTTCAGTTGTGGTCAAAAGAGAACCTCCGGCACGTACAGAAAGGAATTCAGCACCTGTTCCGTCTGTTCTGAAAATGTTTTGATGAATACCACGACCATCTGTAGTAGGTTGTAAAAGTACAGCACCTGCACCATCACCAAATAAAATACAGCTGTTTCGGTCTTCATAATTAACGATCGAACTCATTTTATCGGCACCCACTACGATAACATTTTTGTATCTGCCGCTTTCAACAAAACTTGCACCTACTGAAAGTGCATATAAAAAGCCGCTGCAGGCAGCGTTAAGGTCAAATCCCCAGGCACTTTTTAGCCCTGCTTTTTCGCATACCAAACTGGCAGCGGGAGTAAGAATATGATCGGGTGTTGATGTTGCGAGGATAAGACAATCAATATCCAGAGGATTTATATCATAATTTTTTATTAAATCTTTAATGGCAAAAGAAGCCATGTCTGAGGTGGCCAGTGCCGGGTCATCTAATATTCTTCTTTCTTTTATGCCTGTTCGGGAGGTAATCCACTCATCTGTTGTATCTATTCTTTTTTCTAAATCAGTATTGCTTAAAACCGTTTCCGGTACATATCCTCCAATAGCAATAATGGAAGCTTTTGTTGTATTCATTGATTTTTTGTTTCTCTTTTAGTGTTTTTTTTATATTCTGACTTTCGGCCCAAAACCTTTCTTCAGTCCATTTTACAAGAGTTTTTCGAAGAATATGTAGTACGAGGGGCATCTTCATTTACAGGGGCGCAATTTAACAAATATAAAGATGCAAAAATCTCGGGATTTGTTAATTTACTTTTAATATTTCTATTTCACTTCATTATTAATAAAATCAAATCCTGTTTCGAATGATTTTGTTTCAGTTCTTCAATGTTTACCAAAAAGCAACCAAAACAGAACTTACAATTGGTCGCAAAAATGCTTTTTTGTTACGGTTCAGTTTAAAATCTCATTCTTTTAATAAATGAATGAGATTTGGTCTCAGTCATTGTCAAAAGTGCAATATGGATTAATTAACTCTTGTTTTTATAAAGATAATTCTATCTTTACGCTCAGATTCAGGTCTGTTTTTTCTTTAGAGAAAACAGTTAAAAGGGAATCAGGTGCAAATCCTGAACAGACCCGCTACTGTAAGTTCTGTAAAAGTCTTTAACGCTACTAATGCCATTGTTCGCCGCGGCGGATGAGAAGGCTGTTTAAAGATGGAACAAGTCAGGAGACCTGCCGGAATCACATAGTTTAAGACTTTCGTGGAGTAAAGTTGAACAACAATAAACGGACCTGTTATTTTTTAACGGGATCCTGCCTTATTGCTTTTTTGACGATCACATCCCGAAGTTTATTTAATTAAATCAGTGATGTGTAAGACCAGAAAATTACTTTTATTTCTTTTCGTATTGTTAGCTCCCATCGTGCTTCGATCGCAAACTACTAAGGATAGTCTGAGAGTTTTGAAAGAAGTACTTTTAAAAACAAAACCTTATCAGGAAGTAATTCCCGTACAAACTCTTTCAGGAGTACTGCTTGAAAATTTAGCCAGCCATAATGTTGCCGATGCACTTCGTTATTTTGCCGGAGTACAAATCAAGGATTACGGTGGTTTGGGCGGACTCAAAACGGTAGATGTACGTAATATGGGAACGCATCACGTAGGTGTTTTTTACGACGGAATTCAGTTGGGGAATGCCCAGAACGGAGTTACGGATTTAGGAAAATACTCCCTTGATGATATGGAATCCCTCACCATGTACAATGGTCAGAAGAGTGAAATATTTCAGTCGGCTAAAGACTTTGCAGCCGCTTCTACTATTTATTTGCGAACCAAACGACCAGTTTTTGAAAGTAACAGAAAGACCAATTTCTTATTGCGTTATAAAACCATGTCTATCAATTACAATGACCTTTCTTTTAGATTGGAGCAAAAATTAAGTGATAAAGTAAGTTGGAGTGCCAGTTCTGAATATATCAAATCTAATGGCGAATACAAATTCAGATACAAAAGAAACAATCTCGACGGTACTGTGGCCTACGATACCTCAGCCATGAGACACAATAGTGATATTGAAGCATTTCGTTTCGAGTCTGGTTTGTACGGGAAAATGAAGAACGGTACCTGGGACGCTAAAGTGTATTATTATGGTTCCGAAAGAGGAGCACCTGGAGCTATCGTAGAAAATAAGTTTTCGGATGGTTTCAGACAATACGATAAGAATTTTTTCGTGCAGGGGACTTTTATAAAAGATCTTAGCGACAGATATAAATTTCAGGCTAAAGCAAAGTATGCTTATGATTATACGCATTACGTAGCCCGAGACACCACCAGTGTATTGGGGGAAGTGGTTACCGAAGGCGCTCAATCTGACGATAGTTATTACCAACAGGAATATTATGTATCAGCAGTCAATTTGTACAAAATTTTACCTGCGTGGGATATTTCATTGTCAACGGATTTTCAGTACAACCGTCTTAATGCCAACAGAAAAGGGATAAAAACCTTGTTTTCTTATCCCGAGCGTTATACCGCTTTATTTGCACTGGCAAGTTCTTACAGACTGGATGGTTTTAAAGTTTTGGGAAGTGTCGTGGGTACGCATGTGCAGGAAGAAGTACGTTACAACGCCAAAGCTCCTGACAAAACAGAATTTACTCCCGCCGTATTTTTGGGTTACACTCCTTTTAAAGCGTATGATTTTAATGTAAGAGCTTTTGCAAAACGTATGTTCCGAATGCCCACTTTTAATGATTTGTATTATACGATGGTTGGTTCGAGCACTTTAAGACCCGAATACATGAATCAGTATGATGTTGGATTTACCTACAACATACCCGTGGAGAAAGGTTTCTTAGATCAGTTTTCTCTTCAGGTCGATGGGTATTACACCAATACTAAAGATAAAATAATTGCCGCACCAACCGGAAATTTATTCCGTTGGATGATGACCAATATCGGGCAGGTGAAAGGAAAAGGAATAGAGTCGGCTGTGGATATGAAAATGCATTTTGGCAAAGTAAATCTGACTACACATTTAACCTATACGTATTCAGAAAGCCGGGATTACACCAAGTTTGCCGGTTTGGAATTATCCTCTTATGGAGATCAGATTCCTTATACCCCCTGGCATAGCGGATCCGGAATATTAAATGCGGATTACAAGTCATGGAATTTTAATTATAGCTTTATATACGTAGGGAAACGATACAATGGAAATGTAAACAATATCAAAATTAATGAAGTGCAGCCTTGGTATACGCACGATTTGGCGGTTCAGAAGATGTTCACTTTTCATCAGTATAAAGTAAAAGGAACAATCGAATTGAACAACGCTCTAAATCAGCAGTACGAAGTAATTTATAATTATCCGATGCCGGGCCGTACTTTAAAATTTATAATCAGTATTGCACTATGAAAAAGAGAAGTATTCGATTCCTGTTTAGTTTATTTGTTGCTCTTCTTTTGGTTTCCTGTAGAGAAGAAGAAACTATTTTTTCCTCTTCAGATAAAAGTGTGGCCGCACCCAGAAGCGATGGTAACATAGAAGGATTTTATCTTTTAAACGAAGGCAATATGGGAATGAACCGCGCCAGTATTGACGTCTTCAATTACAGAACCGGAAATTATACCACTGATATTTATTCCGAACGCAATCCAACAGTCGTGAAAGAACTGGGTGATGTGGGCAACGACATAAAAATTTACGGAAACAAAGTGTATGCAGTGATTAACTGTTCTAATAAGGTTGAAGTAATCGATAAATGGTCCGCAAAACGAATCAAAAAAATAGACATTCCGAATTGCCGATATGTTACTTTTTACAAAAATAAAGCTTACGTAAGTTCGTATTCAGGCCCTGTCGCCATTGACCCCAATGCCGAAATTGGATTTGTAGCGGAGATCGATACGACTTCCTTAGAAATAAAACGCAAAGTGACCGTTGGTTATCAGCCTGAACAAATGGTGGTGTATAACGGGAAATTGTATGTTGCCAATTCAGGAGGTTACAGAGTGCCAAATTATGACAGAACAGTATCCGTTATCGATCTTGAAACTTTTACGGAAATCAAAAAAATTGATGTGGGGATTAACCTTCACAGCATGCAGGTAGACAGCAGAGGCGATATTTATGTAAGTTCCAGAGGTGATTATTACAACACACCATCTAATCTTTTTGTGATTGATACAAAGACGGATGAAAAGAAAATGCAGCTTGATATTCCTGTTTCAGCAACCTGTCTCGTAGATGATTTACTCTATTATTACAGTGTTTCGTGGAGTTATCTGACCAACAGTAATAAGGTTTCGTACGGAATATTAGATACAAAGACTAAAAAAGTGATTAACAACAAAATTATTACAGACGGTACCGATAAACATATCATGATTCCTTATGGCTTACAGGTAAATCCCGAAACGAAAGAAATATATATTACCGATGCCCAAAATTATGTGGTCACAGGCTACATCTACTGTTTCACTCCCGAAGGAAAATTAAAATGGAAAACTACGGCAGGTAATATTCCGGCACATATTACTTTTATAACTAAAAAGTGAGGTGTGAAAAGTGAGATATAAAAAGCGTTTCAAAAGCCCTCTTGCTGTTTTGTAAGAGGGCTATTTGTTTGAAGTTCAATACTTCGCTAGTGGTAATTTAATTAATGATTTTATAAAAATATCTCAATAATTGTTTTAGGTCACTTTTTTATGTCTCCGTAGATTTTTTTATTTTTCTTCTTTTGTAAGTAGAGGATTGATCCCTGGTAATACTGCTGACAAAATTAAACCAATGAGTTTAACTCTATTAATAACCATTAGTGACAATCCTGCATCTTGTAAAAGATCAAATTTTGTCTCAATGAAACCTGTTAAAATGATAAGTAAGCTTACAATTACTGCGATTTTTGATTTATTCATATAAAAAAATTAAAGTTATTTTTGAGGATCGTGTCTTTACCAAGTATTACCTGAAGTTCTAATCCATGAATTTGGAGCTATGCACCAGTAGATGTATCCGTTGGCTATTCGTATTTCACCAGTACTACCTGTATCTATGGCAGAGGCAGGAGCTATTTTTCCAATTCTAGCGTCTAAATATTCTTTTGTCAGCACAGCTTTTCCCGTAAGCTCAGCTTCGATAAGAGCATTCGTTACACTTGGGAGTGTAGCTAGACCGTTTTTTAAAACGGTAAGGGCATCTGATCTGGAAGGTGACCATTCAGTACTTGAATCACTTCTTCCATTTCCGATGTTAAAAATTCTATCAGTCCCAATATAACCAGAATTACTTCCAGGGGAATAATTGGTACTGTATTGCCCTAGTACTGTCTCAGCCAATGATTGCGCGATGTTGCCACTACCTGAGAGAACAGATGATGACTCACCTAAAGTTTTATTAGAATTTCCCCCTAAGATGACAGAACCATACGCTAGAGCTTCATTACTTTGTCCTCCAAGGACGTACGACCTTGAAATAGCTTTGTTTCCTTGTCCTCCTACAATAACAGCATAGTCTGCACCGTCTGTTGAATTACGATCACCTCCTCCAATATAAGAGTCATGTCCGCCAATCATTTTGTTATTGTGACCACCAGAAATAACACCGAAGCTATTCGCATTTGTGTTGTTGAAACCACCGCCAATAGTCGACCCAAAGCCAGTAGCTCCTACAGTTGAACTCTCTCCATAACTATTACTTAAATCTACAGCATCTTCGCCAATGTTTCCAAAATATGCTGCATTTCTGTCGGCTCTAATGATGCCAAAACCATTACCCTCATTTATTTTTATAAATGCAGGGGGTATCCCTGAATTTAAATCTATATCAAGATTACCATATTCATCGGCTGATTGTCCATTAATTACAAGAGGAATGTTTTTTTCTCGTTCAAGTGGATCAATCTGATCCCACATTGGAATAAGAATTTTTCTGTGAGGGTTTTCGATTTCACCGGCATAACTTAATTCAGCACTAAATCCATTGCCACTAAAAGTCAGGGATTTACTGTCTAAACTCATTTCTGAACCTTTATCACTCTGTACATAAATCCCTTTTCCATTAACTTGCGATTCTGACCCATAGTAATAGCTAGTCAATCTACCACGTTGAATCGTTGAATATTCCGAATCTTCTAAAGCAGGTCCAAATAGTATACCATCGGTAGGAGGATTTACCCCCGCAACAATCACATTCCCGATTTCAATCGTCCTGATTTTAACAATTGTATCAGTTGAATTGCCTGTTCCTAAAACCTGATCTAAATTTGGAGAACCTTTTAATGAGCTTTGAGGAATAAATTTTACAATATTATCACTGCCTCTAACAAGGACAGAATCTGCTTTTTTGCCAGGATTAACAGTGGCTAAACGTAAAGGTTTTTGAATAGTGTATTCTTGTGGTATTTGCACCTGCGCGAATGCTGTAAATGACAGAGCAAAGAGTAAAAATAAAAGTATTCTTTTCATAATTAAATGTGTTGATTAGTAATTTTTAGAGCTCTTTTTTCAAGAACTGTGAGGATTTTTTTTTTATGGGTATTTACATTTATGCATTTGTATTTACGCTAAAACTTTCAAGTAAATTTGTATCACCGCCAATATAATATCCATTTATCCAGGTTTTTTCAACAAAGCCCTGAACGAGATCATTTATTTCAAGTGTGTATTCTTTTGTAACATCAGTATTGTTGGGATGCTTGAAAACGGATAATTCCCCGGTTCTAATAAACTTAGATCTAATAAAAAATTCTGAGTGTGCGTTTGAATCAGTTTGGTGGTTTTGTAAAGCTTGCAAATTGGCTTTATTTTCTAAAATATCCTGTAAGCCATTGATTTTTTCTGTTGGGATCTGTTCATCCTTATGCCAAAAGCTTAACCATGTAGCGTGGAACTGCTTTTGCGTAGGTTTTGATCTGGTTTTGAACCAGCTCAGAATAGTATTTATATTTGTTGCCATTATTGCTTGTTTTAATTTTTTTTGTTTAAAAGTGTATTGGATTATTCTTCAATATGGTATTTGGGATCAATCGTGATGAGGATTCTTTTGAATAGCTGTATCAAACGATTTCTGATCGACTTCAAAATCAAAGTCATAGCATCGAAATTTTCTACTTCTTTTTTTGTCTTTATAGCTATAATATTACTGATGATTGAAATCCCGTCACTAACAATTAGCAAGTCCATTACAATGGTGACAAACCATTTGAAGTTGTAATTGAGTCCCTTGCTCATTAAGGCCAGAGCGGTTGGGATTAAAAGTACAGCCAGTTTGGAAACAAATCCCAGGGCCAATTTTTTAAAGCTAAAAGGATTATTCAATACGATGGTTTTGACAATGCCTAAAAAAGTATCCAATACCATTAAATAAAACAGCACTTTCACAATTTCCGCATCCATTTCCAGGTAAATAAAAATTCCGTAAAGCAATAATTTTAATTCATTTGAATATTCTGCAATTTTATGCATCATCATAGGTTTAGGGTTGAATTAATCTTCTACTATAGATTTTTTAGCGTGATCAAAATCAATTACGCTTAGCAGGTTGGTAAATCTCTTTCCGAAAACGGATAAGGTATTGTCTCTCTCGTTTTCGCCTAGATTGTCACTGATCGTTTCCTGTACAACACCAAATTTATGGACAGAAGAGTTGGTTATAAAATTGTCGTTAAGTAAGGCACCAGCGACCATATTTCCACTGATATCAATACTTAAGCTGAGTTTTCTTAAATAATTGAGAAAACCTTTCCATTTGATGGCGGCATAGATAAAAGAAATGGGGTAAACGCCAAAAGAGCAAATTAAGGCAAACAAAAAAAGGATCCATTCGGTGTAATGTTTTTTCGAAATAAAAAGGATTGGTATTATAAGAACGGCTATTTGGGCTATGATCAGGATGGTCATCAAAAGCCACAGCAGTGCTAGAGTGGTAAAAATAAATTTTACAATTTTCATAGAGTTTGTTTAGGTTAGAAAAGGGAGATAAGGAATCTTTTGGGGGATATTCCCCCAAAAGAGTAATAGAGTTTATTCTAGTGGAGTTTCTTTCGTATTGTGAGCAACGATCCCTGAAATAACGTAATTGTCTACATTTTCAACATCCAAAAGAGCAACTTCAAGAGGTTCTTCTCTGAATACAATCGATGCAATAGGTATAGTTTTTCCGAGTTTATCAATCAATAACATCGTTTGCTGTACATTTTTAGCAAGCATCCATTTTAGATTTTCACCATCTTCGGTTACCAAAAGCGGATGTTCTCCTGTAACTTTAATTGTGGTATCTGGGGTTTTAATTTCATAGAAATTGGGTTGAATACTTGTTTTTTTGTCGGTTACAGTTACCTCCGCCTTGGCTGCTTCAGTTAGTTTTCCGTTCCAAGTCATATAGTCGCCCTCAGACTCATCAATTTCATTTGGAAAAGAGAACCCTTGTAGTTTATCGCCAATGACAATATTTTTTAACTTTTTGGATTGCCCTGACGCCATTGTTACAAGAGATTCTATATCGAAACATTGAGGATCATACGGAGGTACAATTTTACTAGCTTCTTCACTAAATTCAGATTCATTCCCATCTTCACCTAATGCTTGTATTTTGTAATAATAGGTGTATACTTTTTGATTTCCACCATAAAAGTCTGTTTGGCTGGTAGACCTTATGTCAGCAAATTCTGCGGGAGAATCATCCGTTTTATCTCCTATTCTTCTAATCAATCTATAACTAATAGGGGTGTAACTTTCTACAGGTTTCCATTTAATAATAACCTCATTGCCTTGGATATCAATGGGTAAAATAAAAGTTGGTACAGGAATTACCTTAGGAGTAATTTTAGTAATTGTGCTGCCATTTGAAATATTTCCTGCAGCGTCTTGAGCAAAAACGGTAAAAGTATAGGAATTTTCTGCGGTTAGCCCTGTAGCAGTGTAAGTATCAATGTTACCTACTGAAATAGGATCACCCTCGTTTATAGATAATAAGTAGTTTGTCACCGTTACATTACCAGTAGCTTTTGTCCAGCTTAGAGATACATTGGAACTGGTAGCTTTTGTTATTGTTAGATTTGTTGGAGGAGCTGGTTTTGTTGTATTATTTGGAAGTCCTGTATATTCAATGAAATGAACTACACTATAAGGGTTAAGAATTGAAAACTGCTGACCTCCGCCTTCTGGAGCTGAATAATTACCTGCTCTTCGTGCGTCTTCTTCATAAGGCTCAGATATCCAGTCTTCACTACCAGTAGAACCTGTACCAGAAAAGAGTCCAACTGCATGTCTGTGACTTGGTATTTCATCAATTGTTAAGGTTTTATTTTTTGCACCTCCTGGCTTTTCAATTTGATTGAATTCTGACTGAGTGTGATCAAATCCTACAGGCATTCTTCCTCTCAAAGGAGCATATTCTTGCCAGCCTTCCGGGATTTGATTAGCAGGTCGCCCCCAGATAGCAATCATTCCTTTTGGTATTGCTGTCGCAGATTTGTTTTTTAAAGCTTCAATTTCGTTTAATATCGACTGGATTAATGTATTATTCTTAACAACCTGATTTGCATTATTTAATAATAACAAAGTGCCGCCATCTGTGAAGTCTACATTATTAAAATTTACTTTTCCTTGTACAGTTAAATTTCCCGTCATGGCTTTTGAGCCGTCAAGAGGAAGATAATCTTTTTTAATATTGATGACGTCTGACTTAAGAGTAGTTACGTCTGTTTTGATACCTGGAAAATATTTATTAATTTCTGCAATATCATCAGTTGCTTTTAGAATTTTTTCTTTATTCGCATCAATTTGATCCTGAAGTGTTTTCAAGATACGTTCGACAGCAGGAATATCCTTAATCGTTCTAAAATCTTTCAACTGATAATACCTTACTTTTAAGTCATCTCTGTCGATTTCAGGAGCTGCTTTGCCCGCAGTATATTCAGATAATTCAATGTACACGGCTTCAAAATCGAAATAAGCAGTTTGAGATTTTCCTGTTCCGTAAACCAGGTTTGTGCCTGTTCGAATTGTTTTTAGATAGCCTGTTATAGTAGTATTTCGGATAGGATATAAAACGCCTTCTTTTAAAAAATCTTTTTCATCATGTACTATAGCCCAACCGTCTCTATTGGTTGTTGGTTCGGTGATAATACAATTTTCGCCGATTGCAACGCCAAAATGAGCTTTTAAAGCTCCAAATAACTCCGTCCTGTAGGCGGTTTGAAGTCTTTCTAAAGTTTCCTGTTCAAGAGGAAAACCTCCTTCATGGCTAAAATTTATTTGTTTCATTTTTTATTTGTTTTAATATATGTTGTTTATTCGTTTTAATGCCAATGATTTAGTTAATCATTAATAGTTTTTTGAAGCGTTTTTTTAGTCCATGATTTCCTGTACGTAACAATAGCTTTCGTAACTTTTTCCGGCCAGTTTATAGAAATTGAGTAAGTTGTGGTATGCGGTGTCAGTCACCTGAATAGCTGCAGTTTTTGACATCCATACCTCTTCATTAGGCTGTATTTCTATAGTTCCGCTTTCTATTAAATGTTTAGGAATAAATACCCTAAAATTGGCATAATTTACTTTAGTATAATCTTTGCGATGCGCGAGAAAAACAGGTTTGTTATCTCTGTTTTTAAGTTCATTATTATTAAAAATGCTTAATTGCGGTCTCATTAAAGACCCTTTTATTACCTTTTTGTCGGGAGAAATAATATCCGGTTCGTAATATTCTTTATTTAGATACACATATTGTACAGTTGGTCTGACAGATTCGTCTATGTAGATTAACTCTTCTAACCTTTTTTGCTCCATACTCAGATTAGGATCATAATTTTTTGAGGAATTAAAAGCATCATTAAGCATTTTTTCCAGATAAATGACCTGTCCGGTATGCTGCATTTTGTATAATATCTCTTCATAAATTGTACGAAGCGGAGCCAGTAAAACATGGAGCCATTCCAGATGCGTTTTTTTTCTGACGACAGGGGGGATGAGCCATAATATTAGCTTCTCCCATTTTAAAACAGTATATTTATTCATAGTATAGGTATTAGGCTATTGTTTGTCTCGGTAAAATGTATAAGGAATGTAATTTACCTGTACCTCTAAGGCATCCAGATCAAAATAGCCTGAGTTAGGGATAAAGTATTCTGTTTTAGTAACATTTTCTAAAGGAGGGTTTACCTGATCATTTGGATTTTTGGCCCAGCTGGTTTCGACTTTATTTACAACCGGGATTTTAATACCCGGCGTATTTTGTAAAGCATCAACAAAATAGGTTTTTACAAAAGCGCCATTAAACTCAATACTTTTTAAATGTTCTTTAACGGCATCTTGTACCGGGTAGACATTCTCGTTTTGAATTAAGGATCCATTTTTTGGATTTGCAGGATTTGCAGGATCAATAAAAATAGTTAGCGGATCAACATAAACAGTTAAATTTAATTTTAAGATATCACCGTTATCAGAAGAGATAAAGATGTGGTTGCCGGCATCTTTAATTTTGGTCATGTATTCTTTGAAAGCGTAGAGTTCATTGGGAACATCAATTCTGGAAATTTTGTCCCCTTTTACAGTAGCTACTTTTAAAAATACGACCCCCACTTTGTTTCGGAAGTAATCAGAAAAAATAGCTTCCCGATCTTTCCTCTTTGTAGGATCGAGTACGGTTTCCAGATCAATTTCGCTTACTGCGCAATGTTTGATTATTTTTGATTTTTCGATCTCCGTTTCGTCAAGACCCGTGGTATCAAATTGATACGAACCATCTTTCCAGACGAGTGGTATTTTGTTTAAAGACAGACCATAATGAAAATTTAAGGCCTGGCTTCTGTACCAGTTTAAAGTATGCGGTCTTGAGATCAGCGCATTTTTTTCTACTATTTTTTCGTGAATCCAGATAGCGGTGGCGACTATGTTGATCCAAAGTTTCCAAATAGCAGTTTTTGAATCTGTTAAATTGTTTAAGGAAGATTGCTTTCCTTTCTCAATCAGAATTTCGTTCTGTATTTCAGCAATTGTACGTGCCATATTTTAATTTTTTGAAATAGTTTAGCCTGTAAGACATGTGTAATATGCTTAGAGATAATGGTTTATGTTTGTTTGTAAATACTACAGAGCAGTAGTTTTCTTTTAGAGATTTCTAAAAGGAGAAATGAATAGGTCTTGTTATTGGGTAATCTGAGTTTTTAGTACTATTGTTCGGCTTGTTTTATTCTAAACAAGTTGCTAATAAATGATAAAATCGTCTTCGATAATCATATAGTCGATTCCGGAGAAATTATCCAGTAAGTACTGTTCTTCTTCAGTAATAGCTGTGGCAGGCTTTAAGTTTCGGGTATTGTAATATTCGACAATATCTTTTTTGAAAGCTTCGCGGCCTATTTTTAAATCTTCGTAAACAGAAAGGTCTTCTGTAAGGTTAAATCTGTCGTTGTCGTCTAAAAGGTCGAATACTTTTTCAATACTCCCATATTCCTGTATCGAGACGTCAAAAATGTTTTGATTTTCTTGTGGTTTAATAGTTTCCATCGATTTTAATGTTTTGTAAATCGTTGACATCTAATGTTTTTACATGAAAGTTGTCATACGATAATTGTTTGTCTATTTCGTTTTCCAGTCTTAATCTGGAGGTTGCATCCGGGCTGTTGATGTATTTTTTTATTCCTACTCCAAGAATAGGAAACTCTTTATAACTTCCTTTTTGACTTAACAATAGATGTTCTATGTTTTGCTGATCTGCATTTTTAATAGAGAAATCTCCATTGGTGATCAGCAAGTCATCTTCTATGATAAAATCTTTCATATGTTGTTATTATTTGTTTTTTTGTTAATGAATAGCTTCTTTGAATCTGCGCGCCATACTCAAAAAATGCCCTTTATTTGATACTGTAAAAATACGCCCGAATTTGTCTTTTACCAAGATTTTAAGGCTGATGAATCAGTAGTTTCAGTAAGTTGATTTTTGGTTTTAACTTATTGTTTTTAAGTGTTTTATGTTTGTTTTTTTGAAAGAAATATAAGGTTTTAACTCCGTGGGATAACCATGTCAAGAAGGACTTTAAAAATCATTTTTAGAATGTTATTTTTAATAGCATTCAGTTTTATTTTTGATATTCCGGTCGTTTGAAGCATTTGAAATTCCATTAAATGGAACTGGCTTTTTAACAGCCATTCTAAATCCTCTTCAGTTAAATTTCCGGAGGAGAGAAGAAAAAGCCAGCGTTCCAATTTCTCTCCGGAGGTTTCTAAAAAAGTGTTCAGATCCTTCTCCAGTTCGAATTTGTTGTCTTTATAACTTTCTGTTATAATAATTTTCAGTTTGCTTTTTAATTGATCTAATAATGAATCGTTGTGCATTGTTTCAGGTATTGCTGTTGATTAAATCTAAAAGAGCATCTTTTGACTCTTTATCTTTTTTGGCTTCGTATTGAATCAGTAAATCCAGAGCTTGCAAAACTTGTTTTTCTGATTCTTGTATAAAAACGGGAGATAAAACTCCTTTTGTTTCCCATCGTTTGAAAAAACCGGCCACAAGATTCTTTTCTTTATCGTTCAGTATTTTCCACATCGAAAAAGTGATTTCGTTATGGAGTTTGTTTTTTTCGTATTCCGTCAATTTTTCAATGTCAAGTAGTAAAGTGTTTATTTCGACTTTATGAACCGCAAATGGAGTAGTGGCTTTCTCCATTAGTTTAACCGTTTCGATTTTTACTGCAATTGTTTTTTGATAGGAATAAAGGTCGAATGGAGCTGTTTTTGTGGAAGTGCAGGAGGTAATGGTAAAAGCCAGTACAAGTAGGAGAGCTGTATAGGTTAATTTGAAAGGTTTCATTTGCGTTATTTGTATAAGATTACGTAGTTTTTTCGGTCACGTTTTAATTTGCTAAGCACCTTCCAGTCGCTGTACCCTTTTTTGTCAAAGTGAGGGAGGTCTTTAAAAGTTTTCCAGTCCCCGCCCCAGTTCCAGTTATACTTTTTAAAAATTTCGACACATTCCTGCCAATCCGAAACCCGGTCGTTGTCCCAGTCTTTTACTGTATCCCAGGAAGCCGTTTTGCCGTCGATAATTAAACAGATATCGACTGCAAAACCATAATTGTGAATCGATTGCCCGCCTTTGGCATTCGTCACTTTTTTCCCGGGTTTGGTTCGGCCAAAAGCGTAAAGATCCTCCTGCTCCTGAAAAGATCTGAGTCCTTGGGTAATTCTGACTTTTGCTCTTCCATTCAGAGCCAAATCACATTCTTCAATGATTTTGGCCATTTCTTCCCTGACTGAAGGATGTAATAAATTAATGCGTTTTTTGGTAGTTTGATCCATATGTATAGGTATTAATGATTTTAGATTTTGGGCATAAAAATTCTATCCTGACTGTTCAGAAAAACTGTCAAGCTATTTTTTGCGGATAAAATGATGAGTGTGTTGAAATTTATTTACGATTAAAAACGAATCGTTGAATAAATTCTGAAGATGTACTTTTTATGTTTTTTGAAAAAGGAAAAATATTTTTTGTGATACTATAAAAATACGTCGAAATGACGAGCTTTAAAATTGATTTTTCTTTGTAAATCAGTAGTTTCAGTAGAGATGTTTATGCGTTTTTAGGATTTTATTTTGCAGATAAAAATGAAGACGAATGATGAAAAACACCCGTTTTTCGAAAATTGAAAACAGGTGTTTGTATTTGCAAATTAGATGCCTTTGGTTCTTGGGAAGCATTTGTTTCGGTAGAATCATTTCAACATCTTATGAATGAAGTTTATGTAAAGGTTTAATATTTAAACTCTGCCACATAGTCTCCATCTTCCCACTCTCTTTTTAACATTTTTATCATGATGTTAATAACACAAATCATGTCATCAGTGTATAAAGGAGCAGTCCATTCTACCTGAGTTTGCGGCCAGTCTTTTATTTCTTGCATTTTATTGAGTTTTTCAGGAAGTAGTTTTTCTCCTTCTTGTTCTATTAACTTTTTTGCTAATTCCAGTACCTCAATTACTTCAGATTCTCTTTCAGGGATAAAAGCTAAATGATAATTAAATAAAACATACATAACTTTTTGTTGATGTCCTCTCATGATTTCATCAAAATCTTCGAAAGTTTCTAAGTACCATTTCGGTTTATCTTTTAACCCAATTTGTTCGAAGGCATTTACAATAAATGTACTAATAATTTCAAATTTAGATTCTCTAATTCTAAATCCTTTGTTTTTTTCGTAGCTTATATATGTTGTACTTGGCATAGTGTTACATTTATTGTAGCTGTTAGTACTACAAAAAAGTGTTTTTTTATTACTTGTTTTTCTTGATTTATACTAGAGTTTATTTTAATTGAAGAAAATCTATCTATGATCTGTAGTTTTTATTTGACATGAGAGTTTCTCCATTATTGTACCTTAAAGAATAAGATATTCTATTAATCTTTTGTTTTGTATAAAAGTATTTTATTGTTAATATGCCATCATTAAAAGTTATCACTTCTTCAATTAAATATCCATCATCATTTAAGACGTATCTGAAATTATTAATAACAGAATTTTGAGGGATAAATCTTGTTATTGTTGATGGGGCAAATCTTACTTTTAAGTTTACATTTTTTGATTGGAAAATAGTTAGCTTTTCTTTCTTTATTTTTTGAAAACTCTCAATGTTGGCAAGCAAATTTTGGATATCACTTACTTCATTAGAAAGCATTAAAGGATTGTCAATTTTTATATTCTTACTAGTTAAAAAATCATTGTATTCTTCAATATTTGAATAGTAATTGGAAAACCAATCATCTTTAGAATCCTTATCTAATCCAATGGATGCGTAATTAAATTGATTATTCTTATAATTTAAATTAATTGTTTGATCTAATTTTTCATTTCTTAGATACTCTTCAATTTTAACTAGTTTTTTAGAGTCATTAAAATAATAATTACATTTTTTACTATTATCTATAATTAAACTAATTTTAGAATGATTTTCTACTGTAGACTTCTTGTCTAAAGATCTAGATTCATCTTTTTGCTTAGTCTTATTACAGCTTACTATCGTTATTAGTATAATAAGAAATAGATTTTTTTGAACTTTCATAAATTACTTTTTAAAATTGTCTAAGAATCCAGGTTGGACTGGGCGATTTGGAATATTCCACGGATAGGCTTTAATTATGTCTTTACCTTTTAAAGTTTTCCAAAAAATGGTTTTATTATATACGGCAGTAGATTTAAGATTAATTCTGCCTTCTTTGTAATATTTATTAAATTTTTCATCAGAATAAGGTGTAAAACTAATTTGAGGAGCATCAAAATTCTTGCCAACATTTGTTGCCCAAATTTTGTAATGTTCATCTGAAATTGTCCATCCAAGAGTGTTTTTATGTAACTCAAATGTTCCCGTTGAAAAGCGATAATCGCTAGAGTCAAACATTGCTTGTTCTTGGCCATCCCATGCATCAGCACCATAGCTGTAATCAAAACCATTTGTTAATACATTTATTTCTGCGGCTATTGCATATTGCATTTTTGTCCCGTTTCTTTTTTCTTTTGAAGTAGATCTAAAATTTTTAGCTAGCTCACTATTTTCGCCATAAGCAATACTATTTCGCTCAAGAACTGAAGCAATGGCAAACATTTCTTTCCTTAAATCTTCTGTCATGTTTGATTTGTAAGCAGAACTTTCACCATAGACAGTTGATGCTTTTAATATGAATTTGCTATGCTTGCCTTTTAATTGTTGAAGATTTTTAAACCCGCCCTTGCCATCATTCTCACCGATAAAAACTAAATCATTACCTTCAGAAATTCTCGAATTATTTCCTAAGTATTCGCCGTTTAATGAATATATGGGATTGTCTTCTTGTGAGCCTTTAATCCATGCGTTGGATGATTTATAATCATTATTGATAAACGTTTTCATATTGTCAGCATTTTTATCATCTAGAATCTGCTGATGCCAAATGCTAAGCATTATTTGTCTAAAACGTGCCATTTCAGAAACACTGGTGTTTTTTAGTTCTATAGTATGTTTTTTAATGATCATTTTTGATATTTTATGTGATGACAAAAAGGCAGGTGTTATAAAATCTCTACTTTTACAGGTTTCGGCTGGATATGATCTGAAAATGCAGTGGTAATGTTAAGGCGCAAATCGTCTTCTTGTTCGATTTTGCCATCGCCGCCCAAATAACAGTTTTTAAAAAGGACTTCAAGTGCTTTAAATTCATCCATTTTGGATGCTTGTAAAACGGCAGCACGAATACTCATATCGGGTTTTTTGAAATACGCAAACAAAGTGGTTTCATCATCGTCGGCAATGGTGAGTTTAACTACTTTTTTATGCTTGTATTTCCATTGGTTGAGCTGGGCCTGTGTAATATTCCCGTCCAGGACATCGGCAGTTTTGGTGTGGGGTGTTTCCATTTTGAGAGCTTGTTTTGGATTGAAAAAAAGCTGCCTGAGCTGTATTTCAGGATGAAAATGCCGAGGCAGCCTGTGAAGTAGATAATTACCTGCCCGAAAACGGACTCGCTAAGAGCTGTAGAAATAATTTGCGGACAGAAATCATGTTGCTTTTGAACTTCTTTTCTGCATAACGCTGTAAGATTGGGTTTCTCTTTTGAGTCGGTTTTTCAGACAGGAATTATTAAGGTTAAAGAATATTGGTAATGGTTAGTTCCATTCGATATGAGAGCAGATTAAGTCAAAAGAAACCGCAATTTTAGTATCTCCCTGACTAATTCCTCTGCTGTTGGAGTTGAATTCACAGTTTCTTACCGTGTGTGTAATTACTTCGTTGCTGTCATCTAAATAACTTACGATGATGCTAAACGGATTAATATCCTGCAATCTTTGTCCTTTTGGTAAAGCAGCTAAAATAGCTTCAACTTCGTAGTTGTATAAAGTGATAGAGGCCTTTGCTTCGTATTTTCCTCTACCTCTGTGTACCGGCATATCACCGGCTCCGTAGTGGTTTTCTTTTGATACTGAGTCGCTATAGTTGACAGCAGTAATACCGGTAACAATGTTACCTGCAATACTTACTTCAATTGATGACCAGCTGTGTTGTTGTCCGTTAATTAGGGGTAACTTATTCATATGTTTCTTGATTTTTTTTATTTTATAATTCTGATAACGCTTCAAGCCTATCATCGGATTCAATCACTATTTGAGACAATTGAAAGACGACAATATTCTGATGAGATTTTATTGTTTTTGAGAGATAAGAAAAGCTGAGATTATGCTTTGTCGATTCCGAACGGATTTTTGAATCCTAAATCAACTTTGATTTTACGGGCAGTTCCCACCGGAGTAATTTCGGCTTTCACTTTTAATTCTGAAGTCGCTAAAATGTTTTGTTTTGGATCTACGTACACATCAAAAGCAGATACTTCCTGATTGGCTACCATTCCCTCTAAAGCACTTCTGCATAATCCTTCAAAACTTTTAGAAACCGACTGCGGTAATTTACCATCGATATCGACTAAAACCGGAGAAGCTAGTTTTGGTAATAGAGCAGTACGTAACAAACGGGTTGCTTTATTGATCGTACGGTTGTTTTCGATATAAGCGAAGTCAGATGTTCCTGTTGTGCAAGTGTGGCTGTCATTGAAATAAATTCCGGCTAAACCTGTGTGTGTTTGGGTGAAGATGTATCTTTTTTCATTTAAAGTTCTTAAATCTGCAAGTGATTTGATTTCCTGGCCTCCAATGAACCCTGCTTTAGAAAAACCTTCACCGGTAAGATTGAATTTTTCGATCCAGGCGATGTTCTCTGATACTTTGGCTTTCGAAATAGCACCTAATGCTAATCCAACTGCTGCAGTATTCTTGTAAACGTCTTTGAAAGTGAATTGAAGATTCGCTCTATCATTATCGCTGCCATCAGTTTTCTCTACCTTGTAAAGATTAGACGAATTTGCTACGGCTACTAATTTTTCGTTAGGAGCCAAGGTGTAAAGTTTGTCATCTTTTGGGGTATCACCTTTTATAAACAATTTTTGCTCAAAAGCTTTTTCGGGATCCATAGCTACTACTACCGATACATTTTCAGAATTTAACTCCGTCATATTTGTAGCTGTGTCAATTTCAAAGCCTTTTCCTTCCAGAATAATTTCAAAAGGCATAAAGTCTTTATAGCCAAGAACAGTTTGAGTTTTCGCTTTTGTTACTGCAGCTTTTGTTTCCGTAAATGCTGTTTCGCCACTAAAAATTACTGCAAGTTGACGAATATTGCCATTTGCCTGCTCTTGCATATTCATTGCTTTTTCAACGATAGCAGAATATGAAGGAGCTGTGGTGGCCATAATGTATAAATCTCCGGACGGATTCATTCTGAAAAATTGTTGAATTTGGTAGTATGCCGATTGTCCGTTTACATCATAATCGGCTGTAATTCCTAATGCTTCAGCGTCTTCTAAGGAGGCCAAACGTTTTACCTGATCTAATGGTAGTTTTTCAGTAGCGACTCCGTCAAAAAGTAATCCCGAAACCATGTCTTGTTCCGGATTTCTTCTTCCTAATCCGCCTGATAATTTGGTAATCACTACATCGTTTAATGTACTCATAATATAAAATGTTTAAATGTTTAAAATTTGTTTTTTGCTTAAAAAAGGGCAAAAGAGGTATGTGGAAAGTTGTTAAACTTCTCGTTTTTAGTTAATTGTTGTTTTTAAAATGATATTCGTAATCTAAGATCCAAAAAGTAGAAAAGATGCTTTTTGAAGGTCAGTACAAGTAGGTTTGTTGCCTTAGATTAGGAGTGAATTTGTAGTCTGCCGGCGAGTACAAATTTAAGGTTCAAAGTGTGTTTTTCCAATTTTTTGAATGGTCAAAACCAGTAGTTTCAGTCTATTAAGCGCTGGCTTCCAAAGACAGCCCTTCATTGATAATGGTGTAAATAGTTCGTTCTGTAAGGAACAGAGTGTCGGAAAGTTCCGAAACCACAACTTTCATTTGTTTAGCCTGATTTCTATTTAGATAGTTAATAACATATTCTCTTCTTTTGTCTAATAGGGTTCTGCTTCTTTTCATCTGTGGAGTTTTAATGGTAAGGATTAGTTTTGTTTTTGGTAAGATGCTGCTTAATGATTTGATTGGGATTGACTTTCTTAAATATCCGGCTGGATTTTATGGAGTGGTGTCTAAATCGACTTTGCTTTTCACCTGGTTTGGATTTATGGAGATGATGTCAGTGGTTAAATTGTACCCCAAATCTTCCAGAGTTTCGTTACTTAATCCGTTATTGAAAAGGATGTATTTCTTTTTTAAAGTATTTTCGATCAGTGTGGTTTTGTAAGTGATCTCCCAAATGAAATAATCATTTTTATTCCAATAGGTATGTTCGTTTGTACATTGTTTTTCCCTTATTTTAAATGTTGAATTGGTATCAATATGAGCATTACTGTTGTTTTTAGATAATACCGCTTTGTCGATATGCTGTGCAAGATTAAATGCATTTGCATAACTTGTTGATGAAATAGTGTCTACCGGTAATACAATATAAAGGCAAAAAGATACATCGGCTTTATAGTTTTTTTCAGAGGATGTTTCCCAGTTGATGGTGTCGTATTTAAACATTACGATTGGTGTTTCGATAGCTGTTTTAAAAATAGCATCACTATAAAGTTGTACCGTTGGCGCATCAGAAGTAAACTCTGATTGAATTGCGTTTTTTTTCTCGTTATAAAAATCTTTTAAAATCATATGATGGATTATTTTTTGACAAATATACAACATATGTTTTAATAAATACAACATATTACGGTTTAAAATGCAATAGTTTCAGTAATATGATTTGTTTGTTTTCGCTTTATATTCGAGCAATACGATAGGAGACAACTCTCAAATGTCTTCATATTCGGTAGTTATGCAAAAAATAATTTAAAAATCGCGATTATTTGTTTTATATTTTTTAGTTTTGCAACATATAGTGGAATATGTGTTGGTGTTAAAACATATTACATATAATGAATAAATAGAAGTACAACATGGAAATACATGCTAAAATAAAACGTATTATAGACGAATTGAAGTTAAACAATAACTCATTCGCAAAGTTAATAGGAGTAACCAGTACTACAATTGATAGTATCACGATTGGAAGATTGCAATCTGATGGAGAAAGAAAAAGAACAAAACCTGGTTTTGATTTACTCCAAAGTATTATTACCCATTGCAATGTGAATCCGGAGTTTTTTTTTGGAGCAAGCGATGAAATTTTTGTGCAGAAAACCAATGATGCGGTTGGCTTAAATTTGCCGAAAATTATAACGGTAAATGAAGACGGAGAGGAAAATATCAATTTTGTCGGTGTTAAGGCACGTGCGGGTTATCTGGACGGTTATTCGGATCCGGAGTATATGGAAACCCTGCCTTCGTTTAGTATGCCAATGCTCAAAAATGGTACCTACAGATGCTTCGAAATCAAAGGAAATTCCATGTCAACAACCATACACGACGGCGATTATCTTTTTGGAAAATATGTCGATAATTTTGATGACATCTTAGACGGAAGAATTTATGTGATCATCAGTAAGAATGACGGCGTAGTGGTGAAAAGGGTTTTGAACAGAATTAGAGAAAGTGGAAAATTAATCCTGAAATCGGATAACAGAGATGGAAATTACCCAATGTATTCAATTTATGCCGAAGATATACTGGAGGTTTGGTACGCCAGTATGTATGCGTCTAAACAAATGCCGGATCCTGTTAATATCTATGAAAAAATTCATGATCTCGAAAGCAAATTTTATGAAATGGAAGAGACTTTAAGGAAAAAACTGAATTAAGATTTTCTGGAAAGAAATTTTATCTTTTTTACTAAGAATTTTGAAATAGAAAATGCCTCTTACTATAATTTATGGTAAGAGGCATTTTTCTATTGTTTTTAGAACGATTTACATAATATACCCGGTTCCGGTTCCGGTTTGTGCCGCTGCAGAACCAGTTGTAGTTACTGTAGTGGTTACAGTTCCTGATTTTACAAATTCTTCTATAGCGGTGGCTAATTTTTGGGCTGTTTTTTCTCTTTCGTTTTTTGACTGAGTTGCATTGTTTGTATTGCTATCTGTGTTTACTTCTATTTTTGAACTTTCTGTTAAGATTTCTAAGATTTTTTCTTCTAATTGTGATGTTGCTAGTGGCATTTTTTTATTTTTTTAGTAAGGTTTTCAAATTTGATTTGATTTTTAGTAGTTCACCTACGTTAGGTCCAACTCCTTGGATTACAGTAATTTTTGATACTTCTGTTATGAGATTTTCTAATTCGGTAAGCAGGGTTTTGTTACCGGCATTAATTTTAAATTGGCTATCCATTTCAAAAGATAAATCTCCTTTTTTAAATGAAGTTTTGGTATCGGAAATTATAGCTTCAAAACCATCTTTAATGGTTACTGTGATTTCTTTATCTTTTAAATTAAAAAGTGTACTGCCTTCATTAATGCTGACCTTTTGCTCATTTATATTGAAGCTGTTTGTCGAAATTTCTTTGCCTTCCGCATTATAAAAAGAGGTACTGATGTTTGGATTCTGAGTTCCACCAACAAACTCGATTTGGGCTATACTTTTGTATTGAGGTGCGGAAGTTGATGCGGAATCATTTTCTTTTTTTTCTTTGAATAATACTTGAAATTTATTTGCATTACTGTCTATTTCCAGGTATTTATTTTGCTCGTTTTTGAAACGTAAGAAGGTGCGTTCAATTTCAGAATATTGCGAAATAAACGCTCTGGTTTCAACTCCGCCAATGATAGAAGCCAAAACCCAACTGTTTTTTTTGGGAATGGTGATAATTCCCTGTTCCAGATCCTGAATAGAAGCTTTTAGTCTTACATTTTTAAGAATGGCGCCATCAGCACGCATAATGTTTACAGTATAAGCATCTTCAGGATTGTGAGATGATTCTATTTCATTATTTATTTCGATAACTTTTGCGGCAAAAGTTTCAATAATCTGATTTTTATCGGCAACATCTTTTATTAAATCGGTTATATTTCCCATGTTGTATCTTTATTAAATTTCTACTCTTCGACCTATATAAATCCTTTGCCTGTAGCCGTTTTCGCCATAACTTCGCACGACTTTTTCTACCTGAAAGGTTCCGTTTTTTTCTTTGTCTTTAGCATTTTCAAGAATTACTTTATCCGTTGGTCGAACAAACGGTTCTCCAAAAGTGAGAAAAGAACCTTCAAATCCGCTGGGCTTAGTTTCCATTGCCCTTAATGCGGCATATTGATACAGTTCTGAAGTTACTTTTGTCGCTGTATTTTTGAAAGTTGCTGCATCTTTAGGTAAGTCCTCATTATCACTGTGTAATACGTGGGTTTTTACTAATTGCCCGTTCGGATCACCTAATTCTATGTAAATTGGAGTATTTGAATTTTTGAAGTACTTTTCTACTCGTGTACGGGTATTTTTTGTCGATTCATTCACTACAACTAACTTATCTTCAATAATGTTGTAGCGGAATCTGAAACGTGCTTTCCCTAAAAAATTGCCTGAAGCAGCCTGGATCGTTTTGTTGAGTTGCATACTCAAAAGCTGAAGTCCCTGATGGATTAGTTTTTTCACAATTACTCCGGCCAAAGGACTTTGGATAAAATTACGATTGATAAAACTCCCTAATTCTCCAGCTGTATGGTGTTGCGGGTTATTGGTGATTGTAAGTACAGGTTGGGCATTTTCCATTTTAAAATAGGTGTAGATTCCTTTGTTCTTTAGCATTTCGAAAACCTGAGCCAATGTTTGTCCTCTGTTAATCATTAGATTTCCTAAATCTTCGTCAAGAGCATCTATCTTTAATGGAAGATTTAACGGTTTGATTCTTTTTTCAAAAAACGTTTTTGGATTAAAGTTTTCGACATTGGTGGTTGGATTAGTGGCTACAACATTCAAAGAATCATTTTTGTCCTGAGCATCAGTGTTATCTACTGCTTTTATTTTTTTGAAGGCATACATTAAGTCTTCACAGGTTATAGTGGCATTGGTATCGGATTGTACTCCTGTGATATAACCCCTAAAAGCCGGTTTGTAATCTCCGTCGTATCCTAAAAATATTTCTATGAAATTTTCAACTTTAAAAAAATCATGAATTGTTTTTTGTTCACCGCTTGCATTGGCAAATAAGTTCTGATCAAAGCCTTTGGTATCGGTATACACTTTTTGAGGCATAACAATCGTGGCGGTGTCGGTTAACGACTTGTAGGAGCTATTGATTTCTACGTTTTTGACATAGGTAAATTCATAAAATTTCGGACTGGGGATAAGCCTCACCGTTTCATAAACTTTAATTTTAGCATTTAGTTTAAGCATTGTCTCTGATTATTAGTTCTACAGTTTCGTCTGATGTGGCGCTGGCCGTGAATTTTTGAATGTTTTTTGTTCCGGAAATAGAAGGGATAGAGTAGGAGTCTATAACCAGTTCGTAAATACCAAATCGGTTCAGAATAGCGTGAGTTACTCTAAGGGCATAGGGAGCATTTAGATATTGTTTCAACAGAAAGAGTTTTTCTTTCGGGTATTCATCTCCACTTTCGTTGGCAATTAGTCCTTCGATTGAAATACTAAAATCACCATTTGTAATATGTTCTTTAATGGTTGAATCTCGGCCTTCTATTCCTTCTTTTCGAATAACTTTTGAGCGGTTTAAATTGACCGTCACAGCATCTACACGTAAACCAGGCAGATTGAGATCATTTTTTACCAGAGGTTCAAAAATTAGGGGAGCGAAAACTCTCAGGTTAAATTCACCTCCGGTTTTATCAATAATAAAATCTTTCGATTCAGATTCGTTATAGTTGATACCTGTATATTTAGTATCTTTTGAGTCTAAGATTTCGTTTACATTAAAATTGAATTTCATTATTTTTTATTTTTTAGTTGGAGAATGTTTTAGCGAAGGCTGTAATAAAGGTGTTTTCGAGTCTTGTTTCGTTGTGTTTCTGCAGCCAGAGTGCTTCTTCGATTAACTTGTAAAACTCCTCCATAGGTAATTGATAAGGATCTACCTGAAAAGCCTGGCGTATAAGTGCTGCCGATTTCTTGAATTCATCTTTTTGAGGTGTTGCATTGATGGTAAATTCACTTTCTGAGCGAATCATTGAGATGATTGAATTTCCTGCAGAAAGCATGAATTCGTCATCATAATTTTCTTTTTCAAGTACACATTCTTTGAACAGAAACAAAATTGCATCATGTGGATCATCATTGTATTGTTTTTGATAATTTAGAAATGTTGAGAGAGATGGTTTCTTGCAATATGCTGTTATAGATTGATCATCAGAGGTAAGTTTTAATACGTTACCATATTTCTCTTTTAGTTTTTCGATTGCTGTTTCGTCTAGCATTTTTTTGATTTTAAGAATTTTGATGTTTTAAATAGAACTGTCTGTGCTTTCTCTTTTCAGGATTTCGCTAAAACTTTCAGTGGTTTGTGACTGATTTAAAGGAGAAATATTAAAGTTTCCAATAATAATGCTGCCTTCGGACTGTTGTTTCAAAGGATTTTTAAAATTACTCAGATCGGGTGTCATAGGAATTTCTCCTAAATCTCTGGATGTAGAATTCATGATTGATTTGATGTTTAAAGGTTGGTAATACTGTTTAAGATATTCTCAATAGATGAGGTAGTTACTTTCAGGATATTCCCGTAAGCAAGCGGTGTTTTTATATTGATTTTGAGAGTGCTAAACGATTTTATTAGCAGATGTAAAAATAAGGCACTGGGAGCTGGAAAACGAAAAATCTGCTCCTCGTTTTCAGTAGTTTCAGTTGATAGCTGTTTTCTTTAAATGTAGATGTTTAGTAAATTGAGGTAGTTTAAAAAGTAGGGCGGAATGAAAAGAGTTAAGCCTAAAAGAGATTTTTTATTCTTTTAGGCTTAACATTATTATTCAAATGTAATCTGAGGTCAACAGAGATGAATATATTTATGAGTCTTTTTTTCTTCTTCTATAATAGAGGAGCAGCGTAAGTTTTAATGCTTAAAGTGTCTGAGGCATCTCGTTCCTCATAAAATAATTTATGATTAAATTTATTCATCTGGATTTTCATTTCATCTAAATCTATTGAATTGATGTAAACATCTCTTCCGGATGCAGAGGCAGGAATATAATTGACACTGCTTGTGATGCCGTTAAATATAGTATTGCCTAGTTTAGACCTATTGAAAATGGACATTGAAAATATTAAGCAGTTGTTGAATATTAATTTACTATAATTGGTATATATTGTTGAAGCTTCATTACGTAAGTTATTATAGAAATATAAAGTACTGTTTTCAATTATTGAGTTGTTAAAATTATAAGATGGTAATGCCCCACCCAGAAGGACCTTGTTTAAGGACGAACTTTGTATGTTTTCGATTTTGATCCATCTAACAGAAGGTTTGCTCCCACTACTGTAATTGTTAAGATTAACACCGATTACGGAATTGTTGATTTGAGAAAAAGATGATGCATCAATTGATAGTTGAGATAATGATTTCAGGTTATTAATTACAATTTTTGAATTAATATTATAAAGGGTATCTAAAAATAAGCTGTTGGATATCTGGCTAGAATTTCCGGTAATTACTACTGAGCATACAAATGTTGTATTTGATAATGTTTCGGCATCTATATTCGTGTCAAAATTAAGTTCTCCTAAATTATACTGAATTACTGTATTCTCAAATAACCCGGAAACTTTCATCATTTTTACATTAACAGGCTGATGATTCTGATCTAGTTTGAAAATCGTAAAATCTTTAGCGTAAGTGTTTGAGCTAACTTCCATTGTAAAATCAATAATCTTTGTATCGGCATCGATAGTTAAAGATTTATAATCTAAATCGTGGGCGACATAGAATCTTTCCGGTGTTGCAGTAGTTGATTTAGTTGCTGTAAATTGATAAACACCCGCAAATCCTGTTAAGGAAGTTACCGGTTGATCCTGGTTTAGTGTTTTTAAAATAGAATCAGCTGAAATTTTCCATCTGCGATAGCGCTGTACTCTCCAGTCGATTTTTAAATCAATACCAAGGGCTCTGTTGTATCGTCTTAAGATTGTGCCTTTAGTGGCAATACTTCCGGCGACAGGCAATTTATATTCGATAATATCGTCAGGATAGGTTAGTGATTTTCCTTCTAGTTCAAACTCTCTTGTTGATTTTGCTTTTAAAATAATGGATTCTATAGGAACGTTAAGATTCTCTTCTGCCGACATATCCATATAGGCTGTACCATTGTGTACTTCAGTATTTAATACTCCTCCGGGACGTATTACGGGTTTTCCATTCGCATCATTTATCACTAAATTGTCAGTAGTTCCATTGGAATATCTTGGCATTGAATATTCAAATTCTAATCCTATAATGGATTGCATTCCATTGGCAAAACGAAAATAATAGCCTTGAGAGGCAACGATAGCCACGGTTGTTGTTGAACCAACAAGTAATGGTCCTGTGTAGTCATTGGGAAGTTTAGTGATAACAACCGTTTTACCTACAGTTAAATTTAGATCATAACCAACATCGAGAGAAGCATACTTTGCGGGAAAAGAATTTATTCGTCTTTTAAATAGGGTTGGAGCAGAGTTTGATCCATTAATAGTATAAATGGTTTGAAAATCATTAATCAAATAATAATTGCCTGGAACTAATGAATTTGATTTGACTAAGTCGAGTATCTTTTCGGTATTTAAGTTATTTTCACTTTTTATTAAATCATTTACAAAGTTATAGACTGCTTTTGAAGATGGATAATCACTATTTGTTGATAATGATGAAATTGTCTGGCTTTTGTTATTGATGTTTTCTTTTTCCGCAAATAAAATTTCATGAGCTGTTTTATTCGTTTTATGGTCCTCAAATAGATCTTTTTCAACTTTGTCATTTAAAGTTTGTGGAAGATCCTGAATAGAATTTTGCGGAATCTGTTCCTCTTTATGCCAAAAGCTTTGCCAGGAATCCCAAAATTGTTTTTGTGTTGGTTTTTTGCCAGTTTTGAACCAGCTTAGAATGGTATTGATATTTGTTGCCATAGTATTGGAAAATGGTTATGTGATTAAAACATGAATTTGTTAAAGAGTAATATTCATATATTTATATTTTATTTATAGATCATTTATTGAGGATCATAAACAATTGAAGCTGATATTTCTAACCAACCAGTTGACATTTTTTCATAAATTAATGCACCAGTCGAAATGGATGGACAATGAACTCTAAAGCCATTGACAGCGTAGGGATATTTTGAATTTAAAGTGTTTGGAGATAATGATGTAGATGTAGGGTTATCTATGGCAAGATCAGAGGTCATAGCTACTGTGTAACTACCGGCTTCAGCGCGAGAAGGAAAGGTGAAGGTACTATGAGACATAGGTCTTTGAAATTCAATTCTACTCATGAAATTCTCGTGAATTAATTGAATTTCTAATGTACCATAGTTATAATTTAATTGACAAGAATTATTAGTTGCACGTGCTCCAATTGAAAAAGATCCGTTTGACAGGTTTAGTTCGGCAGATTTTAAGTAATCTTCATTGTGCGTAATAAATCCAATACTTTTTTCATACGGAGAAAATCCTGTTAATATCCCTGCATAACCTCCAGCAACAGTTGCAGTAGCCCCGTTTTCAGCCCCATTATTGAGAATGTTTTGGAAATTAATTTCTTCTTTAGGTACAAACTTTACAGTTTTGTCAATTCCTTGGACAAGTATATTGTATGCGGTGTTTTCACTTTTCGATACAGAATTTAACTGTAACGGTTTATTGATACAGTGTTTAGGTTCTTTAGAAAATTTATTATTCATTAGAGTTAGACTTTTATTGTGTTGACTTAGTTTCTTAATGACTCTAAGTTGTTGTTAATCTTTATGATGGAAAGAAACGTAATAGTGTTTAATAGTGTTTTTATTCTCGGTCTTCAAAATATGGGAGTATAAATTCTTCCGAATCTTCCAAATCACCAGTAGTATCTATTAATTTAATGATAGTACCAGAATCAAGTCCAAGCCATGATTTTGGGTATGTGCCATGAAATGTTCCGTCGGAAAATCCGAGTTCTTTTGGTTTTTTATACCTAAGTGTAATTCCGTTATAAACACCATTACTGTGAGATCTTAAGAATACTTCATTATTTAGTTCGTAAAGAAAGTAATGATCGTCAGTATTGTAAGATATAATTCTGCCTACTATATTGTCTGATTTTGTAAAGCTGCTCATCAAGTTTGTATCTCCACCATAGTAGGTAGCTTCGCAAAGGAAATTTCCTTCGCAATATCCTATTACGCTATCACCAATCTCTAGTTCATCAGCTGTATTGGGATTAACCTTAAAGATTATAAACTGTCCGGATGGAACAATTTTATTTCTGGTTAATAATTCACCAATCCCTTCAACATCTTTTACGGGAATTTTATCGTTTTTATGACGAAAAGAATCCCAGGTATCCCAAAATTGCTGTTGTGTTGGTTTAGCGCTGGTTTTAAACCAGTTTTTAATAGTGTTTAATGTTTGTATAGCCATATTTTTCTTTTTTAATGATGTAAGTAAGATTGATTTATCAAGTTTTTCAGGCTTTTCTTATCAGGTATTTTAGGTATTTTTTCCATGTTTTTTAATGATATTTAATAGAGTTGAGTAGTACATTTTAAAGTATTGAATGCTTACAGAAAATAGGATTACTTAATTTTTTTGAGGGTGTAAAAGTAGAACAGAAGAATGCCGAAAAAAGAAAAAATAACCTTTCCTATTCAGTAGTTTCAGGAAGTTCCCATTCTACTGAAACTACTGAATACAAACGCCTTGAAGTTTTAAAATGATAAACTAGGAGATTACTTTTACACTCTGAAAAATAGCTACCAATGAGTAAAAACGTAATTCACAATTTCGATATTTTAATACAAAATAGTGCTGATGTAAAAAGTGCTGAACATTTAACCGATGTCATGATAAAAGAACTGGCAAAAATTTCAAAAGAAATGAGCCAGCAAAAGGATATAGAACAATTATGGAAGGAGCAGAAGAGTCAAATTCCTTCTTTCAACAATTCTAACTTCTCGGCCGAAGGGGGCGTGAACGATACAAGTGCTAATACAGCATTATCGGTAAACAATACTCCTTCGGTTTTCGGAGAAACGGGGCAGACTTTTAATAATGTGTCAACGCTGTCCGGAACTATTCCTTTTGGAACTACAAATTTTAACACTTCAATCGGAGAAGGCGTTGCTGATCCTATCGACAGCACAATGATGAGTGCTGCTCTATTAGCTAACACTACTTCTCCGATATTCGGAGTTGAAGATGATGCTTTAAAGTTAAATAAAGGTTTAACAAGTCAGATTTATTCTGGTGTTGAGGCACTGCAAATGCTGACGATACCAGAAAAACTGCAGCCAAAAGGTGAGCCAACTCTGGAAGCTGTTAATGAAGCAATCAGAAAAAAATTAGAACTGGCCACTACTGCAAATGACACGGCAGCAGTAGAATATTGGACCAGAATTTCTAAGGCTTTTGATGAAGGAGCGTCTGTACAGGATTTTGAAGGTAAACCAAATCATGCATTATTTACAGAAATGTACGCCGCTCTAAAACAACTGAATTCCGTAGCGACAACCCAAAATTTTAATTGGGAAATCGTTCGTGAAAAAATGATTAAAGCAATTGATGCCAATATATTGTTTGGGAAAATTTCTGAAGGAAGTAAAAAACGCTGGAAAATAATCCAACAAGAATTACTGAAAGACAGCACCAATGTGGCTAATCTTTTTGAACAATATAATGAACTGTTTTTATTGCTAGGACAAGTAGAGGGACTGGATGACCTGCCTGGTACAATTACTATAACCACTAAAACCAAAATTTATCCTAATTTAAGCGCAGATAGACTTTATGGCAAGATTGGAAGAGAGGCTGTCTATGTATTCTTAAAAGAAATAAGTTATGAAGATGTTCAGGGAAATGCCGTAAAAAGAGGAGCGGTCAAAATAAAAAATACAGCGGCTTCTTCCTTTATTGTAGGAGAAACTTTGGAGTTTTTCCTTGACGAAACCCTGATCGTTCAAAATGGAAATAAAAACGAAGGTATTAACTGGATTGTTTACAAGGCGAGAAAAGGTAAAAAATACGAAGAAACTATTTTTGAAGATGAAGGGATATCCTTTAGTTATAATTTTGATACAGAAGGTGTTTTTATAATTGAAGCTTATGGGTATGAGCATGGAGCAAACAATAAGAAAAGTAAAAAGTCATTTGCGTTTGTAGAAATAAAAATAGTTACCCAGGAGCTTGTAATTTTGCCCCCTTCTACAGTTAAAGGAAGATTGGTAAGACCTTCTGCAAAAGAGTTTTTATTTAAAACAGCTTTAAAGCAGCCTAAGATTAAAACATTAAATCCGTTAAAATTCTATTACCAAATAGAGACTAAAATTAATAATAAAGGAACCTCAATTTCCGAGGAAAAAGAACTGGACTCAACAGGTAACATTAAGTTGATGATGCCAGATTTAGGAACTTATAAGATTAAAGTAATCAGTAAGGATCAGTATGCATTGACGCAGGAGTTTGAAGTTTCAGCAATTAAAAATGAAGTGACCAGCATTGGTCTTGCTCAGGGAGAATCCGATAAAAATGTCTTTTTATTGGGTGGCTCAAATAAGACTTTTAGGTTGGAAGCAAAAACTTTTAAAATACCTCCTACAGATGAAGAAAAAGAGGATGTAAAATGGATCGTTTATGATTCTAGTAATAAACCATACTTGCCATCAGGAGAGGTCTGGTTTACCGAAAAAGGTATTCCAAAAAGAAAGTATTTTCAGAAATGGGAGTCTTTTATTATGGCTATCCCCAATAAAGAAGGGCACTACACAGTAGAAGCTTTTAGCGACATAGCAAAAGGTGTCGATGCTAAAGCTACTTTCAAAATGGAAGTACAGCGTCCGCAGGTCACTGAGGCGTATTGGGCCTATAGTAATGGAGACAAGAAAGAAACTTCCGGTTTTTCAGGAGAAGTAAATCATGTAAAAGCAAAGATTCCGGGATATGACAATCAGAAAGTGAGAATTAGTTTTTACCTAAACGGCAGTAAAGAGCCTTCTTATTATAACGATACTACAACAGATGGAAGTGGGGAAATAAACAAGGTTATAACTTTTGATAATACTTTTCAGAGACGTTTTGGGATTCAGGAAGGAAAAACGGCGAAAATTAGTTTCAAGTTGATGGGGATACAAAATAATAGACTGTATGCATTTAAGAAAAATGCAAGTGTAAATACGGCAGTTTTAAATGTTGCAACGGATGCAAACATTACAGATGCCTATTTTCAGTACGACAGAAAAAGAGTTACAGCACAGGATGAAATTCCTCTTAGTTATAGCGGTGAATATGTAACCATTGTCGCCAAAACGCAAAACATGATCGGTAAAGAAATTGTACTAACATACCATAAAGCAAGTAAAGAACCAAATTTTAGAAGTAAAGTAAAAATAGATTCAGAAGGTACTGCTTCCGTAACTTTTAAAATAACACGTCGTAAAGGTGCAAAAATTGGCGAAAAAATGAGTTACTATGTGGGTATCGAAGGACATTCTACGATACATTTGGGTTATAAAGGATTGAATATGGTTGTGAGTGATAGTATTAAAAAGAAAGAAATTATTTTTCCATTAGTAGAAAAGCCTATAAATGATACTGGTTCAAAGTGGGGTAAAAATTATAATTGGACAGCTGCCGATGGACATAACCAAGCAACATTTGACTCTTACAGAGATAATAGAAAAAGAAAACACGCTGGAAGAGATTTATATACAGAACCTAAAGCCATAGTTGTTGCTATTGCGGATGGAGAAGTATTAGAAGCTAGATATTTTTATGCTGGAACAAATCAAGTAACGGTTCTACACAAGTTGAAAGATGGAAGGAAATTTATAGCTAGATATGGTGAATTAGACCCGAATAGTATTGAAGTTAAAAAAGGAGATAAAATCAAACAAAAGCAAATACTTGGTAAAACTGGTAATTTACTAGGAAAAAGTGTAATCAGTGGTGAAAAAATATATATGCTCCACTTTGAAATATTTTCTGCTGAAGAAGAAAATATAAATCATCCGTTAACAGATAAGTTAAATGGCTCTCCTTTTCAGCGTAGAAAAGATTTATTAGATTCAATCGATATCTTATTAGAAGGATATAAAAATACGTTTGAAAAAAATAAAGGAAACAGAATCGATATTAAGTCTTTAAAAATAAGTGAAAAAGGTAAGCAGTTTATAAAAGATTGGGAATTGTTTAAAATGAAAATGTATGACAATGATGGAGATGATGATAGTAAAGGAAATTGTACTATCGGATACGGGCATTTGATTCATACCGGTCAATGCGATGGTAGTTTTTCTGAAAAGAAATTTAAAAATGGTATTTCGGAGAAGGAGGCTAGTAAATTATTTGAGAATGATATTTTAATTTTTGAAAAAGCTGTAAGACGAAAAATAAAAACACCACTTTTTCAATATGAATTTGATGCTTTGGTAAGTTATGTTTATAATATTGGACAAGGATTTGAAGCTCCTAACTTAATAGAATATCTAAATTCTAAAAATTATTCGTTGGCTGTTAATGAAATAGAAACAGGTTCTCAAAATAAAAAAAGAAGAAAACAAGAAAGAGATATGTTTTTAAAAGGGATTTACGATTCAACACATTAATATTTTAAAAAAAAATGTATTTTCGTTTAAAATAAAAAAAAATGATTAAAGAGCTAAAAGTTTTATTAATAGTTATATTAGGTTTACTAATAAGTTGTAAACAACAAAAAGAGGAGAAGCAAAATGCAGATCTAAAACAAGTTAAAACTGATGACTCAAAATATCTTCTAAAAAAAGAAAATAACGTCGGCGTGTTTGCTTTATCGGATATTCAGGGAAAATGGGAATTGAAAAAAGCATCAAATCCAAATTCTGATAATCTTGATACTAGTAATTTTGAATTATTAGAGCGTGAATTTATTTTAGGAGATGAAAATTGTGATGCTTCCTTTGAAATCGACTCGATACATAATCTGGAATATCATATCGAAGGACATTTTTATAATCATTCGTTAGAAGAGGAGATGAAAAGCTTAGATAAAAAGATCTATGATCTCTTCAAAATTAAGTTGAATACATTTAAAGGAGTTATTATCACCAAGTGTTCGCCTCCATTTCATAAAATTTATAGGTTTGGGGATGATTTGCTTGTTTGGTATTCTGGCGATTACATGCAGTTTGTTAAAAGTAAGAATACGAAAGTACTACTTTTTAAGTGTAAAGAAAATGACAATGGGATTTCCAGATATGACGATCCTTTAAATAAAACTTGTGTTTGCAATGAAAGCACATTTAGTAAGGCTTATGAAATATTTTATAATGAGTCACCTAATTATCTAAAAAAGGATTTGCTAAAAAAATTACCACAAAGTAATTTTAAAACACGCTCTGAAGATGCTGAGGTTGAATATAAGTGGATTTTACAAGATACCTTAAAAATTGAGATGAGTTTTCAGGGAGGTGAAAATCGTTATATTTTCTATAAAAAGGATAATAATAAAATTGAATATAAAGAATATTTGTCCTTACCTTAATTTTTTTTCTTTAAAGAGTACTTCGAATTAATCTAAAATAGAGAAATAGTATTTAAAAGCTGCATTCAAAATAATTGAATGCAGCTTTTTTTAAATTTTATAATAAAGATGAAACTCTTTTAAATCCCCTATTTAAGTGAAGTCAGATAAAACTCCGGGAATGTTTTCACGGGAGTGTTGGTGGCGATGTCAAATGCAATGTGGGTGCACATTCCCGCTACCAGCCATGATGCAATTGGAAGTTGAGGAGGAGAGAGGTTTTTGTTTTCCTTTTTGTATTGGTCCAGAATTTCTTCCAGCCATTTTTGCGGGTTTTCCCAGTAGCGCATATATTCTAAAACATAGTCAACGACATTCACTTCGCTAAATTTTTCGTTTGGTTTTTTTAGAACTTCCAGGCCTTCATCGTTTGAAATGACTAAGACCAAAGCGCCCCATCCCAGATTGTAAGGATGTAAAACCGGAATGTTTTTTTTCTGGCAAATCGAATCAAATATAAGAGGAACATCAGAAGTAAAATCCAGAGCGTTGATGGCAATTTTATGATCTGTGATGTAATCACCAACATTTTCAGGTGTTAAAAAGCAGTTATGTATCGTGATTTTTGCCTGACTGTTTATCGATAATAATCGTTCTTTAAGCGCCTCTACTTTGGGTTGTGCGATATTGTTTTCGGTATAATTTTGTCGGTTTAAATTCGATAATTCGACAACATCACCGTCGATGATGGTCATGGTTTCAAAACCTAATCGCAATAAACATTCAGCAATAGCGCTTCCGATACCTGCTCCGCCTAATAATATCGGAGTGTTTTTGATTAATTCCTGCTCTTCAGGGCTAATGTAAAGCCTATTTCTGATGTGCCTTTCTTCCATATTTACTTTTTACAATCGTTAAAAATTTATCCTTTTGATAAAGAAAAATGAGCCAACAGGAATCCTGTGATTTCTCAGAACTGCTCGTTTTTTAATCTGTATCAGAGCTAAAGTATCGAAAATAATATTAATACCGAAATACCAAATCACTAAAAGTCATTACTTTAAAATGTGTTCGTGCACCACTCATTCTTTGTCCTAGGACAGAATAAAAAAAAGGAGATACCTAAATATCTCCCTCTTTTATGGACTTCAACAGTCCACGATTGTGCACAACGTTTAAAAAATGCACAGATGTAAAAAAAATGGTACTATTATTTCTGAAACTTAACAATACCGGATTTCAGCCATTGCTCGTATTCAGTGATATCAGGAGTGTATCCTGTAGGTTGGCTCAGCTTTTGCTCATTCGTATCCAATAAAATATAGTACGGCTGTGCATTTGCTTTATAACGGGTAATTTGAAAATCACTCCATTTATTTCCGATGGTTGTAATCTTTTTGCCGGTTTCTTTAGAGACATATTGTTCTTCAAGAGACAATTCTCTTTTGTCATCAACATACAAAGAAATCAAAACGACCTCATTATTTAAGATGGACAAAATACGAGGATCAGACCATACATAATCTTCCATTTTTCGGCAATTCACACAGGCAAATCCGGTAAAATCTAGAAGGATCGGTTTGTTTACACTTTTGGCGTAGGCCAGTCCTTTTTCATAATCGGTGAAAGCCATAATGTCGTGTGGACCTTTGTGTGCCCCATCTGGCAAAGCTTTTTCAGCTGATGAGGTATTTTTACCGGCTCCACCCACGCCATACGGAGATTCGCTGTAAGTCATCGGGGGAGGGAATCCACTAATTAGTTTCAAAGGAGCGCCCCATAATCCGGGAATCAGGTAAATGGTAAAGGTCAATAGGATTAATCCAACTCCTAAACGTCCTACTGAAATGGATGAGGTTGGAGAGTCATGCGGCAAGGTTATTTTTCCAAATAAATAGAAAGCCAGCGTACCAAATATAGCGATCCAAATGGCCAGGAAGATTTCTCTTTCAAACCAGTGCAGCTGTAACACTAAATCGGCATTGGATAAAAATTTAAATGCCAGAGCCAATTCCAGAAAGCCCAGAAAAACTTTTACGGTATTGAGCCAGCCGCCGGATTTTGGCAATGTATTCAACCAGCCCGGAAACATGGCAAAAAGCATAAAAGGCAATGCCAAAGCCGATGAGAAACCTAACATTCCCACAATAGGTGCGATTCCGCCTTTAGAAGCTGCTTCAACCAGTAGAGTTCCTATAATGGGTCCCGTGCAGGAAAAAGAAACAATTGCCAGAGCCAATGCCATAAACACGATTCCGATAATACCTCCTTTATCGGCCTGCTGATCGACTTTATTGGCCCATGAATTGGGTAACATGATTTCGAAGGCACCCAGAAACGATGCAGCGAACACAATCAGTAAGATAAAAAAGATGATATTAAACCAGACGTTGGTAGACAAGGCGTTCAACGCATCTGCACCAAAAATTAGCGTAATTACCGAGCCCAGAAATACATAAATCAGGATGATTGAAATACCGTAAATAATGGCGTTTTTAATTCCCTTAGCTTTGGTTTTGCTTTGTTTGGTAAAGAAACTTACCGTCATAGGAATCATCGGAAACACACAAGGAGTCAGCAATGCGGCAAAACCGGATAAGAACGCAATAATGAAAATCATGTACAAACTGGAATCTGATTTTTCAGCTTCCGGCTGTTTTTCTATGGCAGGATTCACTGTTGTTTTCCCGGTTTTTTCGTTTGAAATGTCAGCGGCCTGAATTTCTTTCGCTTCAAGCGTTTTAAGATTGAATTCAAAATACTTGGTTTCACTAATACAATTTTCTTTGCAAACCTGATAAGAAAGCTCTACCTGTATGACTTCTTTTTCCGGATTGGTTGGTTTGATTAATTGGGTAAAAACAGCTTTGTCTGAAAAGAAAATTTCGTCTACCCCGAAGATTTCATTAAATTTTCGGTGGGTTTCGCTTTCCGTTGTTTTTCCAATAAGTTCATAATTGTTTTTGGAATCATGAAAAAGAAATTCAGCCGGAAGCGGACCGTCTTCGGGAGTGAATTGCGAATAGACATGCCAGTCTTTTTCAATAGCTCCTTTAAAAGAAAGCTGATATTCCGATTCGGATTTTTTCTCGATCGAAGCTTCCCATTTCACAGGATTTATAATCTGTGCCTGAACTTTTACAAAAGCAAAGAACAGGAATAATAAATAAATTATTTTCTTCATTTTATAGGTTTAATCAGAACGATTTGTTCCGGTGATAATAGGATTTATTTACTTCGTTACATTGAAAAAAGTATATTCCAGTTTCAGAAAAACACCATCGGTTGCCATACGCTGCATAGAGCTGTACAATTCTTTTTTGTATGCCAAATCAATTCTCGCCTGACTGTTGATGATAAACTGAATTGAAGGAACTACATCCAGGTATGATCTGCCATTTTCAGTAATAGTTTGTCCGGTAAACTCCAGCATTGCATTAATGTTCGTTTGTTTGTAACTGGTGTATTTTTTAGGATGCATTAATCTGCCCACAGAAAAGGTATAATTAATGGCATTTTTACCCAGCATATCCGGAAAACTGTAATCGGCATTGTTAAGAGCGCGCACATAACTTACGGAAGAACTTATCGCTACTTTATGAAGTAACTGTGTGGCAACCAAACCGGCTTCGTAACCTGAATTTCCATTGGCTAAATCTATCGCTTCCTGATTGAAGTAAGAGTTATTGTAACTGTATCGTCCAAAGGCAGCCATCCTGAAATGACTTTGTAAATCGTCTGCCGAAAAGAATCGGTATTTGGCATAAAAACCACCACCTTTAAGACCTAGTCCATTGTCCTGGTTGCTTAAAAAAGCTGAGGTTCGAACCATCAGGTTTTTATTGATCCCCCAGGTCACTTCGGGAGTTAAATTGTACATGGATCCGCTTTCGAGTTTCTTTTCCATTAAGGATTGTCCAACACGAACTCCGATTGAACCCGCCGGAGCATTACTGGCAGGTTCAGTTACTACAAATAATTCTTGTGCTTCAATTTGATAAGAAACCAGAAATAAGAAGATTATGGATAAATATCTCATTTTTAAAGGGCTTTTAAATAATAATCATTCTCATTTTCTGTAGCGTAATCAGGATATTTTGAATACGATTTAAGGAGTTTTTTATACTCTTTCTGCGTTACAAAACCTTTATCCATAACTCTGTATTTCCCTTCGGCATGTGCTACAGGTTTCTTAATATCGATAAAAGTATAGGTAGCATCATCGACTTTCAGAGTGGTATTGTCCTCAATTTTGTCTACATGAAACTTCGCTGTTAAAACCAGCGACCCAACAAAAAAACCGGCTTTTTCCACTGCCTTTTTCAGGACTTTAGGCTCCAGAGAATTGTCTTTTTTAAAATAAACGGTAAACGTATTGGTATTTAAATCGGTACTGATACTGTCTACTTCTGTAAAAGCTTTTAATTGTTTGTTTATAGCATTCGAACACATCGAACAGGTTAGTCCTGTTGCAATTATTTCGGCTTTAGTAATTTGAGAGTAAGAGTTTGCACCTGTTAGTAATAGGATAAGTGTAAGGGCTATGAATTTTATATTTAGGGTTTTCATCTTATTTTTTGTTTTTTTTGATTTGAGCAATTATTTGAGCTTCTGTTGGATTGATAGCAACTAGTTTTCCTGATGCATCAAAAAGAAAAGCAGAAGGCAGTGCCTCAACTCCGAAAGTCAGAGCTGTTTTGGCTTCAAAACCTTTTGGATCTATTAATTGCTGATGTTTCATCTTATCTTTTTCAATGGCTTTTAACCATTTTGTTTTGTCGTTATCGATTGATATTCCAACGATTTCAAAATTCTGATCTTTATACTGTTCGTACATTTTAACGAGTTTTTTGTTGGCCAGTCGGCAAGGAGCACACCAGGATGCCCAGAAGTCTACTAAAACCGTTTTTCCTTTAAAAGAATTTAATTTGGTTGTAATATTCTTATTGTTTTGAAGCTGGACATCCGGAAAAGTATCTCCCACTTTTATTTGTGCAGTTGTCATAGAAACGGCTGCTACAAGAGTGAATAGCGTGATTATATTTTTTATTTTGAACATGATTTCTTTTTTAGGTTTACCAGTAATTGGTTTTAAATAAAAGTATTACGAGTAAATTGGTTTTTAATGATGTGACGACGAACTAGTTGGTTTTTTATCGCTTGGTTCTCTGTCGTATTGACAACATCCGTGCAGTTCGTCGTAAACGGCATTTGGAGCTTTAAATTTTTCGTTGTCGTATCCTGCATCTGCGATGCGTTTTAGAATGGTGTCAAGATTTGTCTTTTGAGCATCGTAAGTAATAGTAGCCATTTTAGTGTCTTCGTTCCAGATTACTTTGGCTTCTTTATTAACGTTTGCGGCAGTTTCGATCACTTTTTTGCACATGCTGCAGTTACCGTTGACTTTTACTTTTTCAGTTGTTTTATTTTTGATTTGAGCGCTGGCGAAAGTAACGGATAGCAAGAGAGACATTGCCATCAATAATTTTGTTATTGAGTTCATTGAATGTGTTTTTTTGGATGAATTAATCCTAAAGCACAGCAGAAACTATAGCAAATACAGCTATTTCTGACATAGAGTTAAGATTAAAAAATAGTTTTGAATTAAAGCCTTAAAAATGGCTTTGGATAAGACAGACCTCTGGCTGTCACAAAAGAAATCTAGCTTATTTTAGGTGGAAGCCAGATCGAACGGAAATCTGAAGAAATAAAGATTTCCGAGTAAAAGTAAGTTTGTTTTTTTTCAGAAAAACCAATTAGAGAGTGGTTTTCTGTTTGAAAAATTGCCATTGGCGAAAAGCCACAGCTACTGGTTGGCGTACAGGAATTTCCCATGCAGCTCTTATCACAGCCATGTTTTTTGTCTTTCGAATCTTTTTTGCTGCAACAATCTTTTGCAGCAGATTCGTTTTTGCAACATGACATTTCTTTTTTTGTTCCATGCGCATACGTAAACGTTGGCCCCATCAGGAAACCAATCGTAACGAATAGCAGTATGTAGAACTTTTTTGTCATAGTTGCGACAAAGATATTTTTATTTACCGGCTTAGCTTGTTAATTTTTTTGTAAATATTTTAGAAAAGATTCAATATTGCGGAAGTTTTTAATTGTTCTTTGAGGATTGCAAGTTAAATTGGATATAAAGTGGGTTCTTTATTTTGCTAAGTTCAATACAGTTTCGTTTTATAAAAAGTTTAGATTATTATTTTCTGCAAGCAGGAGTTTCACGTATGTGTTTTCGTAAAATTTTAATTCCGCTAGGAATGTTTTTTTGTAGCAACTGATTTTAATCCGTTGAAAAATAGTTTTTTTCATTTTGTAAAGTTCCATAGGAACGGAACATATTTATCGTGTTTATATGTTCCGAACCTCAGGTTCTTTATTTTGATTAAGTATTTTATTAAAAAACAATATTTACGGTATCTCCGTCTTTAATAACTTTTTTGACGATTATTTTTTTGCCTTCAGAGATTGTTATTTTTAGTTTTTTATCGGCTCTTTCCACCGTAATGTCAAAATCATGTTCGAATGCACTGATGTGGCGCAATTTCATGATGGGCCAGGATTTAGGAAGACGTGGAGTGAAGTCAAACGAGTTCAAAGCTGTAGGTCGGATACCAAACAATCCTTCGGTAAAAATTCGACAATACAATCCGCTTTCAGCTGAAAGATGACGCTGATCTCCTTCGGGATAAGCTTCTACAGGGTAGGGTACGTGATCTCCTAGTAAACGGCGGTTAGAATAGTAATGCAGAAAATCCAGTGCTTTGTCGGTTTCTCCCGCTGCGAGTACGCCTCTTAGGGCATACAAAGTCGAACGATCCCAGAAAATTTTGTCACCCGCTACGCTGGCAAGACCGTCCTTTGTCCATAATCTTGGTGAGAATAAGGCCTCAATGGTTCCATCTTTTCTATCGTAGATGCCCATCGTGAGCGGCGTACAGATCCAGGCTCTTAGAATATCATTCTCTTTGTAGTATTTGTACGTTTCAAAACCTTCTACTTTAGCACCAAAGTAGTTTTCAATGGCTGTTTTTAATTTTTGAGCCTGGGCTTTGTAAGCCTTAAGTTGTGCTTCGTTTTTCCCTAAAGCTTTACTCAAATAAACAGCAGAATTCAAAGCATCATAATATAAAGAAGAGGTGTTTAAATTGGCCTTTCCGGCAGGAAGACGGCCTTCAAGTTCATCAGAATCGGAAGTTACAATACCATCAGAATTTAATTTTCTATGGCAATACTCCAGGCACCATTCGATCAAGGGCCATAATTGTTTGGCTTCATCTGCATTTCCTCTCGAAAGTGCATAACGCGAAGCTCCATAAGCAATCATCGCACCATCGCCACGATCACCGGCTCCGGCCCAAATATCAGTTCCTTCGGCTACAATCGAACTCGGAATAGGTTGGTATTCTTTGTTCATAAATTTGGCAAATTGTAGATAAGCATTTAGTGAAGCCTGATTGCCATAGTCATAACCTAAGAAAGGAAAAAACGGACCTATATATTCGGCCTGATCATTGGCCCAGATAGCAGCATAGTAAGATTCTCCTCCCGGACCGTGCATAGGACCACCTTTGGTTTCAAAAATACTTTCAGAAGCTCTGATTTTGGCAAAAGCAAATTCAGTATTTAAAACGGGATCGGGGGTTTCTAAGATGAGTTTGTCCCAGATATTCTGAATTAGTTTAATGCGCTTTTCTTTTTCTTCTTCGACATTTACAACAGGAACCTGCTCGTTTGTTTTGACACCTGAATAGAAAACAGAAAAACGAATAGTTTCATTGGTCTTAAGAGTAAAGTTTCCGGAGTTGTAAAGATCAACATGTATGGCATAACTGCCTTCTGTGCCTTTTGCGGGATCTGTGGTGTAAACGGTATTCGATTTTGGAATTTCTACGACACAGTTTTTTTCAGAAATGTTTTTAAGAGTATAAATTTCACAATAACCCGCTAAAGTTGTTGACGGAAAAAATTGTCGGGTCAATTCCAGTGTATTGCCTGCTTTACTCTTCACAAGTAGTGTTCCGTCCAAAGTTAGTGAAGTCACTTTTTCTGCTGCAATAGGTTTGTAGTTCACAGTTACCAAATTAAAACCGTCTTGCGAAAACCTTCGTGTTAAACTGGCATGGGTATTATTAGGAATGGTTCGGAGCATGGGCCAGACCAAACTGCGGGTAGCACGGAACGAACCGTCTGCTGCAATGCCATACCTTAGAACAGTTGAAATCTTCTTGCCACTCATTTCGATATGATCGTCATGCGGAATGTTGTTGCCGATCTGCCACGAAATAGTGCCGTCCTGATTGATCTGCCAGCGACGGTCTTCCTGCGAAAATGTTTTCCACACTATGGAGAAAAAAGTGACAAGGGCCAATAGAATGTGTTTTTGTTTTTTCTGAAAGAATCTCTTCATTAGAATTGTTTTTTATAGGTTTTGGATAATTACCGCCAGCAGCTTTTATTTATCGTATTAGTAGTGTTTGTTTGTGTTGTTTTTAGATAAATTTTTTTGTGATTTATTATTTTAAAGATGCAGTTATTTTCTGTCCGGAATTTAAAGGGACATCAACAAATGTATAGGAATTTCCGTTAACATCTTTTTTGTGGCTGGCGGTAATTTTTTTATGGTTGAGAACTATTGTTTTATAATTTCCGGAAAACATAATGCGCGATTGTATCGGATGGGTTCCTTTGTTGTAAAGCGTCGTTTTTTGACTTTCTTGTTGGATAAATAAGAGGGTATTTAAAATGGGTAAATTGTCTAATTCAGCGGTGGTATTACTTTTTCCGCGGTATAAAGTAGTGATTGTTTTGGTGGCTGCATCAGGTTCTATACCCATGTAGCCGTGTACAATACCCTCGATTACTCCAAAAGAAACTTCGGGATATTCTCTTCTTTTGGTTGCAGGATCGGTTAGGTATAAGATGTATTCATAAGCTTTGTTTTCAAAACCGTATTTGTACAGTAAGAAAGGGAGATAAGATAAATTTTCGACATTGTTTTTCCCCGAAATAATATGTTCAATTGTTTTTTTAGTACGAGTAGAATCTGTTAAAGCATCAAACCATAACAAAAACAGTTCACCGGCATCTTTGCTAAAGTTTCCGTTGCTGGTGTAAATAACATTATAAGTTGAGGTTGTATTGTCCCACCAGGTTTGTTCAATCTGCTGCTTGTATTTTAGAGCTTTTTCTTTGAAGATTTTAGCCTTTTGGAAATCTCCCTTGTGTTCTAAAATGGCAGAATAGGTGAGTAGCCCCCGATAAATCGCGGCAACTAAATCGATACCCATTTTTAATCCCGGAATTCCTTCTGAGTAGGAGGCAAGACCACGGCATCTGTGAAAATCATCTTTGCTGTTAAAAGAGACAGGAGCGTTGGGAAATTCCGGTCTTGTTAATAGAGAGTCAGCATCGAGTGTCCAGCGTTCGATATAGCTGGTGGCTGATTTCTCGAAGAAGTTTTCAAATTCAGGATTTCTGATATAACTTTCATCGCCTGTCCATAAATACAATCTCCAACAGGCAAACAGTATATCAAAATTACTGTTGAGGTTGTACCAGAATTCTTTATCATTTCGATAATCCTCAGGTGCAGGTTTTCCGTATTTGTTAATTTCCCAATACGAACACCAGTCTTTGCTTTCTGAAATATTTTGAGCAAAGAGAGACAGCATGTTTTTATTTTCTTTATGCAATCCGAGTATTTCTGCGCCAATACTTTGATGTGCGACATCCCTCATGCAAAAAGCAGATCGGGAAGGCAGTGCGGCTTCATACCACGGTCCAACCGGATCATTTGAATCTCCTTTATAGCTTAGGGCCATATCTTTGGCACGATTAAAAGCAAGTTCTAAAGCAGGATCTGATGATTTGAAAGTTGTTGTATTTTGGGCACTTGTACTAAAAAAGAAACAACAATTTGCAACTATAAGTATAAATCGGTATTTCATGAGGCTGTTTTTTTATTTGAATTGGGTTTTAAAACCGGAGTAAAATTTTAAAAGCAAACCCACACAATTTACAGAGTGGGTTTGCAGCATTACCAGTTTGTTTGATCGACTATACCATGAGACTGATAATTTATTAAAGCGAAATAGTAAATTCTAATTGTAACCTGGGTTTTGAGTAAGATTTGTTCTGTTTACTTCATCTCTCGGAATTGGTAATAAGTAATGCTGAGGTTTGAAAAAACGATCCTGTACTTTAGTGTAGGTGTAGGTTTTTGACCCATCTCCGTTTTTGGTAATCACAACCCCCATCAAAGGTTTATTTTCGGTTTGCTCGGCAATTTTCCAACGACGAACATCATAATAGCGGAACCCTTCCAGACATAATTCGACTTGTCTTTCATTACGGATTTTGTTTTCTAAAGTCGTACCGGTTAAACCTGTCAACGGATTTGTTATTCCTGCACGATGTCTGATTGCATTTAAATATTGTATGGCGGTACCTTCATTACCCAATTTGAACTGTGCCTCGGCATAGTTTAGGTAAATTTCGCCTAAACGGGAAATAATCCAGGCTTTGTTGGTTTGTGTTTCATTGTTGTAGTTGTAGGTCGTGTCACAATATTTGCGGAAAGTGTAACGTGTTTTACTGGCATTCCAGGTATCCCATCCCTGAGGAGAATCTAATCCGCCTTCATAAAATTCAGCTTTGTTTGAACTTCCGGCATCATAACGGTCCTTGAAGAACTCAGGTTTTCCGTAAGCACGTCCATCATATACAATGTTCTTATAAAAACGCGGATCTCTGTTTACATAAGGTTTCTGAGGATCATAACCCGATGATGGATCAGTAATGTCCTTACCATCTGCTGTTCCGTAAGCATCAATATGGCTCTGGCTTGGTGCAAAATTAGCCCAGCCGTGAAAACCACTAGGCGAATTAAACATTTCTACACCGTTAAAAGCACTCCATTGAGGATCTTTACTGGATAAACGGGAACAAATAATTTCAGAATTATTGGTTGTAAAAAGATCTTCGTATTTTTTGTCATACAGCTGATAAATATTTAAATCAATAACGGCTTTTGCAGCATCGGATGCTTTTTTCCATTTCGAAATATCATTAGTCGTATTCCATTGCGGACTTGCAGCATAAAGTAATACTCTGGATTTGATTGCAAGAGCGGCACCTTTGGTAATTCTTCCAAGACTGGAAGTATTTAAAGGTAGTAAATCGGCAGATTTGTCTAACTCGGTAACAATAAAGTCTGTACATTGCTCGTAAGTGCTTCGCTCTACTTTGAAATTACTGTTAAGATCAAAAGGAACGGTTACAAGAGGGACTCCACCGTAATCGCTGGTTAATTTAAAATAAGCATAAGCTCTCAGAAAAATTACTTCACCCTTTAATCTGTTGCGGGTAGCCTCGTCACCCGGAACATTATCAATTCGGGATAAAAAAATGTTGCAATTCTGAATGGTAGCGTAGGTAGGTTTCCAAATATCAAAATCACTTGCATTATCCGGAGTAAGAGCACCTGAATTTAGTGTCCAAATGTCATAATCGTTAAAATTGTTAAAAGCTTCATCACAGGCAGTCGACAAAATCCAGCTGCGATTTGTTTTATTGTTCCAATTGTGCTGTGTGCTGGGTAAAACATTGTAGAGATTGTTTGCAAAAGCTTCAGCAAGCTTCAAATCATTCCACACAGTTGCATCTGTATAGGAATCTAAGGGAACTTTATCAAGAGGATCTTCACTGCAGGAAGTAAGTGAGGCAATGCTAATAAAAAGAGAGGCAAGAATGAATACCTTCTTTTTTATATTGATGAGTTTATGTTTTTTATAATTTTTCATGTCTGGAATTTTTTTGTTGTATGATTATAATTCAATACTTACACCTACTCTGTAGATACGGGTTTGTGGATAATTGATACCTGTGGTATTGTTTGTTTCAGGATCACGGTTGTACTTTTTCATCTGATCAATAGAGAAGAGGTTCGTTCCGCCGGCATAAATTCTCATGTTCAATACTCCAAATCTTGAAAGCGCTTTTTCCGGTAATACATACGATATCTCTAATGATTTTAGTCTGAAGAAAGAAGCATCTCTCAACCAAAAGTCAGCCGGAATATTATTTTTATTATCCGAATCGTTAAAGGCTACAGGGTATTTTGAATTCGGATTATCTGCTGTATATCTGTCATTGTACAGCCATGTTGGCGGTGCTACAATTGCTCCCTGCCCCTGTGGCAGAATCATTTGTTTGGCTTTTGATTGCCCTGTCCAGAGTACATCAACAGAAAAACCTTTGTACTCAGCTCTCATTGGAATACCATAAGCAATTTTTGGTGTCGCAGATTGTGGAATTCTAACTTTGTCATTAGAAGTTATATTTCCGTCTCCATCTGTATCTTTTACCCAAAGGTCACCCGGTTTCGCTCCTTCAAAATGAGCAGAACCATCAACTTCTGCCTGTGTGCGGTAGATACCGTTTGTTTGATAAACGAGCCAGGAATCGATCGCTTTTCCGGTTGATTTTTGCCATTCCGGAATGTTTGAAGCCTCATCGCGAAACAGTACTTCACTCTGCGCATAAGTAAGATTAAAACCAATACTGTATTTGAATTGATGGCTCGTATCGGCATAATTTAAAGACCAGTCAACCCCTCTGTTAACCGTTTCCCCAATATTTTCTTTAGGAAGTGCCAATCCAGTGTATAAAGGCACAGACGCATTTCTGGCAGTTAAAATATCAGATCTTTTGTTACTGAAATAATCAAAAGTAGCAGTTAGTTTGTTGTTTAAGAATCCAAAGTCAAGCCCTACGTTTGTCGAATGCTGCACTTCCCAGGTAATATTAGGGTTAGGAGTAGACGAAAGATAAATACTGTTGTTTAAGGTATAATCTGATCCAAAATAACTGTAATTCTGCTGATTGGTAGTCAATTGATATCGTGTTAAGAAAAGGTATTGGTTAGGATAAAACACACCATTAATCCATTCACTCAAATCATCGTTACCCATTTTTCCCCAGGAAGCTCTTATTTTAAGCTGGTCAATTGCTTTTATATTGTTCTTGAAAAATGATTCTTCGGATATTTTCCAGCCTGCAGATACTGCAGGAAATACTCCCCAGCGCGTTGAAGACGGAAAGTTAAAAGATCCGTTGTAGCGGGCAGAAACTTCAGCAAAATATTTATTATCAAAGTTATAGGCAATTCTTCCCAAGTAACTTTCTCTTCCGTCCTGGTAAGCGCTTCCGGTTGCATTCTGACCTTTGGTACCCCCTGTAAAAATCTGATCCAACTGATCACTCAGCAAATCTCTTCGGTAGGCATACGTTTCGGTTTTGTCAGTTGTAGTTTGTTCGTATCCCACAAAAGCATTAAAAGCGTGTTTATTGAATTTACGATCGTAAGCTAATTTTAAGAAATAAGTATTTTGATTCGTAATTTGCTCGTCCTGCATAATACTGGTTATGCTTGTACTGTTTTTTACATTGTTGTAGCTGTCATTTGCTTTGTCATACGAATAAGCATCCCATGGTTTGGTGAATCTTTTTTCGCTGCGGACATTATAGTCAAACGCAGCATATCCGTTCAGAGATAATCCTTCAGTAATCTTTGGTAATTTCAAATCAAATCCTATTTTCGGGTTAACAATCAGGTTGACTACTTTATCATAACCAGCCGCTGAAGAAGACATTAGGATTGGATTTCGTCCATTTGTAATTCCGGAAGATGGCAGGCCATTTTTCCAGTATGCCGGAATAAAAGGGTACATACTTACAGTTTCGTGCATAATACTTCCCATGCTAATCGCCGGATAATTTCGGTCTTCCTTACGGGTCGCAATGTCCAGATTCACTTTTAAGTTTGATGAAATATTTACATCGATATTCGATCTTAAGTTGAACTGTCTGTACCTTTCGTCGCTATACCTGAGATTACTTTCCTGATTTAAAAACTGACCGGAAAAGAAATACTTCACCTGTTCGTTACCTCCGTTTACAGAAAGAGAGACATTAGACTGAGGCGCATCTTTTCGATACACTTCTCTAAGCCAGTTGGTGCTTGTATAGTTAGGATCATTACCTGCTTTGTATTTGTCTATATCAGATTGCGTATAAGGAAGTGTCGTTCCTTTGTTGGCGTTTAATTCGTTATAATAAGTCATGTATTGCCAGGCATTCACTCGCTCATCCATTCGGGTTAATTGTTGAATGCCATAAGAACCGTCAATTTTGATGGTTGGTTTGCCCTCTTTTCCTCTTTTGGTGGTAACCAGAATTACCCCGTTAGCAGAACGCACTCCGTAGATGGCGGCCGATGCATCTTTCAAAATTGTAACTGACTCAATGTCATCCGGATTGATTCTGTTCAGGTCACGATCCGGAATACCGTCTACAACAACCAGAGGGCTGGTACCGCCTCCAAATGAGTTAAACCCTCTGATTAAAAGGCTGGAACTGTCATCACCGGGTCTCCCTGAACGGTTGTTGGCAATTACCCCCGATACACGTCCGGCAAGACCATTTGAAACGTTCGCTGAAGCATTTTGTGTCAGTGCCGATCCTTTGACAGAAGCAATTGCTCCGGTTGTAGAACCTTTTTTCTGTGTACCGTATCCTACCACAACTACCTCGTTTAGAGTTTGATTTTGTTCTTCAAGCTGAATAGTTACGGCATTGGCTGCAATGATTTCTCTGGTAACAAAACCGGTAAATGAAACAACCAGTATACTATTAGAGTCGGGAACTTCTATGGTGAAATTACCGTCGAAGTCTGTAGTTACTCCGGTCTTTGATCCTTTTACTACAATGTTAACTCCCGGTAAAGGCTCACCTTTTGTACCTGTTACTTTTCCTTTGATTGTTTTTTGTTCGGTAATAGATGACTTTCCGCTGCTTGCACTATTCTCAGTAAGAGGGATGTAATTCAGCTTCGAAGAAAGTCTGATGTCTTTAAATTCAGTTGCAGCAGAAACCTGCAAAGTCACAGCAAACAGAAATCCCGATGTTAGTTTGGTAACCTTCCAGATTTCGTTGCTAAGCCAGTCGATTTTTGGCTTGTCTTTGGTTAATAATTTCATGGTTTTCTTAGTGGTTTTGGTTAGTAATGAATTTTTTAATTTGTCAGATCTGCTCTCCTTTTTTCTTTTTAGAAGCAGACTGGATGTGTGGAATACTGATTTGTCTGTTTGTGAAAAAGAGATAAATGTGAAAATCAAAAGTATAAATGTTCTAAAATCTTGCATACCAGTACCTACCAGTTTTTTTGCGGTATATTTAATAAAATGGCGATAAATAATTAAAAATTAAAAATAAAACGGATAATATATGAATATAAAGCACAAAACCACGAACCATTTGTAATGGAAGAATTTTCTTGTATTTTGGAAAGTCAAAACTAAACGGACTGCCGGAATGGAAGAATAGAAAATGATTTTTTTTAGAAAACAGCAGGGAGGATAGATTTGCATGAAAATAGCAGAAATGCTTTTGCAAATAAGGTTTTTACCTGATTTTAGAGAGATTAATTAAGACAATTAAAAAAGTTACTTTTCTTATGGAAGGAAGTAAAAAGAGATTTTATCAGATTTTTTGCTTTAATGATCATGATGATCATTTTCATCCTTAAAAGTGGGTAATATAGTATCAGAATTAAAATAGTAGCAGAAGTGGTATAAAATTCATTTTACGCAAGATTAAAATAAACTGGTGGGTACTGGTATGGGTTATTGTTTGATTGTTATACTTTTGAAATTCATTTTTGACTAAATGAAAATAGAATAAGGAATACCACAAACCAAACATAAGAAGCAATCTCTTACTATTACCGAACCATTTTTTATGAAAAAAAAACTATTTCTATTGGTTTTTACAATGCTGCTTTGTAAAGCTAATGCACAGGGAGAACAAATTCAGATTGAGACTCAGAATACTGCTTTGATTTTAAAGGCAGGAAAGAACGGTGTGCTGTATCAGTCTTATTTAGGGACAAAACTTAGGGATAATTCCGGATACAATGTAGTTTCGAAAGAAAGTACAAAATCGTTTGTGGTTAACGATGGAAATCCGCTGGTTAATTTAAGACATCAGGCTTACCCGACTTTTGGAACTGAGAATTTGTTTGAACCCGCAATTCGAATGACGCATAATGATGGTAATCCTTCTTTGGAATTAAACTACGTGAATCATAGTACACAAAAATTAGATGCTAACACGACGGAAACTATTATCAAACTTAAAGACCCTGTGTATCCGGTAGAAGTTACACTGCATTATAAAGCCTTTTACAACGAGAATACAATAGAACAATGGACCGAAATTGTGCATCATGAAAAGAAACCGGTTATGTTGTACAATTACGCGTCATCGATGCTGCATTTTGATGCCGATCATTATTGGTTAACTCAATTTCACGGAGACTGGGCCAAAGAAGCTCGCATGCAGGAAAGTGAATTGACAAGTGGTACCAAGATAATTGACTCGAAATTAGGAGTTCGTACCGATATGTATCAAACTCCGGTTTTCTTTTTGTCTCTAAATGCTAAAGCCAATGAAAATTCAGGTGAACTTGTGGCGGGAACCATTGCCTGGTCCGGTAATTTTAAGTTTACTTTTGAATTAGACAATAAGAACTCGCTTCGAATCAGTTCCGGAATCAATCCGTTTGCTTCCGAATATAATCTTGAGCCTGGGAGAGTATTTACAACACCTTCTTTTATTTATACTTTTTCGAATAAAGGAAAAGGGCAGGCAAGTAGAAACCTGCATTCATGGGCTAAAAAATACGGAGTGAAAGATGGAGAAAAATCCCGTCTGACATTATTGAACAATTGGGAAACGACCTTCTTCAATTTTGATGAAAAGAAATTGACCGACATGTTTGCCGATTCTAAAACGTTGGGCGTTGATATGTTCTTATTGGATGATGGCTGGTTTGGAAACAAGTATCCAAGAAGCGGTGATAAATCAGGACTTGGAGATTGGCAGGCTACTAAAACCAAGCTGCCAAATGGTATTGGTTTCCTGATGCAGGAAGCTGAAAAGACAGGAATTAAGTTCGGAATCTGGATTGAGCCCGAAATGGTAAATCCGAAGAGTGAATTGTACGAGAAACATCCGGATTGGGTGCTGAAATTACCCAACCGACCGGAAAGCTATTATCGTACCCAATTGGTTTTAGATTTATGTAATCCGCAAGTGCAGGATTTCGTATTCAAAACAGTAGACGATATTATGCAGACCAAACAAGGAGTAGCTTTCTTTAAATGGGATTGCAACAGAATGATGACTAATGCTTATTCGGCCTATTTGAAAAATCAGCAGTCACATTTGTTTATTGAATACACCAGAGGTTTGTATAAAGTTTTGGATCGCATTAAAATGAAATATCCAAATTTACCTATGATGCTTTGCGCCGGTGGCGGAGGCAGAACCGATTACGGATTGCTTCAATATTTTACAGAATTTTGGGCAAGCGACAATACCGATCCTTTCAACAGAGTATTCATCCAATGGGGATATTCGCAGTTTTTTCCCGCCTTTTCGATTTGTAACCATGTAACTTCCTGGGGAAATCAATCGATTAAATTCAAGACTGATGTAGCGATGATGGGCAAATTAGGTTTTGATATTAATGTAAAAGAACTGAAAGAAAAAGAATTGAAATATTGTCAGGAGGCCGTAGCCAATTATAAGCGATTGAGTCCGGTAATTTGGCATGGTGACCTGTACCGAATGATTTCTCCTTATGACGAAAGCCGTGCTGTATTAATGTATGTGAACGAGTCAAAAAGCAAGGCTGTTTTGTTCTCTTATACGCTTCATCCGCTTTATGATCCGCAATACAATGCAGTTCGTTTCCAAGGGTTAGATCCAAATAAAACCTATAAAGTGGAAGAAATAAATCTGATGCCCGAAGCAAAGAAATCAGTCGAAGAATCCGGAGAATCTTTTACTGGAGATTATTTAATGAATGTGGGTTTACGCGTTTCTTCGTCTAAAGTCGAAAGCAGTGTTGTTCTCGAAATTACAGAATTGTAGTTAAATTAGTTTTTGTATAGACGAAAGGCCTTTCGATGGAAAATCTCCATTTGAAGGGCTTTTTTATTTTGAGAGTAAAGCAATATGCAGATAGTTTTAAATGGATAGTTATGACCTTTTGGGCATGTTGAAAAGTAATAGCCATAGATTAATGGATTGAAAAGATTAGAGAATCTGCGGAATCTGCGTGTGAAAAAAAATCTTAGACATAGAAACATTTAAACCCGACAGGTTTTTAATACCTGTCGGGTTTGAGTATCAAATGTAAAAAACGATTATAAGTAATCAGTTTAAAAAACCGCAATCTTTCCCGTTTGTACTCCACCTGAACTAGTTATTATTTTATAGAGGTAAATTCCCGAGGGCGTATTTTTTAAATTGATAGTATTGATTTTAGAAAGAAATGAAGAAGTAATAATATTTTGTCCGCTAACATTGTATAGGTAAAAAGTAGCGGCTTCCACTTTTTTTGCTTCAATATTTAATTCTTCATTTTTGCTTAATAGTGTTGGGTAAATCAGAAACAAATCATCACCTAAATAGTTAGCATCAATAATTTGGGAACTTACGGTAGTATTGCTCCCTAATATGATATTGATTTTATATTTGTTACTGCCTTTTATTGGAGTTGTATCCAGAAAAGAGAAGGTTTTCGATTGAACATCGTTGAGAGTACTAATGACACTTTCAGTTGAATTATTGATCTTTACTAAATCTATTCTTTTGATGTTGTACAAGCTAAAAACACTGGCACTGACCTTTATTTGGTCTTCTTCCAAAACTTCAGCCAAAGTCAATTCAAAGTAACAATTTGAGTTTGGATCATACTGTAAGGTCGACTCGCTTTTTATTCCTTCACTATCATTTATCACAGGAGTAACAGTGTAAATTTTTCCGTCAGTATAAGCATAATTGTTGTCAGTTACCTGTTCTTTAAATTCTAAATGATCACTTGTCAGTTGATAAATTCTAAACGAGGTAACATCTGCAGGTTTGTCCCAATTAATTTCTGTTGTGCCGTCGCATACTAAACTGGTTCTGATGTTTAAATCGTAGGAAACGGTGAAGGAATCCGATATATAATCTGTATTGCCAATGGTCATTTTTAGTTTTGCTTTCGAGAATTTTTTCTCTGCAGGAGCATAAGTAAATTGTTCGCTATCTAAATGGATACTATTTGCTATAATCTCCCAGGTCTGTCCATTATTATAACTGATCGACAATTGACCGGAGGCACCGGAAAAGGAAGAGCTCCATTTGAAAGGAGAAACTATTTTACCATCATAAGGGAAATTATCGTTAGCAAGAGGGTAGTTCCATTCAAATTGATTTTCCGGCTCATATTCGTAAGCGACACTGTAATCCTGAGAAGCATTTGAGACGTATGTACCGTTAACAGTAATAGTATAAGTCCCGGAAGTCGGATTTTCAACCGCTACCTGTTCGACAGTATTCAGTTTGTCTTTTCCTTTAGTGGCGGGCTGCTGAGGAACTTCAGGATTCAGAATCCAGGGCAAGAAAGTAGTATGGTCGGATGAAATGACTTCCAGATCTAAATCGTTTACCAGACTTATATTGCTGTTAATAGGAGCGGGTAAGTCGTTCCAGACTAAGGTTACTTTTAAGTTTTTCGCATTTGGAGGAAGTGTAATAGTATGTGAATTGGTTTGACCGGAGGCCAATTTATCGTTTATAAATCTGTTTTCACTGATTGTTTTCAGACATTTATCAGCATTGATATTACCGAAGCCATAGGTAAAATCAGGGCCAGTGTTGCCCAAATCTTTTGCACTATTAACGAGAATGGCTTTTGCTAAGGCATTAGACAAAGTAGTATTATGTATCGTTTTATACTGTTGCTTCATAAGAGTGATAATTCCAGTGGCCAATGCAGTAGAATTTGATGTCCCTTGCGAGCTGTAAGCAACTACTTCTGGTTTTATTCTGCCGTCATAAGCAGGGCCTTTTGATGAAAAAGACAGGATGACTTCATTCTGATCTACACAACCGAAGGCAATACTGTTTTTAGATTGTTTAAAATTACCGGTGATAGATTTATAGCCTTCCAATCCTTTATTACCGGATGAAAAGCAATGCGTCAAATCGGGATTTAAGGCCAATTGATTGTCGTAAGCATTTGCAAGTGAACCATAAAAATTCTCAATCACTGTACCATAAGAATGATTTTGAGTGGTGGCACCCTGTAAAGTGGCTATTTCATCGGGATAGAGATTTAAAAAGTCAGACGATTGTAACTTCGCTTTTATGGCAACCCCTTTTCCTAAAACAGAGCTATTTCCCAATCCCGAAACTATAGTGGCCATGGCGGTTGCGTGGCTTGATACCGTCGAAGATTGTGTTGAGGAAGGAATATGTTTGTTGAAGAGATCAACATCTTTTGTATCAAAAAGCTCATCTTTGATAGAGGTAATTTGATTTTCACCTGTGAGAAGAGGGAAATGAATAAGCGCTTTATTTATGGCATTGAGCGTAAAGTTTTGATCTGCTATTTTAGACTCGCTTTCAGGTTGCAGTGCTTCTTGTGAAACAGCAGTGACGCTGCTCAAGGAAATAATCTTATCAAGAATGGTTTTGGAATCACTTTCTATAATTACAAGATGATCATCAAGTATTTTAATAACAGAAATGTTTGCCAGCTTTAAATCAGTAAGGAGCGATTCAATAGTATTAGTGGCTATGATGTATTTTTTGTTTTCTTGATGATTTGAAAAATCCGAGGGCAATTTCCACAGATTATTAACGGGAAGTACCTCTTTCGACGACCGATTGTATTTTGAACTTTTATTTTCAACAATACAATAGGCAGCGTCTAATTTTTTTACAATAGTGTACTGATTGCGATGTGCATTTTCGATATCCGTAAGTGAGTATTTTTCAAATGTTCCGTCATTTTCTTTCTTTAAGTATTGCTCCCATTTTTTGGAGTTTTGCGACAAACAGATGGTCGTTGCCATAAAAAGGAGGGATGTAATTTTTATCTTCATTTACTATAGGTGTTAGGGCAATTGTAACCATTTTGATCAATATTATGACAAAAACTGACTTTTTTAGCGATGTATTACTTTTTAAGTTTACGATAGAAATCTTTTTTAAATACTTCTAATTGAATCGAATATCGTCGCTAAAAAATCAAAGTTATCAAAATATTTGTAAAAATTTTATTCGTTTTTATTTCGTTCGGAACCCCTGATTTTGGGAGGCTCGGTTAATTTTTAGGAACTTTCAACTGTATTTCGAAGCTGTTAAGCATTTATCAGATTTGTTTTCACCCGCGAAGTATACGAAATCTAAAATTAATTTTTTTTGAGATTTTGTTTTGGTGTAACATGTTGATTTATATTGTGTTGCTTGTTTTCGCTGGGCTTATACTAAATTTTATGCGATTATTGCATAAAAAATAGAAAAATAATTTAACAAAATACATTTAATTTGTTAAATTACTGCTTTTATAAGTATTTTAATACTAAATCTATGTAGTTTTGACAATAAAGTAGTAATATTTTGTAAAGACCCTAAAAATATCAACTTATTTAACTAACCAAAACACTTTTAAATGAAAACAATTAAAACAACCTTACTTTTGTCGTGTATAGCGCTATCGCTATTGTCTTGTAATAAAGAGGATGAGGTAACTCAACCAAACAAAGAAGCTCTAACAGTGTCACAAGATGTGTTAGATAAAATTAGCTCACTTGCATTGAACAACAATGATGTTCAGGTAATTAAAAATACCAAATTAGACGGTACCACTGAAGATGCTTACCTGGTTGAAGGTGACATCGTTATAACGGATGCACAATTGAAACAAATGGATCTTCACGGAGGTATCACTTCAGAGCAATATCGTACTACTAACTTGGTAGGTGCTCCAAGAACTATTAAAATTGTTGGATTAACCGGAACAGGTACAACAGCTCTTTCTGCTAATATGCAAGCCGGATTACGTGCAGCAGTAAACAGATACAATAGTTTAGGATTGACGATTAACTTTACACTAACTTTCGGATCAAGTACTACAGGTGCAAACATAGTAGTAAGAAGACAATCCGGAGGTGCCGGTGGAGTAGCCGGATTCCCTACTGGAGGAAATCCTTATAACTCAGTTACATTGTACTCTGGATTAGATACTTATTCAGTAAATGTAAACGCTCACGTAGCAGCGCACGAAATTGGTCACTGTATTGGTTTACGTCATACAGACTATTTTAGCCGTCAAAGCTGTGGACAAAATTCAAACGAAGGAGCTGCTGGTGTTGGAGCAATTCATATTCCGGGAACTCCTACAGGATATGATTCAACTTCATACATGAGAGCATGTTTCAGCTCAAATGAAACAGGAGCTTTCAATAGTAATGATATTACTGCTCTGAATTACCTATATTAGAAGTTGAATTAAAGCGTTCTTTGCAAAATATTCGAGGCTGTTCCGTAATTGGAGCAGCCTCACTTTGTTTTGGGTAATTGCTTCAGATTTTGTGTTTGCTGATAAGGTAGTTGAACACCTCATGTCAATCCTGATTTCTTTGGTTAAAAAACAGTAACTTAAAAGTAAAACGGGTAATTCTACGTAGCTGTAAGATTCTATTTTGTACTAGATTTATTACTTAAACCCTAATAATCGACAAATCATGCAAAACAATGAAAATTCACCTATTCCAACGGGATGGGTTGGCGGATTCCCGCCAGCAGGTTCACCTATGTTATATCCAACACGGGATCTTTCCTCTTTACCGATGTTGAGTAACATGGATAATATTAGTTTTTTACAACGTCAGCTTGGCGTAAGGTGGCCTGAATTTAGCTGGGAAACCCAAAAAGACAGTCCTAATAAGAGAAGATGTTACCAACAATTTGCACCTTACATTTCCAGAGCGGGTTATACTGATGAAGGTCGGGTGTATTCTGTTATCTGCCCGCAGCAGGGAGTCTGGCTTAAAGATGAAATTTGTATAAATGTTGAGGTTACGGTTACCGGACAAAGAGGCTGGGTTAACGAAGTAACAAAAGAGATCGCCATAGACATGACAGTGGAAGGTAAAATTTGGTTAACGCCAAATGAACAGCAAGGCGATAAGATCAAAGAGATTTGGCCGCTATTGGAATATAGCTTTCCAAAATTTCCATTGAATAAAGATAATGCCATAAGAGTTACTACACACAAGCAGAATGATCCTGATCAGCCTATCTTTGAAGTGATACATGGATTAAATCCTGAATTTGAAAATCCTCCGTTTGCATTACATGAGGGTAAAGCATTTGCTACCGCTTATCTGGCCGTTGAAATTGGAGATATTAAGTTAACCAAAGACAAAGTTGTTGATGATTTTAATCATTTAATCATGAAAGCTTTTAATATTGGTTCAGGAAACATGCTTCAGCCCGGAAATACCTTGTCATGGAATCTTTGGTTTACTGAACCCGCTTTGGTCAATAAAGAAGAGTGGAAAAATCACGCTAATTTTTGGAGAGAATCTATCGATGTACACCATTGCTCTCCTACCGGGAATGGTACTGATGCCCGATATTTTGACGGAAGTAAATTTAGCCCAGAAGCCAATGCAGTAGAGGAGATAATTAAGGAAATTATCAATTATGTTAGAAAGCATCTTTAGGCTTTTCGAGTTAGTTTAAAAGTCTTTGTTGTTATATTCCAATGTCATTCGGCTAAGGGGAAAAAGATAAAATGATTGCTGATTTTTGATTAACGATTTTTGATTTAAGATGGGGTAAATTTCTTAAAGCTAGTAGTTTACTGTTTAATCGGAAATCGTTAATCTTTAATCAAAAATTCTTACTTCTAAATTTACATTCCGAAATCCTTTTAATCTGTACTACTTTTTTTGATAAACCTTTAGGGGTTAAAAGCCTTCGACTCTGCTCAGGGTGACACTTGGTTCTGTAATAACGGTTGTCTGGCTGAGCGAAGTCGAAGCCTTCTTTTGATATTTAATGTTTAATCGGAAATCGTTAATCTTTAATCAAAAATTCTTACTTCTAAATTTACATTCCGAAATCCTTTTAATCTGTACTACTTTTTTTTGATAAACCTTTAGAGGTTACAAGTCTTCGACTCCGCTCAGGGTGACACTTGGTTCTGTAATAACGGTTGTCTGGCTGAGCGAAGTCGAAGCTTTTTTTTGATGTATTCAAACTAAGATAAATCATTGATTTATGTAGTGTACCATTGAATAAAAAAGAACGTACTTCTGAATGTACCAAATTATATTGTAAGAAAGGCGAGTATTTTTTTATTTAATGCGTTAATGGTGAGGTGCAATTAATTTTTATATTTGGGAATTAAATTAGTGAAATGAGCGAAAATAATAAACCGTATGCCTTAGTAACTGGTGCCAGCAAAGGCATTGGAAAATCGATTGTTTATGAATTGGCTAAACAAGGTTATCCGCTATTGCTAGTGGCAAGAGGTGAGGAGGAATTAAAAGCATTATCTGATGATCTTCAGACTAAATACAGTATCGCTGCTCCAATTTTACCAATTGATCTTTCAATAAATAGTGCCTCCCTAAAAGTAATCGATTGGATAAAAAGTAACAATTATCCGGTTGGTATTTTAGTTAACAATGCCGGTTATGGTGTGTGGGGCGATTTTAGTGCGTCTTCGCTGACCGATCAGCTTGGCATGATGCAGCTTAACATGCATGTAATTGTAGAGCTTTCACATTTATTAATGCCGATACTTTTACAGCAAAAGCAAGCTTACATTTTAAATATATCAAGTACTGCTGCCTATCAGGCCGTACCTACACTGGCTGTTTATTCTGCTACAAAGGCCTTTGTTTTATCGTTTACCCGTGCTTTGCGTTTCGAACTTGCTAAAACTTCCATTTCGGTAACCTGTTTTAGTCCGGGTCCGGTTGATACCGGTTTTGCTGCAAGAGCTGGCTTAAATCCACTTAACAAAATGGCCGAAAAGTTTAATATGCAGCCTGATGAGGTGGCGAAAATTGCCGTAAAAGCCATGTTCAGCAAAAAATCTGAAGTTATTCCGGGGTTTACAAATGTTATTTCAGTCTATGCTAATCGCTTACTGCCAAAGGGATTTATCGAGAAAACAGCCGCCGGAATTTATAAAGTTTAATTTTTTTTTCGAAAAAAAAGTAAGAAAATATGCTTTACGAAAGATAAATTGTATTATCTTCGCTTTAATATCTACTAATTCTATAGAATATGTATAATAAAAAGAACTTGTTTAATTTTTATAAAGAGCGAATGCACGCAAATATGCGAATGTGCTGTTGTTGCTGTTGCTGATCTTTTAGAAAAAAATATAAACACTATTCTTTCAATTATAAACTCTATTTATTATGATATCTTCTTATAAAACATTTACCCTTACTGAACAATTAACTACTGAGCAAATTGACTTTTTTAACGAATATGGTTTTATCCATTTCAAAAAATTTATAAATCCGGAAACGGTTTCATCAATTATTGATGCCTCAAAACAAGTAGAGCAAAAGTGGATTGACAATGACCTGAAAAAGGTAAACGGCGTTCCAATTAAATACGGAAAAGATTTAGATGGTTCTCCTATTGTACAGCGTTTTGCTTTTATCAATCAGCATCACCAAACCTTAAGCGGTCTTTTACTGGATCCAAGATTTAATGGTTTACTGCAATTAGCAGGCGATGACGCAAGATTAGGCACCGAAGAAAAAGACGGAATGGTTTTTAATCATTATATCAATGGACCGGAAAGTAAGTTTACCAAAATGGGCTGGCATACAGATGGGTTGAGAGATATTTTTTATGGGGCAAAATTAAACCCAATGTTAAATGTGGGGATTCACCTAAGTACTTTAAAACCCGAAAATGGAGGTCTTAAAATCATTCCCGGCACCCATAAGCAAAGTGTTTATCAAATGCTTTTTCGCAAAAAATACTTTTTAGATAATAAACCCGATTCAGAGGAAGTTTCCATCAATCCGGAAGCAGGAGATTTAACCATTCACGATGGCCGTTTGTGGCACAGAGTGGCAGAATCCTCTATCCGTGGCGAAGAAAGTAGAAGGAGAGTTATTTATGTTCCTATTATAGCAGGAAAATATGCTCCTAAAAACGAGAATAGCCCAACGGTTTTTTATCAACGTTTTGCAGGAATAGTTAAGTAATATGCTGTTTGTTATCGCATTTAGTTATCTGGTTAGATCAGGTAAGCTAAAAAGAACTGCCGATTTTTTTAAAAATACGCCAAGGAAAATAAAATTAAAAATGGTTAGACTGGAAGTAGCGATACTATCCGGCTTACAAATATTGCGCTATTAATGGGAAAAGAAACACAGACTGAAGAGCATAGCGCCATTGTACAAAGAGCATTTTCAGACCGTAAGCGAACTAATATTTTAAAAAAAGCAGAACAGTCAACGATTGTATTTTTACTTCCAAAGGTGCCTGAATTCATTTCGCCAAACGGTCTCACTTTAATTGGGACGCTTGGTTCCGGATTAATTTTTTTAGCTTTTGTTTTAGGAACTTATGTAACCGATTGGTATTTGCTTTTGGCGATTATCGGATTGGGAGTAAATTGGTTAGGCGATTCTTTAGATGGGAGATTGGCGTATTACAGAAATATTCCACGCCGTTGGTACGGTTTTGCACTCGATATTATTGCCGATTGGATTGGTATTGTACTCATAGGTTTTGGCTACTACATTTATGCTAAAAATGGCACACAAATAGTAGCCTTTGCTTTTGTCGCCTTGTATGGCTGGTCGATCATCATCAGTCAGTTGCGCTACAAAATTACAAATGAATACAGTATCGATTCCGGTTTTGTTGGTCCAACCGAGCTTCGATTTATCATTGCTTTAATTTTAATTATAGAAATTTTATTTCACGGATCAATCACCTATTTGGCAGGCTTAATTACTATTATATTGTTTGTAATTAATACGATAGACAGTGTAAGGCTTTTAAAACTGGGTGATTTAAAAGACAAGTACCAGGACTGATATGTTCAGTAAAAAATCCATTTTCACTTTTTTGCAGGCACAAGTCGCGGCATTTTTAGGAGGCATTACCGATTATGGCCTGATGATTTTATTAACAGAAATATTCAAGTTGCATTTTACCTTTTCTATTCTAATCTCCGGAACCGTTGGCGCAGTTATCAATTTCAGCATCAATAGATTTTGGGTATTTAAAAATCAGTCGGGCTATCAAAATCGCATCAATAGTCAGCTTTTTAAGTTTGCGTTAGTGGTTTTGGGAAGTATTTCTTTAAAATCGTTTGGGACGCTTATTTTTCAAAAAGCATTTCAAATCGATTATAAAATCGGAAGATTAATCACAGATAGTTTTGTCTCTTACGGATTTAATTATCCGCTGATAAAATATTGGGTTTTTAGAGCAAACAAAAAACAAAACGTAGTCGAATCAAATTAATATAGAAATAACCAGTCGGTTGTAAGTCATAGTTTTTCTATGTGTTGAAAAATACTAGCGACAGATTAACCAAATAGAGAGATTATAAAATCTGCAAACCCGAGCGATAGCGAACAGGCGTAGCAATCCGCTTAATCTGCGTGAAAAATGTTTCCAGCCTGCACTGAGCGGAGTCGAAGTGTGTTAAAACAATTACATCCAACAGCTTATATAAAATTTTCGTTATGAATAAATTATACTTTAAAGATTTTACAAAATCACTGATCGTAATAAGGATCTTAGTACTGATATTTTCAGGAAATCTGGCGGCACAATCTAAGAATCCGTCGCCATTAAATTTCCCAACACCTAAGAATATAGACAATATGCTATTTTATATTCAGCGGGACCCTAATATAAACACTGCTATTTATGCCATAAACTACCAGGAAAATGGAAAGATAAACAAAAGCAACCCTATAAAAACGTATTGGATTCGATATGCTGAGAAAGGAGAAAAAAAAGAGCTTAATTATTTACAACGCAAATTTGCCTATGGAATAGAGAGTAAAACGCTGGATAATGAGGAGTTCGAGTTTAAATTTGTTTCGTATAAAAAGTTGGCCTTAACCTTGAAAAAGATAGAGGCGGATCAAAAATACCATGTTTTTGCAAATGTAAACCAGAAAAAAATACAGGTAGAAAAAATATTTGTACGCATTGAAGGAGGTTCTTTCTGGTTACCCAACGTAAAGTATGCCGAAGTGACTGGAATTGAGGCGCTCTCCAATAAAACAATTACCGAAAGAATGTTGTTGAAATAAGATATCCTCGTTCTCCGAAGTTTTCTCATGAAAAGCTGCGCAAATGTCTCTGAATTTGCGCTTTTTTGTTCCTTAGAAATTATAAACGAGATAAAAGTCTCCCGACTTTTTACGTTTAGTTTTTTTTTATTGTTGTGGATTTTTTTACATTCAGGAGAAATATTCTAAGAAAGTTATTTTTAAAATCAGAGATTTTATGAAGTTTCTGTTTTTCAATTATATTTGTTTAAAATGGCGCAAAGTCAGAGACATTTGCGCAACGTAAAGAAGAACACTTCGGAGAGCGGGACATTTGCGCAGCGTAAAAAAGATGAACACTCCGGAGAGCGGGGGGGGGTGGTTCCGGTTCCTTTAGAATAATCTATAATGGTCAAGTGCGATCTTGATTCATGAATAATTACGTTGTATCTCATAAGTTAGTATAATTGAGTCTGATTATGTTTACTAAAAAAAATAATAGATGAAAGTTTTGATTGTGTTAGTTTTCCCGCTCTTCGAAAAGTTCTTAAAAACAAAAAATCGCAATGATCTAAGTTTAGATTATTGCGATTTTTTTGTGGAGTCGCCGGGAATCGAAAACTAAAACGTGAGTTTTTTAAAAAATAAGTAACTGAATTTATTGACTTTACAAACAAATTAAAATGGTTAAAAATTAGTTTTTGTTCACTTTTTTGTTCACTGTTTTATATTTGGAAATATGTGTTTTATGATGAGTCAGGTTATTTTAATTCGCCTGTTTCGAATGCAGATTCATAATCGATATAAACTGGAATCATGCCATATCCTTTGAAAAGTAGATAGGTTTTATAGCCTCTGTTTTTGTTACCGATTGTTTTTATTTTGGTTATTACTACTTTTGCATTTGCAATTACTGTTCCTGTTGGTTCGTTTCCTTGAGTTATAAACATGAATCTATCACCTGCTCTTGGGTAGCCAATATTTAAAGTGTCGCCAACTTTTATTGTGTTTCCTGCTTTTGACATGTACTCTTTAAAACTGCTTTCTGAATCAATTTTGTTGTATTGAGCCGTTTGAGCATTACAAAATACTGTAGTTAAAATCATTGTGAGAAGTAAATTTTTCATATCTAAAGTTTTACATTTTTCCAAATATAAGAATTTTCTACTCTTCTTTTTTATGGATTTCCTCAGCTTGTTTTATGATTTCTATTTGTTCTTTTAAAATTGAAATAATTTTTTCCTGATGGCTATAATCTTGTTTTTTATCCTTTAAAAGTTTTATTGTTTCAAGCCTGGCCTCTATTTCTTCTTCTTTTTCTGCGATTTTCTTGGTGTAACCAGTGATTGGTTTTGTGAAATATTCTACAGGTTCGGCTAATAAATTTATATGATCTGGTTGTAAAATATTGTACAGAATATCTCTTTTTGATTCAGGGATCACTTCGCCTTTTTCATAATTTACAATTGTCTGCCTGGAAACACCAATCTTTCGTGCTAATTCACTTTGTGATAACCCTTTCTGAGTACGTAATTCTTTGATATTTAAATCGTTCATAGATCTTGATTTGTAATAAAAAACATAAAACAATGTTAAAGTTTGTAAAATATTGTGCAACAATTGTGTTGTATGTAAAATATTGTACATATATTTGTCTTGTCAAATAATTTTGTTGTTGTATAACAATTCACATGCCAAACTTGACAAGACAAGACAAATATATGGAAAATATTATACAAATAATTCCGGTAAATGAAGAAATGGCTTTGCTGGTTAATGCTGTGCGTATTCTTAATAATTATAAGGCGCTCGGTTTTGTAAAAAGGGAAGGGTTTGTAGAGTTGATTATGGATGCAGATCATTCATATCATACTCGTGAAGGAATGAAAAAATTAGATAATTTTTGGGCGGGAAGGGTGAAAGATTCTGAACTGAACAAAGATTTAGAAAAGATTTACGACGGTTTGAAAACTTCCTGATTAATCCTTTTATGAAAATGATTCTTATACCTGAAAACGATTTAAATGTCTTGCGGGAGACGTTAGAAGTGGCCTTGAAAATTATTCGAGGTTATGGTGTGGCTGGGAATTTTAATATTCCCAGTACCACGCTAAAAGAAACTAAAAAGGATCGAGAGTTTAAGTATTCTAAAATGATTGACAATAAAATAAGGGGAACTAAGCCGGATTACTTAAAAAAATATCATGGAAAAAGTTAGCGTTGAACAACATAAAGTTATAAATGAAATAGAAGTGCAAGAGCCAATTGACTTGGTGTGCAATTCTGCTACTCGTGTTTGCTATCCTGAATCATATTTTGATATGATTGAACAATGTAAAAGCTGTGGAAGATGTGTTTAGATAATATTTTATACGCAATATTTATAGCGATGTTATGTGGTGCAAACGTGTTTTTGATATGGATTTTAATAATGGCTATAAATGTAAATCGCAGAGAGAAAAAGTATCACTATGCAATGTTTCCTGAATCTAAAATAAAGAAATCATGGTGGAGATAATTAAGGCTTTTGGCTGGCTGATTCTGGGTTGTTTTGGCTTTGCTGTAATATTTGTGATTCTGTGGTTTGCTGTTGGAATGTCGGTTTGTTTTTACAAAATCTACATCAAAAAGCAGAAGCCGAAATCTAATCAATTTGATGAATGCCTAAACTAAATATAAACTATGGAAACATTACAAATCAACAAAAAAGATGCGATTAAAGCGCATGATGAAGCTACCACAAAAGGGAAATCGCTTCTTGAAAACTTGCTGGGAAAAGCTGTTTTCTTAAAATCAATCAAAGAAAGAATCAAGTCGTTTGATGATGTTCTTTCAGAACTGAATATTGTGAAATCTGATTTTGATTTATCGTGTCATGGATTGGAATCTGATGAAGTTGCTTACAGAAAAGCAAAACTTGTGGCGAAATTATTCAATGAGGGCTGGATTCCTGATTGGACCAATGAAGATGAGTATAAGTATTTTGCTTATTTCAAAATGGGTTCTCCTTCGGGTGTCGGGTTTTCGTACTACGACTGCGATCGCTGGAGTGCGCGTTCGCTTGTCGGCTCCCGCCTTGCATTTAAATCAAGTGATTTGGCTGAGTATGCCGGAAAGCTTTTCGAGCAGGAAATTTACAAACCATTAATGATAACTGAATCTGCTTAATATGGAAACAATTCAGATAAATAAAACGGATGCTGTAAGAGCACATGGCCAGGCTACGCCTAAACAGAAAACAATGCTTGAAAACCTATTTGGTAAAAAAGTGTTTGTAAAAAATATCAGAGAAAGAATCCAAACGATTCAGGATGTTTTTGAATTGAACTATACTACTGAAGCAGATTTTTATCGTAAGTGGGATGGATTCGCAGATCATGAGATCGGGCAGGCTTTAGAGGTTCTTATTGTTGCGGCATATAATGAAAGTAGGTTTCCTGATTGGACCAATGAAGATGAGTATAAGTATTTTGCTTATTTCAAAATGGGTTCTCCTTCGGGTGTCGGGTTTTCGTGCGCCGACTACGTTGGCTGGAATGCGTATTCGGGTGTCGGCTCCCGCCTTGTATTTGTCGGTCCTGATGCTAAACTGAATCTGTTGGATGCAGTAAAGAAATTTTTACCAGAGTACCAAAAATCAAGAACTACATAAAACCAATTATCATGAAAAAAAATGCATCAATCGAAGAAATCTTCGAAAGTGAAAATTTAGACGTCAATGCAATAGTTGTAACGGGAATTCCTGAGAGACATGTTGAAGCTGTCAAGGCAATCGCAAAATTGATGGTTGCAACTGATTATCATAATCCGAATTTCAAGCCTGATTTTACAAATTATGATCAGTATAAATATTTTCCTATTGCCGAAATGGGTTCTCCTTCGGGTGTCGGGTTTTCGTACGCCGGCTACGGTGACCGGGTTACGTATTCGGCTGTCGGCTCCCGCCTTGTTTCTGAATCAAGAGAAGTCGCAAAACGAGTTTTTGACAATCATGAAGATCTTTATAAAGCATTCATGGTTTATGAAAGGGAAGTGAAATAAAGTAACAGGTTGTGCAGTGAGTTGCTGACAGTTCTCCTTCGGGTGTCGGGTTTTCGTACAACAACTACGATAACTGGAATACGAATTCGAATGTCAGCTCCCACCGAGCAAAGAAGATATTTAATCATTGCAAACCTTGCCAGCATGGCAAAAAATCACACAATTAAAAGGGCGTTGGTACTTATGGGAAAACGACCTGTTTAAGCAAGGCATGAAAAGAGTAAGTAATTTATACGAAAAGATAATAAGCTTAGAAAATCTTAGAAAAGCTGATGAAGTTGCTCAAAAAGGTAAACAGAAGCAATATGGGGTTGTGTTGCATAATCAGAATAAAGAAGCTGATATTTTGAAGCTTCATAAAATGCTGAAAAGCAAAACCTATAAAACTTCTGAATACCAAGTTTTCAAAGTGTTTGAGCCAAAAGAAAGGGATGTTTACAAGCTTCCATATTTTCCTGACAGAATAATGCATCATGCAATAATGATACATCTTGAGAAACTGTTTGTGTCGGTTTTTACGACTGATACTTACAGCTGCATAAAGGGAAAAGGAATACATGCTGCATCTGATAAATTGAAGCTCACTTTGAAAGATGTTCCAGGTACTAAGTACTGTTTGAAACTGGATATCAAAAAGTTCTATCCAAATATTGATCATGATGTTTTAAAAATGCTTCTGAGAAGAAAAATTAAAGATCAGGATCTTATTTGGTTGTTGGATGAAATTATTGACAGTGCCGATGGTTTACCGATAGGTAACTATTTAAGTCAGTATTTCGCTAACTACTTTTTGACCGGATTTGATCACTGGATAAAAGAGAATAAAAAAGTTAAGTACTATTTCCGATATGCAGATGATATTGTGATTCTGTCGGGTAATAAAAAGTATCTGCATTCTCTTTTAGGAGAAATTAAAGTGTATTTGAGCGAAAAATTAAAGCTTGATGTCAAGGAAAACTACCAGGTGTTTCCTGTTAGTGAGAGAGGGATCGATTTTTTAGGTTATAGGTTTTATCATGAGTATGTCTTGCTTCGAAAGTCAATTAAGAAACGATTTGCAAAAGCAGTGTCAAAAAATAAGGATAGGAGTGTTCTGGCAGCCTATTGGGGTTGGGCAAAACATTGCAATTCAAAACACCTAATTAAAAAATTAATACCAGATGAAAAGTTTTAAAGATTTCGAAATAACTCCGGTAATAGAAAATTTTGTCGGTGAAAAAATAAATACAGCTAAGATTTTAGATAAGGAGATAGTCGTAAAAGGTTATAAAATTCAACCGTCAAAATTTGAGAATCGTGGAGATCGTTTGGATATGCAAATAGAATACCGTGACGAGGATAGAGTTGTTTTTACGGGTGGTAAATATTTGATTCAAATGATTGAAAAAGTGCCTAAAGACGGTTTTCCTTTTAAAACTAAGATTATTAAAAATGGCGAACATTTAGAGTTTGCGTAAATAAATTAAGTATGGAGAAAAAGATTTTACAAAATGAAAGTCCTGAAAATCGTTTAGAACAATTGAAAAGCGTTGCCGATAAGATGGAAGATTTTTCGTATCCACGTGAATTGACAGTTGGAGAAATTCAGGAACTGCAATCTGGATTGTCTCAGGATATGATAATTGTGGATCGGGCTGAACAGGAGTTAAAAATTGCGAAAGAAGTTTTTAAGTCTGAAGTAAAGCCAATCAAACAGCAAATTGTTAAGAATTTACAAATGATTCGAACACAGGTTGAGGAAGTTAGGGAAAAGGTCTTTTTGCTGAAAGATTTGAGAGAGGAGAAAATGGGTTACTACTCAAAAGATGGAGTACTGGTATTTGAGAGAGAACTTCGACCAGATGAAAAACAATATAGTATAACAGATCATTTAAGAAAAGCTGAGTAATCATGAGTGAAAATTTGAAAATTACAGTTGAAAACGGGGTTAAAGAATTGACAATTCTAAATGGAACGGCAGAGCCTGTTTATCATAAAAAAGCTATTGAAGTAAAAGGGGGTTCGATTAATTCTGCTTTAGAATACTTGTCTAAAAAAGTTGTGAGTGCTGAAATTATTGAACATTCTAAACTTGAATTTTGTTATGATAAATTGTATTTAAAATTACTATACGATGCACGTGAGCGTAATCCAGATGTAATTGAAGGTTCGTTAAAACTTCATCCAGATTTAGAAAAATTCAACATAAATTCCGGAAAATCTTACAGCACTTTTGATTTGGCTGATTTCATAAAAATGAATCGTCATTACTTCGAAAACAAAGATTATGCAATGAAATTGGTTGCTGAGCTTAGAAATTTTGAAGGAAAGGTAAATCGTGACCTTGAAGCGAAAACAGATGAACGTGGTAATAAACGTGCGTTGATTAATCAGGTTGTGGAATCAAATATTCCTACTGGTTTTTTCTTAGAGCTGCCTGTTTTTGTTGGGCAGGAAAAACAGCGTCTTGAAGTTGAAATAAACATCACTGCTGATTTTAGCTGCTCTTTGATTTCTCCTGATTTGAAAGAATTTATCGATTTGGAGTCTAAAAAAGTTTTAGATAATCAATTGAATCAAATTAAAGCATTACATCCTGAATTAAAGGTTTTTGAATATTAAAACTTAAGATATGAAAACAGTCGCTTTTGATGATGAATATGCGGAAAAATTAGAATTAGCTATCAGTTTAGAATTTGGCTGTGAGCGTTCTGAAATAGTAAGGCTTCGTGACTCGTTGGTGAAAAAAGTGGCTGTTTTTATTATCTCAAAAACCAAAAATTACAGTACTCGTGTTATTGGGGCTTATTATCAAATTTCATGGTTGTATGTCCCCGCTGTAGTAAAGGAAATTGAGTGGATGTTGAAAGTTGTACCTGGGTTTGAAATTAAAATTAAGAATGTTTATGAGAAAATTTTGGACTACTGAAGAAACTGAAATTATGATTCAGAATTATCCAGATAAACCGACAATTGATCTTATTGAATTATTGCCTAATAGAACTGTCTCCGGAATTGCTGGACAGGCTTCAAAATTAGGTCTGCATAAAAGTGATGCTTTTATGAAAAGTCCAATGTCTGGACGTATTTCTAAGGATAATGACATCGGTTTTGATACTCGTTTTAAGCAAAATCAACCAGGTTGGAATAAGGGTTTAAAGCAAAAGGATTACATGTCTCCTGAAAAAATTGAAAATACAAAAAAAACACAATTTAAAAAAGGTTCTGACCCTCATAATACTCAGTCTATTGGTTATGAAAGGCTTTCTAAAGATGGATATATAGAAGTTAAAGTAAGGCATCTTAAAAATGGCAAATCAAACAATAAAAATTTTGAGTTTAAGCATAGGATTGTTTATGAGCAAAATTACGGATCAATACCTAAAGGGATGATTGTTGAGTTTTTAGATGGTGATAATCGGAATTTTGAGCCTGAAAATTTAGTTCTGAAGACACGGAAAGAAAATTTGCTTCAAAATAGTATGTGCGATACGTCTATCGTAAAAAGGTTTATAGGTATAAAAGAGCCTGAAGCTGTAAATAAAATTATTGAAGAAATGCCAAATCTAGTTGATTTGAGAAGAAAATTATTAATTAAAAAGAAAAGATTAAATGGACGTAATTGAAAAATTAACCGTATTGCTGACTGGGAAAACTTTTTCTCACAATGGCAAAAAATATTGTTTTCAAAGCTGTAAAAAGGTTGTTTCTAATATCATGATATTGACAAACAAAGAAACAATTCAGGTTCCGATGGATCGTTTTGTAGATTTCTATGAAAAAGTAGAAAAGAATTGTTTTGATACGAATAGTATTCCTGAAAAACAAACTTTTATGCCTACTGAATTGCTGGTAAAACAGCCTACTGTTTTTGTTCCAGAAATGTCGAGTACATATCAAAAATTGAATGTGTCTTTTGATGTTTTGATTGGTCAGATTGACAATGCAACCAATGAAGATATATCGTTTTTAGAGACAAAAGCAAAGATGCTTACATCTGTAGCTCAAACCGCTATTGGTATGGAAAATAGTCGAGTGAATTTGATTAAAATATTTCAAGGTAAATAAGTGGTTTTATGGCAAAACTAACCAAACAAAACGTTCCGTATGGAATGGTTCCGAATACGTTGTTAAACGATAATACAGTATCGTTAAAAGCAAAGGGTTTGTTTGCCTTTATGCAGTCTAAGCCTGAGGGTTGGAATTTCTCGGTGGATAAAATTGCATTTCAGTGTAAAGAGTCAAAATCGGCTATTTCTGAAGGTTTAAAAGAGTTGGAATTATTAGGTTATTTGGTAAGAAAAAAGCAACAATCTGGTAACGGTTTTGTGGTCGATTATCACCTTTATTTTGATGCTAACAATCAAAAACCAATTTCCTATTTCCAACCATTGGAAAACCAACTATTGGAAAATCCAATGTTGGAAAATCCAACTATTGGAAAATCGGTAAATATTAGTAAGAAAGATATAAGCAAGAAAGATAATAGTAATAAGGAAATAGAGGAAACTGCTCTCGCTTTTTTTGAAAAAAATTGTCCTTCTGATTGGGAAGTTTTTCAAATGAGGTTTAGAAAAGAATTTGATGTAACTGAGTGGGGGAAATTTAAAGAACTTTTTAATCTGAAAGTTGATGAAGAGTCTTTGGAGTTTACAACAAAAATAATTAATGCAAGGTTGACAAGGTTTGCTATAAATTATGTTGAAAATATGAAAAAGCCTGTTAAGCAATTGCGAAAAGAAGATTTAGAGATTGTTTCTCCTTCCAGAAAAAGAATATCGTAATGAATACTGAAAAAAAATATAAAGTTAATCCTGTTCAGCTCACGAAAATTATTTCGTTGGAAAAAGGAAAACTGCCTCCTCAGGCAATTGATTTGGAGGAGGCAATTTTAGGGGCTTTGATGGTGGATGTTAGAGGTATTGATGAATTGTTGCAGGTGTTTAATAATTCGGAAGTTTTTTATAAAGATTCTCATAAGGTGATTTTTGAAGCAATAATTGAACTTTCTGAAACTTCACAACCTATTGATTTATTAACAGTATCAAGTCAGTTAAAGAAAAAAAAGAGTTTGGATATTGCCGGTGGTGATTATTATTTAATTGGTTTAACTCAAAAAATAGCTTCGTCTGCACATATCGAATATCATGCAAGAGTTGTTTTGCAAATGTACATGAAAAGAAAAGCTATTGAAGTTGCATCATCGATAATTGAATTGGCTTATGATTCTGATTCAGATGTTTTTCAATTGTTTGACTACATGGATGTTGAAACATCAAAAGTTAATGAAATTGTTGACAAAGGAAGGTCTGAAATGACTTATGCAGATGCTTTAAATGCGGCTGTAGATCGTGTGAAGATGTTGACTGATAGCGATAGCAGTTTGACTGGTGTTGATACTGGATTTAAAAAATTAAACAAACATTTTGGAGGTTGGCAACCGACTGATTTTATTGTTGTTGGAGCACGTCCTGGAATGGGTAAAACAGCATTTGTAACAAATACTATGCTTGGTGCGGCTAAGTCTGGAAGTGCAGTGGGTTTTATATCACTTGAAATGAGTACTGAACAGTTGGCTACTAGAACTATTGCGAATGAAAGTAATTTCCATTTAAATCAATTAACTAAAACTGGATTTGAAAAGGCTGAGTACTTTCAAGGTTTATTGAAAACTGTAAATGAACTAAGGGGATTGCCAATATTTATTGATGATAGACCAGCTTTGACTATTGGTGAGATTAAAAGAAAAGCAAGGTTATATAAGCGTAAGCATGATATTAAGATGCTTATCGTAGATTATATTCAATTAGCTGGTAGTGATGGTAGTGAAGATATTAGAATTCGTGTTGGTAAGATCTCTAATGGATTAAAAGCTATTGCAAAAGAATTAGGTATAACTGTTATCGGTTTAGCGCAACTATCTCGTGAAGTTGAAAAGACTGCTTATAAGAGACCCGCGCTGCATCATTTAAAAGAGAGTGGTGATATTGAGCAGGATGCAGACGCTGTGTGTTTTATCTATCGTTCTGCTTACTATGGTTTAGAAGTTGATGACGAAGTGTTGGATATTGATTGTAATACTGAGTTTATTGTTGCAAAGTACAGGCATGGTGGAGTTGGTACAATCGGATTGTATTATGATGAAAATAAAACAAAGTTTTCAGATGGAAAAATACAGGATGATTCTGTTGAAGAGTGTGTCAGTGGTGTTCAGGATATTCCTAAAACAATGCCTAATGAAGCTTTCTATTCAATAGAAGATTTAAGTAGTAATAATGATTATGATGACAACGATAATCCTTTCTAATAATGGCAAATAAACCAAGAAAAGTTAAAAGAAGCTGGGTAAAAGAAAGAGTAGCTTTCGAGCGTGAAAGAACAGATAAGGACTTTAATTACAATGGAAGGAAGTGGAGAAATATTCGAAAGCTACAACTTGAATCTTTTCCGTTGTGTTGTGATTGTGAAGCTGATGGTCTTGTGGTTGCGGCCACTGTTGCAGACCACGATACACAAGCAAAGGTGTTGATGGCTCGGGGTGATGATCCGTATGATATGAAGTGGTTAAAGTCAAGATGTAAAAAACATCACGATTCTAAATCTGGAAAAGAACGTCACCGAGGGGGTATGGGGTAAAATCTCCAAAGGCTCTGAGGTGCGTACATCGCTGTTTAGCCTGAATTTTACTCGCAGCGTTATTTTTGATAGGGGGGTCTAACATATTAAATATTAGTGATATGTCTACAAATATGAAAATTATAAAAGGCGATGGCGAAATCGCTGAAGTTAATAAAAATCTTTATGAGGTTTTACCAAAATTGCCAAAACCAATTGCTGAATTAAATCTATCCAAAGAGCAACTTTTTTGGTATAAATTCTTTGGTCAGCAATTAGTTGATACCAAAAAATTAACAAAGCCGGATCTTATTCATTTACACCGTTTGGCGAAGTCTGTTAATTATTATGTTCAGGCTGAAAATAAAATTGCTGAATTAGGTTACGATGGCGGTTTGATTCAAACCTTCAAAGGTGGTGCAACGAATGTTTCCGGTCACATCACCGTTCGTGAAAAAATGATTAAAGAAATTGATGAACTATCCAAACATTTCGGATTTAGTTTCAAGGATCGCAGCAAGCTTGTAGAAATGAAAACAACTGATCCGGCTCAAGGCGATTTATTTACAGAATTCTTAAATGCAAAACACGGCTAAAAATTAAACTTATGAATTTAAAATCTTATTTCTCTGGTGGTGGTCTTTTCGATATTGGTTTAAGTATGTCTGGAATCGAAATAACAGAATCATTTGAAATCGATGAAACCTGTTGTAAAGTTCAGAAAAAAAATTTCAGTCATAAAGTAACCTGTGTCGATTTGAAAGAAAAGTTAGTTATTTCTGATATGGAAACTGATGTAATGGTTTTTACTTATCCATGTACAAAATACAGTACAATTTCAGACATACACGGATGCCGTACAGGCGACGAACTTTTTTTACATGCATTTCGTCACATGGCAATTGCTTTGCCTGAAGTATTTGTTATCGAAAACGTTCCGGGTATGCGTGCTTTTCCTGTTGTTATGGAGGCAATGACAAAATTGCCAGGATACTACGTTACAACCTTCTGCCCTATAAAAACCGAAACATGGTTGCCACAACGCCGTGATCGATTAATAATTATTGGAAGTAAAAAAAGTTTCAATTGGCGTGAACCAGAAAAAGGAAATGCCGTAAAATTAAAGCACATTGTCGAAAAGCATCCCAACGTTTCACTACCAAAAGCTATCTATCAAAGAATGAACGGTGTTTATAGAGATTTACCAATAATTTCTGATCCGGACAAAAATGATATTGCACCAACTGCTGTAGCGCATTATGCAAAAGATAAATCTACAAGGTTAATAGCTGATAAAAATTTCCCGTTGGGAGTTCGTCCTTACTCAGTTCGTGAGTATGCAAGATTACAGGGTGTGCCTGATAGTTTTGAATTTAATTGTTCTGATACTGCTGCTTATAGAATGATTGGAAATGGTGTCTCGTGTCCGGTTGGTTTGTGGGTTGGAAATGAACTAAAAAGATATTTTTCTAAAAATTAACCTAAAAAATATAAAAAAATGGAAAAACAAAACAACAGAGTTTCAGTCTACAAAGGCGTAGGCTGGCACAGAGAACAGCAAAAATGGCGCTCCAGTGTTTCACAAAGTGGAGTAAAATACGATTGTGGTTACCACGACTCAGAACGTGAAGCAGCAAAAGCACGTGACCGGAAAATATTAGCATTAGGACTAAGTAAATCTCTACAAATTTTAAAACCAGTAGAATGAGAAAATATTTAGCAGTTCTTGTTTCTGGTGGTAGGTCTTCAGCAAGAATGGCACGCCATATTCAAACAGATCCTAAATATGAAGAATACGAAAAGCTGTATGTCTTTTGTAATACTGGGCAAGAACGCCCTGAAACGATTCAGTTTTTAAAAGATATGGTTTACCATTGGAATATACCTCTTAACATTATTGAAGGTGTTTATAGTTTAGAAAAAGGATGCGGTGTAAAAAGTAAATTAGTCGATTTTGATACAATGGACATGAAAGGAAGAGTTTTTTCTGAAATGATAGCTCATGTAAATAAAAACAAATGGGTTGGAGTTCCTAATCAGGCTGTTCCTTATTGTTCGGATTATTTAAAAACTAGAGTATCTCATCATTTTAGTAAGTTGATCTTCGGAACTACAAAATATGTTAAGGCACTTGGGTATAGAAAAGAAGATATGCCTAAACGAATAACGTTTGCAGAATTGAAAGAAGATAAAACGCGTATTGCTCCAAATTTAACCGACTTTGAAACACCTATTGGGAATCTGGAATTAAATGTTTTTTTTGATAACGAACCTTTTAAGCTTGGGATTCATTCTAAACTAGGTAACTGTGAATTGTGTAATAAAAAATCGGATTTGAATCTTATCGAATCAATTAAATACGGGACAAGATTTATTGATTGGCATGTAAATGAAGAAGAAATTTATGGCAATATGTTTTTCAGAGGAAATTTATCAATTATGGATTTGGTTAATATGGCTAATAGCGGAACTCAATTAAAAATGTTTAGTTCATCAGGTGGTGATGGTTGTGTATGTAATTTTTAAACTTAATAATCATGTGGTCAAACGATGAAATTAAAGCTAGAAAATAGCAGATTTAGAAGCTCAGGAAAGAGCTGAAGCATTTGAAGAAAATGGAAGGGCAACTAAAAAAAAGAGAGAGAAAATTTCCGAACAATTTAGCTCCAAAAAAATAAAAAACGTAAACGATAATAACCATGGCACTAAAATCAGACAACCCAACCAATGCAATGATAAATCAAAACTTCATCATCTGTGTTTTAGAAAATCCGAAAGAAAATGCTTGCAAAAATAAAAAAATAACATCGGCAAACAAGCTTTCGAATTTCATAAAAGACGAACAACTTAAAATAAAGCTTTTTAAGAAGATATTAGAAGGTGGAGAAGATAAATATGTATTTAATATAAGAAATCGTCTTAAAATAGAAATTTGGTCAAAATAACTAACTATAATGGAAATCACTGAAAAAATGCTCTATTCCGTTCCTTTTCAGTACGCAAATGATGTGCGTACAGGGAAAATCGTGACTGGAAAAAGGATAAAACAAGCCGTAGAGCGTTTTTACAAGTGGATAGAAACCGCAGATCAGGACGGGTTTTATCTGGATCATAACAAAGGAATGCGGGTTATAAATTTCTTTCCCGAATTTTTAAATCATACAAAAGGAAAAATGGCAGGTCAGCCGTTCGTTTTGGCGCCTTTTCAGCAATTCACAATGTATAATGTGTTTGGCTGGATCAATGAAAAAAACGGATATCGCCGTATAAATACCGTTTACGACAAACGAGCCAAAAAAAACGGAAAAACCGCAGAAATGGCAGGATTAGCATTGTATTGCATGAGTTTTGATTTAGAAATGGAAGCTGAAATTTATGTTGCGGCAACGAAGGAAGATCAGGCGCGTTTATGTTGGAAACAGGCTAAAATGTACATCGAAAGTCCAGTTTCAAATTCTGCACTGAGAAAAATGGGTTTTTTTTGTCGTCAAAAAATAATCGGATTTACTAAAACAAACTCAACATTGATGGCTTTGGGTGGTGATTCCAATACACAGGATGGAATTAACTGCCATGTTGGAATTATTGACGAATATCACGCTCATAAAGATGATACGGTAAAAGAAAACTGCGAATCATCAACGGTGCAGAGAACACAGGCTTTAATCTATCATATCACAACAGCAGGTTCAAACGTGCAATCAGCCTGTAAAAATTATGAGGATTCAGTAATTGAAGTTTTAGAAGGTCGAAATGTCGATGATTCTCTATGGATAATGATTCATAACATCGATAAAGAAGATCTGGAAACAGAAGAATCTTGGATGAATGAAGGCCTTTGGATAAAAGCAAATCCTTTATTGTTTCAGGGATTGGCAATCGATGCAATTCGTAAAGAATTTACAAAAGCAATGAACCAGCCGTCTAAAAGGCGAAATTTCAAAACCAAAAATTTAAACATTTGGGTTGATGAATTGTCAGAGTGGATTTACAACGAAGACTGGATGAAAAATAAAGTAGATATCATCCCGGCTGTAAAATTTACACAATTCGGGTGTTTTGGTGGTTTAGATTTGTCAAAAACAATCGATTTAAGTGCTTATGTTCTGGTTTCTGAGCCTGACGAAAATGAGGAGCGTTATCTAAAATGTTGGTTTTTCTGTCCAAAAGATACGATCATCAAACGTTCAAAAGAAGATCGTGTTCCCTATCAATATTGGGCAGACAATGGATGGTTGATAGCTACGCCTGGTAATGTCATTGATTACAATGTTATACAAGATGTTATTAAGGATACATACTATAAATACAATGTTCAACGTTTAGAATTTGACCCCTATAATGCAACCAAACTTACACAGGATTTAGACGCTGAAGGTTACAATGTTTCCGAGTTCTCTCAGGCTATCGGAACAATATCAGCACCAACAAAAGAATTTGAAAAGCTTGTACTGTCAGGTAAACTAAAACATGATGGAAATCCGGTTTTAGCTTGGATGCTTGCATCGTGCGTAATCTATTACGATGCAAACGACAATATGAAAGTACATAAAGGACGTTCCGGAGCAAATGGCAGGCGTGTCGATGGAATAATTGCCACAATCAATGCAATTGGCGGTTCAATGTCAGAACCCGAAGAAACAAACGAAAGTTATTACAATAACCCTGATAATGTATTTGAATGCTAACCAAAAACAAACAAATATGATGACACCTGCCGAAGCAAATGTATTAAGAATTGAAATTGAAAAGTTACAAGAAAAAGTTGAACTTATGCGGAAATTAAGCACTGCATCAGGATTTTACAGTTATTATTTCAGCAAGATTTTAGAGTATCCGTCTAATAAAGCCTGTTTTCATAGCGTAAATGAACTTTATCACGAATTATTTGGACAGTATCGCTATAGCGATTACGATTACTTCAGGGTGTCATTAACAAGATTTAATAAAAAAGAAAAAAAATGAAACGAGCAATAACAGTAATAGTGATTTTCTTATTAGCCTTTGCAACCTCTTTGCTTTTAGATATTGATTTTATAGCAACAAACAATGTGAGATATACGCTCGTAGTTGGATTTATAGCTTTTGAATTTGTAATAGGCTGGAATATTTTAAAATCAATATCAACTCAAAAAAAAAAGAATGAGTAATAAATTAAGTGCAAAAAATCTAAAAGCAGCAATACAAAGATTGCCTGAACCAAAAACTTACGGAGCAGATACCGTAAATGTGGCAGTAGATAAAAATGTCTATACCTTTGAAAAAATAAATAAAGAATGGATTTTTAAATTTTAATATCATGAAAAGGCCTATAATTTCTCAACAAGAAAGAAGCTGTATGATTAATCCTAAATTAGAAGTTGCGAAACTTAAATTTAAGAGGGAAATTGATCGAAGTAGGTTTGGACAAATGCTTTATAAAATTGTACAAAGGTTGTCTAAGAAATTATCTCATTAAAATTAGCAACTACAGTTGTTATCAATGATAACAAATTAAAGTAAAGGCGCTATCTAATTTTACATAGAAATTTAAGTACTATGTCATTATTAGATAGCGCCTTTGATAATATGTTTGCTCCAAAAGAGCAGCGAAGCCAATCAGTATTGAGTGGCTTAGGTTCTTTTCTTTCGTTTGGTGGTGGTACAGCTTCAACCGGAATCAAAGTGAAAGAATCCTTAAAGCTTTCGGCTGTATACAATGCAGTTGAGCAAATATCAAACGATTTGGCGAAAACCCCTTTCGGGTTGTATCAGGATATAGACGGAAACAAAGAGCGTTTACGCTCGCATTCTGCGGATATTCTTATTTCTTCGGAGCCAAATTACTTAATGACGCCGTACAACTTCAAAAAGTTAATCGGTACATCACTACCATTACGTGGCAACTGTCTTTTCAAAACGATTTTAGATAATTCTGGTTATCCAGTTTCGGCTGAATACATTCCCTGGGATAATGTGTTTGATGTAAAATTAATTAAAGGCGAATTGTATTATTATGTAAATGGTATGGCAGATCCTTTAATGTCTTCAGAAGTTTTACATTTCAAACAATTCTCTCTTAACGGACTGGTAGGAATCCCGACAATCACTTTTGCAGCAATGCAATTGAATTTAGCATTAAAAACGCAGGAATTCGCAACCATGAATTTAGATAACAAAGGAGTTCGTCAGGGTGTAATTTCTACAGAAAAAGTAATCAAAGATAAATCTGGAATCATTCAGGGTTGGAGAACTGCAATGGCAGAAAAATCTGCGGATCGTGTGGTTGTATTGGATGAGGGTATGGAATTTAATCCTATTACCATCACGCCACAGGAATTGCAAATTATCGAACAGCAAAAATTTAGTATTGAAGATGTAGCTCGTTGGTTCAATATCGCGCCGCATAAAATAAAATCCTTACAGCAATCTACTAATAACAACATAGAGCAACAGTCATTAGATCATGTTAGTGATACAATTCAGCCTTTAGTTACAAATGTTGAACAGGAACTAACGAAAAAGCTTTTAACCCGAAAAGAAAGATCGACTTGTTATTTTAAAGGAAATATGAACGTATTGCTACGTGCTGATATTAAAAGCCGTGGTGAGTACTATTCAAAAATGGTGACTTCAGGAGTTTATAACCGTCAGGAAGTAAGGCGAAAAGAGGAAGAAAACAACGGTCCTGAATTCCTAAACGAACACTTAACTCCCGTAAACACTTACACGGAAAAACAGCTTGAAAATAATTTAAAAATGCCGAAATAATGGAAGGTGTAGACTACATAAAAAATATAGACGGAGCCGAACGTCGTTTCTTTTCTTCAGAAGTCAGAAAGGTAATGCCTGAAACTGAACCTACAGTTGAAAAAGATAATTTGCCAAATATTGAAGGATATGCGGCGAAATTCAATTCAACTACAGTGATAGGTCGTTACTGGCAGTTTGAAGAAGAAATTTTACCAGGTGCTTTTGATGATGTGTTAAACGATGATGTTCGTTGTCTTTATAACCACGATCCTAATTATGTTTTGGCACGTTCAAAAGCTGGAAAAGGTACGCTTACGTTAAGTGTTGACGGTGTGGGTTTAAAGTATGCGTACAAAACGCCAAACAGAGGTTTCGCAATCGATTTGGCTGATGCAATAGACGAAGGTGATGTTTCAGAATCTTCTTTCTCCTTTTTAGTGGCTGAAGAAATTTGGATTTACGGTGATGAGTCGAAAGGAATTTTAGACAAAAGGCAAATCGTAAAATTCAGTCGCTTATTTGATGTTGCTCCGGTAACATTTCCGGCTTATCCAGATACAGAAGTTGCACAAAGATGCTCAACAGCTTACAAAGAAAAAAACAATATAACCGAGCGTACTGCTCAAGATGAAAATAAAGGGCTATCAACCTTTGAGGCTCAAATATCAATTAATAAAAATTATTTATAAAATGAAAAAATCTGCAGAAATCAGACAAGAGCTTAATGGATTGGTAGGCTCGCAAGATGCCTTAATGGAGGCTGCAAAAAAAGAAAATCGTACTACTTTAAACGAAGCAGAAACGGCTAAATTCAATGAATTACAAGCTCAGATTGAAGAAAGAAAAGCAGCTTTAAAAGTAGCTGAAACTATGGAAGAAAATCAACGTGCTTTTGGTTCTAATCCTACACCTGCGGCTGGTCCTTCTGTTGTAGAAAAACCTGCTCCGGAAAATACAGAAAAAAGAGAAGGGTTGTCAATTCATGCAATTATTCGTTCGCAAATGGCAAACGGTACATTGGAGGGTGAATCACTAAGAATTCATCAGGAATGCAAGCGTGCGGCTGAGGCTCAGGGATTAATTGTTACAGGTGCTGTAATTCCATTTGGTGAATCCAGAGCGACACAACAAACCGTTACTGGTGATAGTGGTGAATATGGTGGAAATTTGGTTCCGAGAGAACAACAGCCTTTAATTGAGTTTTTACGACCTGAGCCATTAATTGAAAAAATGGGAATTGTGGTTGCTACCGGATTAAAAGGAAATTTAAGATATCCTGTAAACGAAGGTGGTATTATTGCTACTTGGGAAGGTGAAACAGATAAAACAGATGGGACTGCAAATAAATACGGTTATGTAGATTCTATTCCTAAGAGGCTTTCTGTTACCGTTCCAATTTCATTGTTAAACATCATGCAGTCTTCTATTGATTTAGAAAGACAAACAATGAATGATATTCTGTTAGCAGTCGGAAATGCAATTGATTTGGCTTTCGTAAATGGTTCTGGAACTGGTCAGCCGTTAGGGGTGTTAAATCACACGGGGGTTAATACAGTTGCAATCGGAACAAATGGCTCTGCTCCTACCTGGGATAACATTGTAGACATGGAGACTGGAATTTTTGTTGAAAATGCTTCAGGTGCAAAAATGAGTTATTTAGTGAATCCAAAAACTCGTGGGAAGTTGAAAAAAACAAAACATGAAGCGGGTGATCTTAATTATTTAATGGATAAATCAGGAGAAATCAACGGATATTCTTCTTTCACTTCGAATCACGTTCCTTCAAATCTTTCAAGAGGTACAGGTACAAATTTATCTGCCGGAATCTTTGGAGATTTTACACAAGGTAGAGTGAATATTTGGGGCTTTATGGATTTATCTGTTGATGATAAATCCCGCAAAAATGAAGGTTTAATTGAAGTTACTGCAAACGTTTTTGTAGATGTTGTAATTCGTCAGCCAAAATCTTTTTCAGTTGTCAAAGGCTGGATTACTGCTTAATTAGCTCCGTAAAATTTTAATTAAAAAGTTATGGCAACTACAAAAAAAATAGAGTTCGTTGTTTCACCAACTGGGAGATTCCAGTTGGCATACAATGTGGGTGAAAAAGCAACTTTTGACACAAGACAAGCAGATGAATTAATTGATGCTGGTTATGCGAAAGAATGCGGTAAAAAAGGTTCTGAAGACAAAGCAGCCGCTGACAAAGCAGCCGCTGACAAAGCAGCCGCTGACAAAGCAGCCGCTGACAAAGCAGCCGCTGACAAAGCAGCCGCTGACAAAGCAGCCGCTGACAAAGCAGCCGCTGACAAAGCAGCCGCTGACAAAGCAGCCGCTGACAAAGCAGCCGCTGACAAAGCAGCCGCTGACAAAGCAGCATCGTAAATAAACCTCTAATTGTTTAAAAAAAATGGTTACGGACAGTTATTATAAAAATCAGGAAGTTACAGTATGTGTAACTCTTGCAGAAGCAAAAAAACATTTACGACTAGGAACGGGTGTAAATCCTGAAGATGATTTGATTCAAACCTATATTGATGCAGCTAAAGAAGATAGGCAGAATTATATAAATCGTTCAATTGATACTCGTGATTTTGTTATGGAAGTTTCGCAGTTTGAAACTGTAAATTTTTCGGTTAATAATGATAACGACGAAGTTACCGAGGTAAAATGCTATAAACAGGGCGAAACTGTAGCGACTGTGCTTGACGTTGACAGTTACAAAGTTCGCCCTGGAATAGTAGTCGGAACAAAAACAATTACGTTTATAGATGTGCCTCAAACAGAAAAGCGACTAGATGCGGTTATTGTTACGGTAAGGCAAGGTTGGGTAACGACTGAAGTTCCAAAAGCTTTAAAACAGTCAATGTTATTGAAAATTGCAGACATGTATGAGCGACGTGAAGATCGTGGGGAAATTGGTTATAATGGTGCGGCTGACGCTTTAGCAAGAGCGTACCGAAAATATTAAAGTTATGCCAAAGAATCCTTTTATCGGTCAAATGAATCGATTGATCGATATTGTAGAAAAACAAACAGATCAGTCTGATAGCGGAGCGGAAATTGTTAATGAGATAACGATTTCAAATACTTGGGCTTTTATGCAGGATGTTTCAGGAACCGAAGAAACTGACGGAAAAATTAAGCATTTAGTAAATCGAACGTACACAATCAGGTTTGATGAGAATGTGAAATCAAAATCATCCAATTTAATTTTGATTGATGATTCGAAAAAGTATGAAGTGCTTCATATAATAGAAATTGGTAGGCGACAACATTTAGAAATCAGGGTTAAAAACTATGAATAATCCATTATTTGATGTTGAAGGTTTTTCGGAATTGAAAGCTAAAATTAGTCAGCTTGCAAACGACAAAGATAAAAAGCGGGAGGTTTTTATTATACTTCGGCAGATTGCGAATCCAACGCTTCAAGCGGCTAGAAGTTTTGTTCCGGTTTCTTCAAAAAAGCATAAGGCAAGAGGTAAATTAATTGAACCTGGGAACTTAAAAAAGTCCTTAGGGTATATTACAGGAAAACAGGAAAATCCAACAATTTATGTTGGTACTCGAGCAAAAGGTGTGAACAACGGTTGGTATGGTCACTTTGTAGAAAGGGGTGTTAATAAGTATCGTAAAGGTTTTAAGCGTAAGCGTAAAAGAGGTGTAAATGATCATGCTTCAATTGGAAAAACAAAAGCAACACCTTTTATGGCAATGGCATATCAAGCAACAAGTAGTCAAGTTACGAGTGAGGCAAAGCAGAAAATGGCAAAATTTATACAACGTAGAATAGATAAATTAAGTTAGGTAATGTTTGAGAATGTATCAAAACAATTGTATAGTTTCTTTTCGGGTTTACCGGAGTTTAATTCAGTTATGAAAAGAAATGAAGATGGAAAAGAAAAAACTTTTCTTTTCCCTATTGTGGCTTTAGAAGGTAATTCATTACCTATTTCAACATATTACTTGGGAGAAAGAACTCCGGAAACAAAAGATCGTACTCAGGTTGATATAGTAGTTATTTTTTGGTTTGATCAAAATAGTTATGATGCGTGTTGCGCTTTTACTGATGCAATGGTGGATCAGATAGATAACAAGTATAATTTTATTTCTGCATCGATAGATTACAATGAAGAAAGTTTTACTTATTCAGGAATGGTAAATTTTAAATTATTTTAAAAATATAAAAAAAATGGCAAGCGAAATTTATAACGGGAAATTATTACGATTAAAGTTCAACAATAAAAAGTTTTTACATGCGACTTCATGTAAGCTGGATTTTAATACCAAGTTGGAAGAAATTGCAACGAAAGACACAAATGGAACGATTTCTATTCCGTCAAATTATACTTGGACTGGTTCTACAGAGTCTTTGTTAGCAAACAAAGCTACAGGAGATACAACTCATGTGACTTTTGATGAAATTTTAGCATTGCAATTGGCAGGAACGCCAATTGATATTGACTTTACTACAGATGTAACTGGTGATTTTATTTACAGTGGTAAAGTTTTAATCGAAGGTGCAAGTATTACTGCAACAGTTGGTGAATCAGCAAAAGTTTCTATTTCATTCAAAGGTAATGGTGATTTAGAAAGAGATACAGTTGTATAATGGATATCCCTGTAAAAATAAAAGGGAATACTTTTAAGATGGCCTTTTCCTTAAAAGTATTCCGTGTTTTAGGTAAAGACTGGAATTTGCCTGGATTACCTGAAGTGATGCAAAGAGTAGCTTTGATTGAGCAAATTGAAACGGGTAATTTTGAAGTGTACGATGTTCTATACGATGTTCTTTTTCGAGCAATAGATTGTCATCCTGATAACCATACGAAAATTTCGAAAGAAGAAATTGAAGACTTGGAAATGGATGAACTGATGATTTTGGCACAAGGGATGACCGAAGGAATTTCCGCGGCGTTTCCTGATGAAGCAAAAGAGCCTGAAAAAAAGCGGAATGCTCCGAAGCGATAAACAGTGCCGATGCGGTTAATGAAACATGGGATCAATTAGAGGAACTAGCTTTGGGGCAAATCAGATTAGAAGTTAATTATTTCTACAGTCTGACATATCGGCAATTTGTAAATACTGTAAACGGCTTTCAAAAATATGAAGATGTTAAAAGTCGGGAGCGGTGGTTGATTACACGAAAATTAATGTACGGTTCCATGTCTCCTTATGCAAAAGAGAATTTTAAAGAAACTGATATTATTAAATTCCCGTGGGAAGAAAAAGCACTTATAGAATTATCGGAAAAAGAACATAATTTGATGCTGGAATATGAGCAAAAAAGTATAGCTTTTTTTGATAATTACGACAAGAAAAAAGCGCAAAAATTATTAAGTGAAAATTAGATAGGGTTGGTTAGTTTGTTTTGTTTTTTAGTTTAGATGGGAAAAAGTTCTGATTAATTTCAGGGCTTTTTTTTTGTTATCAATGATAACAATTTAGGGCTTTTCGAGGTGGTATTTTTACTAAAATATTACTTCAATGTTAGGTGGTTTAGCAAGTATCAATGTAAAGTTTCAGGTCGATTTATCTCAGTTTTCAACTGGGATGCAAAACGCATTGCGTAGTATAGATAAGTTTGGTCAGAAAATGCAACAAATGGGGCGTACGATGACAACATTTGTTACTGCTCCTCTCTTAGCGGCTGCCGGTGCGGCTGTGAAATTTGCTTCAGATTATCAAGAAAGTTTAAATAAGGTAGATGTTGCTTTTGATACATCTTCCGGTGCTGTCAAGGAGTTTGGAAAAACGGCTTTAGAAACCTATGGTATTGCCGAAGGTACTGCTTTGGATATGGCGGCGGCTTATGGCGATATGGGGACATCAATGGGGTTAACAACCGCTCAAGCGGGGAAAATGTCTACAGCTTTGGTTGGTTTGGCGGGTGATCTTTCTTCTTTTAAAAATATTGGTATAGATCAAGCTAATACTGCCTTATCTTCGATATTTACGGGTGAAACAGAATCTTTAAAGAAATTGGGTATTGTAATGACGGAGCAGAATTTGCAAGAGTTTGCTTTGTCAAAAGGTATTAAAACCCGAATTAAAGATATGGATCAGGCTTCTAAGGTAAATCTTAGGTATGCTTATGTAATGGAAGCTACTTCTAATGCTCATGGCGATTTTGCAAGGACTGGAGGGGGTGCGGCTAATCAATCAAGAATTTTTAAAGAGTCTCTTAAAGAGCTTGGTCAAATGTTTGGTCAGGTTATTTTACCATATTTTACAAAGGCAATTACCTCTGTGAACGGATTTCTGAAAGGATTGATGGGAATGTCTGAGGGGTCAAAAGTAACAATTGTAGCGGTGGCAGGTTTGGCGGCTGCTATTGGGCCATTGTTGATAGGAATAGGAGCTGTGGCTTCAACAATTCCTCTTTTAGTATCTGGTTTTATGGCGCTAAGAACTGCTGTTATGGCAACTTACGCTGTTATAGCTGCGAATCCTTTCGCCGTACTTGTCTTAGTTGCTCAAGCAGCAGCAATGGCAATGCTTGTATATGCCGTTAATACAAAAAAAGTTGCAACTGCTCAGGATGATTTAAATGAAGCTATAAAAAAAGGAGATCAAAATGCAGTTGCGGAAATAGCGACATTAGATAAGTTGTATGCGTCGGCAACAAATACAAAATTATCTACAATCGAAAGAAAAAAAGCTGTAGATGATTTGCAAGCGTTATATCCGGCTTACTTTAAAAATCTTAAAGACGAGATTGTTCTTAATGGTTATGCAAAAAATACTTACGATGAGCTTCGTGAAGCAATATTTAATAAAAGTAGGGCGACGGCAATTGATAATGAATTGCAAAAGCGTGCAAACGAGCGTGTAGAGCAGGAGATAAAACTTCGTAATAACATTGCTGCAACTGAAGCGGAAATTGTAAGGCTAAGAAGTGGTGCGAATGTAGTTGTAATTCAGGAAGCAAATGCGGCTGAAAAAACAGCTCGTATTACGATGACTAAATCGGAGTTGATTGCAAGACAAACGGAGTTGCTGAGAATTCAAAATGCAGAACTTAAGAAATTTAATGAAGATAATTTAAAAGCTGATGAAGTATTATTTTCAGCTAAAGAAGAATATTTGAAGAAAACGGGTAAGCTTGAAGAGAATGAAAAGCTTAAGCTTCAGGATATTAAAATAGGTACGGATGCCATTAAAGATAGTATCAGTGCTCTAAAGCCTGGTACTATTGCGTATTATGAAAGTCTTATAAAGCTTCAGCAAGAAGAACAGAAGAATAATGTTTTAAGTAATGCTGAATGGCTTAAAAAGCAAGCTATAATTGATTCTTATCAAAAGAAGATTGATGAGATAACTAAAAAACAGCAAGTTAAATTACCGCGCCCTGCTTTGCCTGATGCGACTAGTTTTGATGGAATTGTTCCTTCGTTCTCTTTAGAAGATTTAAAAGGTCAGTTATCTTACTTTGAAAAATTAAGGGAACAGTTTTCTACAACTGCCGAAGAGTACAAAAGGTTAACCACTCAAATAAATAATACTAAAATTAAAATTGATGCTATTGAAGGGGCTGAAGAGTTAAATACAAAAATAGTTAAGTTAACTGAAGCTCAAAAGAGGATGGCTGAAGTGGCTGAGTTAACAAGTAAAGGTGTAAGTGATGCTTTTTCGGGATTAGCGAGTTCTCTTGTTGAGTCTCTAGGGCTTGCTAAAAATGGCTTTGGTGGTTTTCTTGCTGGAATGATTCAAACCGTGACAAAGTTGATAGCTATGATGTTAGCTTCGGCTATTTCACAATCTATTGCAGGTGCTACTGCATCCGGTACGGCTACTGGTCCAGCAGCTGTTTTTACAACACCTGCATTTATTGCTACTGCTATAGGTGGAGTTTTGGCGGCTTTTGCTGCAATTCCAAAATTTGCAACTGGTGGCATTGTCGGAGGTTCTTCTTTTTTTGGTGATAAAATTTTGGCGCGTGTAAATAGTGGTGAGATGATTTTTAATAGTGATCAACAACGTAGTTTGTATAATATGTTGTCAGGTGCTGGGTCTAATGTTAACATTACATTGGGCGGGGGATTTGTTTTGGATGGTAATAAATTAAGATTGGTTCTTGATAGGACTGATAAACGTAATTCAAGAATTGGCTAATGAGTTATTATGTAGATATAATTGATACACTATCACCGGATACAAAACTTGTGATTGAATATGCTTCAGCATCTGGGATTGTATTGAGTTGGAATGGTTCTGATACAAAAGATGATTTATCAATTGTATCTAGTGATTTAAAATTTGATATGCTTACTAGAACTGCGGAGGATGGTGCTTTTATTAAACTTTTTACGGGTGATGAAAAGAGGTTTAAAGTTCTGATAAAAAGCTATGAAAGTGATGCTATAATTTGGCAAGGACATATTTTACCTGATTTATATTCAGAGCCGTATAAAGGAGTTTCATTTTTTGTTTCTTTTGGGGCTACTGATGGTTTGGGTAGACTAAAAGGGCGCTATTTGCCGGATGACTATTATAGTAAAGAAAAATCTTTGATAGAGATACTTTGTAAGATACTATCGTTAACAGGGCTTGATTTGGATTTATATTTTAGTCCGGCAATTGTAAATTTTGTAAATAAAGATTGGAATACAATCTATTTAGATACCATACATTTTTTAGATAAAAAGAAAAAAGATGCGTACAGTATTTTGGATATGTTGCTAAAGGATACAATGTGTGTGTGTTTTCAAGCTGATAATCGTTGGTATATCGAAGGTTTAAATGTTCGTCAGTTACGTAAAGTTAAGTACGAGGTATACAGTGTTACTAATGCTGTATATAAAGGTGTCTATGAGTTAAATCGATTATTAAAAAAAATCACTCCGTTAGCAGAACCATTTATTACAATGATTCCTCCTTACAATGAAATAGCTGTAACTCATAAGAAAGTAGTTCCAAATTTTCCTAAAACAATAGCTGCTGATGAAAATGCTGGTTGGGCTATAGTATCAGGCGTTGTAGGTGAAATCTATTCTACAGATTGGATTGGGCATGGTGGTATGTTGGAGAAGTGTGTTGCACCATCTTATGCTCCGCGAATCTATCACAGAGGAACGGAGGAAGGTGGAGCTTATAGACATACGGACTTTCCGCAGGATAACACTCGTTTTTTGTCTCTGAGAAAAAAAATTTATTATAAAAAAGGACAAAGGATAAATATTAATATTGAATTTGGTTTAAAAAGATATTATGAGGTTATTCCTCCTCCTGAAAATATTGAGACGTGGAAAAATGCATTCAAGTATGAAATTCTATTTAATGGTGATGTTATCTATGGAAATGCTGATTATAATATAATTTATTTTGAAGATCTAAATTTTGACACAGGAGGTAAGGCAACTTTAAGTATAGACCATATATTTCCATCTGAAGGTTTGTTTGATGTGAAAATTTATGGACTTACAGGTGTTTTACAGGAAACAAATTTAGAATGCATAATTATAAATAAAGCTGAGATTAAAGTTTTTGGATTTATCGAAGATCAAAGAGAAGTTGATTTAATAAGTGGTGAGTTTTCTATTGATAAAGAAGTCGAACTGACTTTTGCTGATGATAGTTCCGGTATGTCTGCTGGATTTAGATTAAGCAAATTAAATGGAGAAACAGATTTCTTTGTGATTATCGATGTTCCTGTTTTGCATTCATTTGAATTGAATAATAAAAAGTATTTGCAATTACAGTTAGCTGGGGTTAATCTTGTGGATGAAAATAGATATAATGTTTACTCTGTGCTGGATAATTCTTTGGTTGAAGTTATAGATGTGTTCTATAATTTTAAAGATGGTGAGCAGATGGTTATTGAGACGAATAAATTTTACAATGAAGGATTGTATGTAAAAAAATATGCGTCTGATGATATTGAGGAATCAAGATTAAATTGGGAGCAGTGGACTGATGTTGTTTACAAAATTGAGAAAAGTAATTATGCAAAAATTATAGCAAATATAAATCGTAGAATTTTTAATACAGCAGTTGAAAAAATTGATCTTGATGTGAAAAATTCTGTAAAATTCAACGATATAATATTGTTTAATTATGTTTTTGAAAAAGATTTTTTTGTTTTAAACTGTTCCTGGAATTTAGATGATAACCGAACTACTCTAGTGTTGGGGCGTAGTTTTTATAAAGACGTGGGAACTACTATTCCTGAAGATAAAAATATACCGCCTATAGTGTTGGCGGGTAATGATATTTACATGTCGGAAGATCAGAATTCAATAGTTTTAAACGCAACGGCCTATGATCCTGATGGTGATATTGTTAATGTTGTGTGGACTAAGGAGGTTGGGGGATTTGGGGATATAATCGTGTCTCCAAATAATCTTTCTACCGTTATAAAAAATTTAATAGAAGATTACTATAGATTTAAGATTGAAGTAACAGATAATGATGGTGATAAAGCGAGCGATTTTATTGATGTGTACAGAGTGAAAACATCTAATGTGGCTTTAGATTTAATTTCAGAAACTACAACTTCTCCTTTACAGAGCTATTACTTGTATAGGATCTATAAGTTAAATATTGATCCAAATTTACCTGTAAATGCTATTGTTTCGTTTTCCGGTCTTTTGAAAACAGAAGCTATTTATAGAAATGAAGCAGATTCTATTATTGCTGAATGTGGGGTGATAAAGAACGGGGTTGTTTTAACTCAATCTTATATTAAGCATGGTAATAATCCAAAAAAAGTAGAATTGAGCTTTTCTTTCAACTGTATCAGTACTGACGAAATTACTTTCTATACCAGAAATTCAATAAAAAATCATGGCAATAATTACTCTTACTCTGAAATAAACATTGGAACATTTGTAATTGTAAGTGGTGACCTTGTTATTACCGGATTACCAATACAAAAGATTTCGAATATAGGAACTGCTTAAATTTTGCATTATGGATATTAAAAGAATTGGTGTTGGGAGTCTAAAAGACCCAGGAATTGATCACAGTATTATTAATCCACAGCCGGGTTATTTCACTTTTGATAATAAAACGATAACATTTGATAGTTTGGTTGATACGTTTGATTTTGATATTGTCCTATTGCCTCCGGTTGTAAAAAGAGATTATTCAGAGAGAGATTATTTAGAAATAGATTATAAGTAAAAAAATGGCAGATATAACAGAAAATCAAGTTAGGGAGTTTATTGCTACCGAATTGTTGAGTGAATCCAAAATTACGGCTATGAGTCATCGTAGTGTTGAGAATAAGATAATGGATTTTGTGATTCAGGAGTTTGCTAAAGTTGCAAAATCAAAAGTTTTGATTTTGGATTCGTTTACTACAGATAGGAATTATTCAGTTTCTACAGGACTTCCGGTGAGTGCAGTGATTGATAGTGTGATTGTCATGTTAATGTGTAAAACTGCGATCAAAGGTTTTGTGCAGGGTGATGTTGTTACTGCGCCAACGCCTTATCCTGAAGATGGAGGTAGAACCTATGCGCAAGGAATAGGTGTGTTGTATAATAATACGAGTAACAGTACAATAAAAATAATGGTAAATGACCAGTTAACTATAATGGGGGCGTATAAATCAGCTTCTGGTGCGACAGCTGATCCGGTTATTTTTTCGGGAGGTGAAACGGCTAACTGGGTTATTAAATTAATCGTCGGATATAAATGATTTTTAATATGGTTATTAAGTATATAAATATTGGAGTATCTCCAAATGACAAAACAGGAACACCTGCAAGACAGGCAGGGCAAATTATAAACGATAACTTTGATTACTTGAACAATAGGATTGCAACTGTTCAAAATCCAGATATGGTTCTGAAAAAAGGAGATATCGAGACTAATGGATTGAACGTTCATGTAGATGCTGATGCCTTTGAATGGCGTATAAATCTTCTTGAGTTTGTTGATAATCCTGAGTATAATGCGGTATTGGATTCTGCGGAAGATGGCTACTATAGAAAGGATGTTTTACTTGGTAATGATACTGGTGGTTATCATATCTTTAAAGGTGTTGAAGATCCGGTTTCTGCTACTGAACCAAATTTATTTCCAAACGGAACAATTAAGCTTGGTGTTATTGATATTTATGGTGCAACCGTAATCGGGGTTGTTGTTCCTATAGATGATTTTGAGAAAGTTGTTAATAAAGCGACTGACTTCACTACGGTGAACAATGATTTGTATCCAACTGTAGAAGCTGTAAAAATGTATGCAGATAACCTGCTTGTTGGCGTTATAAATCTTAGAGGTACTTGGGATGCTTCAGCTAACTTATTTCCTATTAGTGGAGGAAGTGGCACATCAGGAGCGATACAAAAAGGAGATTTATGGTATGTTTCAGTAGCTGGAGTGTTGGCAGGGAAATCTGTAAATGTAGGCGATAGTTTTTTTGCACTTACAAATGTGCCAAATCAAACACCTGCTAATTGGAATGTTATCGAGTCTAATATTGGGTATGTTCCAGCAAACGATGCAAATGTGCTACACGCTATAGGTAATGAAAGTTTTTCAGGCTTAAAATCTTCAACAAATACAACTAATTCCCAATCTAGCGGATTAGATTTGACAAATAATGGAGGAGCTCCTGGATCTACTGTGTTTAAAATAACTAATTCATCGACAGGAAGAGGAGGGCAGGTTACTAATAGCGGCGGAGGATCTGGTTTTTTCATAATAAATAACAGTAATGGGAACGGTTTGGCTTCCGTTAACAATGGAATAGGAAACGCATTCACATCTGCAAATAACTCATCAGGTACGGGATTTGCTGCCTCTAACACCTCGACCGGAAGCGGTATATATTCTGTAAACGATTCTAGCGGTATAGGTATCATATCTAACGGGTCATCCGGCTCTACGGGATTTGTATTCGCAGGACAAAATAATGGATCAAACACATTCACCCTAACTAAAACGGGTGATGTAGTTTTGAATTCATTAACTGTCACTACATTGCCTCCTACGAGCGTTGGAGCTTATGATATATTGACTCGAAATAACACCACTGGCGTTTTGGAAAAAATATCTAGTTCTTCATTTGCATTGGACAGTAATGCCGTTCATAAAACTGGACCCGAAGGTATAGGTGGTGTAAAGACGTTCTCTGATTACATTCAATTTTCTACAGACGTTGGAATTGCTAGTGGTGGCGCATCTCCAATAATTATGAGATCAGGAAATCATATAGGTATAGCGTCGACTACATTATCGGGGGTGGCTAGATTAGATACGAAAGCAATAACAGGAACGCCTAAAACCTTTGCTTTCCCAAATAAAGACGGTGTGTTTGCTATGACGTCAGATTTACCCGTAATCTTAACGGGAACTGCTACTTTAGACTTTCCTAATACGGATGCAGGAACCTCTCAAGATTTAACTATTACTGTTGCTGGCGCTGCGATTGGAGATGTAGTATCTCTTGGTGTGCCTTTTGCCTCCGTCGAACCTAATACTGTATATACAGCCTTCGTTAGTGCGCCCAATACAGTAACTGTACGTTTCGGAAATTTAGATACATCAGTTGCAAGAAATCCCGCTTCAGGTGATTTTAAGATTAAAGTGTTCAAGTAGTAAACACTTTAATAAAGTGCAATTCTTAAATTAATTATCATATGATTTTAAAATACATACCAGACGGTTCCTTGCTTATTGGTTTACTTATTCTTTTTGTTTTGGACTTTGTTTTTGGTGTTACAAAAGCTACGATGACAAAGCAGATAAGAACTTCAGAGGGCTTTCGTAAGACATTTACAAAATTTATTCAGTATGGAGGATCAATAATAATTGGTATGGTTCTTTTAAACATCAGGAGCGTTAGCGATAGTAAATTAGGAAATCAGTACTCAGGTGTATTTGGTGATTTTATGATAGGAATTATGATCTATATCGAAGTCGTTTCTATTCTTGAAAATATGGAGGTAATTGGTAATAATAATGATTTTGTTAGATATTTTATCCGGCCAGTTCGCAGGCTAATCACTTTTCAAATTAAAAACTTATTCGCTGATTCAGGGAATGTAATAACTAAATAAAAAATGGACAAAGTAACAAAAGAAAGAATTAATCAGTTGCACCCAGCTGTGCGTGTGGAAATGACAAATATTGTTGATGAATGTAATAAAGTTCTAACCGGACGCGCTCAGATCAGAATCACACAAGGGTTGCGAACATTTGCTGAACAAGATGATTTGTATGCACAAGGAAGGACTAAGCCAGGTAAAAAATTGACTAATGCCAAAGGCGGGCAGTCTGTGCATAACTACGGTTTTGCGGTCGATGGGGTTTTGATTATTGATGGAAAAACAGCAAGTTGGGATTTTAAAAAAGATTTTGACGGAGATAGTGTAGCGGACTGGGATGAATGTGTTAAGATATTCGCGAAATATGGCTGGAGCTGGGGGGGTAACTGGACATCCTTTAAGGACATGCCACATTTCGAAAAGATCGGTTTTAATAACTGGCGAGTACTTCAGAATAAAAAAAGAGATAAAAACAATTATGTAATCATTTAGTATGCAACTATCATTATTTACCCAGAATTTAAAAACAATCGCGATTCTTGTGTTTGCTTTGGTGGCAGTTTGGTTTTATAAAGATTATACTTTTCAAAAAGCAGAAAATGAACGACAAACAGAAAATGCCAGTCAGTTAAGAAAGTTAGATAGTTTAAGATTCTCTAACCAGGTATTATCGCCTAAAGAAATTGATGATCATATTGCTTATAATGATCCTGAATTAAAGAAAAAGCTGGATGCTGCTAACATTAAAATTAACAGAATTGAAAGTCTGATTTCTCAAACCTTAAAATATCGTGATACAACAAAACGTGAAAGTGATGTTTCCGGATTGGTTGAAGCGATTAAGAACAGTATTCCAAGGGAGCAGGTTTGGATTGATACAACTAAATGTATGACAGTTGCCGGAGTTGCTTCTTTTGATGGTCAAAAGTTAAAGGTTGTAGTAAATGATCGTCAGTTTAAAAGTAAAACTGATGCTGTCGCTTACTGGGAGCGTAAGCAGTGGAGTTTTTTAGGTCTTAAGACTCGTTTTTTGGGAAAGAAACAATTTACTTCAAAAGTATTTGATGAGTGCGGAGAATCGAGAATAATGAAAATTGAAAAGAAGAAATAGTTTATTTGTGTTCAGGATGTAAAAGCAGTGCTATTAAGGTGCTGCTTTTTTTGTTTAAACCTCGCAAATCTATAGTGCTAAAATATTTGGTGCATTAGATAAATGTTAAAATTCAAAAATACTTACGCTTTTTGTGTAAGTATTGAAAGAATTGTTGTATATTTGTAGAGTAGAATTGAAACAATTATTAACAATTTAAATTTAAAACAATGATTTCACTAGAAGAGTACGAAAAAGCTCTCGGTATTGTACATAAGTACCATGAGCAAATTAGATTAGAATCGATAGAAATTAAAGAACTTATCGATCGAAGAACAGAAGAAACGTTCATAGAATTAAAAGATGTTCAACCAGGTGACTTTGTAAAATGCGTCAACGTACATGGCGCAAGTCACTTTACAAAAGACGAAAAGTATGAAGTACTAAGAGTCCAATGGACACAGTTTGAAATTTTGAACGATAAAGGGGTTAAGAAGTGGCACCGATTTTCAAATAAGCACTTCAAATTAATTTAACATTATTAACTGAGAGGGGTCAAAAGACCTCTCTTTAAAAACAAAACGCATCATGAAAAAAGCACATAATAGAAAAAGAAATATATTTCTAAATTGGTTAATGTACAGCTTCTTAGTTAAATTCATTGAAGCTGAGCTTACATTTCAAATTCAGTTTGTTGAAAACGGTAATACAGTATCAACTCAGCAAATGTACATTGTGCCACAAATAGGCTCAAAAGTAGAAGTTATTAGAGTTGAATTTGCTGAAGAAATCACCAGGTTATTTTTAGTAGAAGATGTGATTTATTCTTCTTTTGGATCTGCCAATAAAATAATTGGAAGATTTATCGCTTAATCTAATAAATAAAAAAAACCTCTCTTTTGAGAGGTTTTTACCTTTTGTAGAAAGGAAACTTAATTATTAAAATTAAATTTGCTGTAAATATAATCAAATGGAAACAGAAATTTTAATTTCGTTGATAGAGAAATCTGAACTTTCTCAACGGCAATTTGCGGCAAAGGTTAATGTTCCGGAAACTAGGATTTCGGAATGGCTAAAAGGCACACGTAATCCTAAAATGACTTCGTTAAGAAATTTTGCTGAAATTCTTGGTTTTGAAATAGTGGTTTCCTATGAGGTTAATAAAATATAGGTACTATGTATAACACAGTAGTTGCCACTGATTTTTAAATTGTTATGATTTGGATCAGAAGTTTTGATAAAAAATGGTTGATTCTGTTTTAATTTTGTCTTGGTGAATTTTTACTACAATGACTAAGAAGGAAGAATTATTAATTGATGCTCATATTTGGAAAAGGAAAGAATTTGCATTTATTACCTTGTGGGGCGTCTTGGAAAAGGATAAAACGTTCTATAATAATTCGTTGGAAGGGTTGATTCAGTATGGTAATGTGTTGTGTAAGATTGTTGGTAAAGATGATGTTGTGGGGTTGACAAAAATATTAAATCATCTCGGATTGAATTTTGAGTTTGTTGCTTCGGGACTAAAGCTTATGGAAAATTCTAAATTGGATTATAGAGAAAATGTAATGAATAAAAAAGCGTCTTTTGTTGATTATGGTTATGAGAAAAAATTTAATCGAATTGTAAAAGATGAGCCTGAAGATGATAAAATTGGGTGGTCTGATCGAAAATTAAAAAAATAATTGATAGTTTATTAATTATAGTAAAACCCGCTGTTATGGCGGGTTTTTTATTTAGAAATCAGGTGATTTTTCAATTATTTGTTGTCTATTAACCTCTTTTACAACCTTAGCATATCTTAAAGTCATCATTTTTGAGGTGTGGCCATAGAGTTCTCTTAGTGCATCAAGTTCAATTCCTGCCAGTATTTTCTTGTTTGCTCCGAGATGCTTTAATGAGTACATGTCTACATCGATATTGGATTCTGTTTTAATAAGCTTTCTCCATAATTTAGATGCTGTATCTCTGCTTAATCTTTTCGCTCCAGGAACGAAATCTAAATTCTTTTTTAAACCTCTGTTTGAATGTTCCCGTCTTGAACCGAATGCATAAAAGTTTGGGTTGTAAATATGTAGATGCATTTCCTCGAAAAATGATTTTAAGTAATGATTGATAGGTACGATTCTCTCTTTGTCGGTTTTTGTTATTTCGGGTGGTAAAATGATTTGAGAGTTTTTTAAGTCTATCATTTTTATTTGCAAAAAAAGTAATTCTTCGGGTCTTATTCCTGTGTGGAAAATTGAAATTATGTATGGATAAAAACTTGGGAAATCATTTAGTATTTTTTCTTTAATAATTTTTACTTGATCATCTGACGCTGGTTTAAATCCGGTAACTTCACTAACTCTTAAGGCTCTTATACCGTGTGCTGGATTATGGTCTATAATATCCCACTGTAACAACTCTGAAAGGATGGCTTTTAAATATCCTAAATTTTTGTTATAAGATTTGTTAGACCATTTTCGCTGTTTTTGTGTTTTTTCAAGAATTAATTTTATATGAACTCTTTTGGTTTCACAAATAAGAAGGTTTTTTGTATTTGTTGGGACTAAAGCGCTTTTTATGAATTTAACAGTGCTTTTGTAGCCGCATAATGTTTTTGCGCCAAGTGTTTGAGCTTTTTTTTCGATTGCAAAATCTAATGCTTCGCTAAATGTCATATTACTAAAGGTGTTTACAACGTCGGGAATGTTTGGATTCCAGCCGTTCCTTAGTTTTTCATGCAAAACATCTCTTATTGAATTTGCTTCAATAAGTCGTTTCTTGTAGTTATTAATGTAGTTGATTCCGAATTTATAACGGAAAAGTTTTTGGTTGTATCTAAAATAGACAAACCAAGATTTAGAAAGGTCTTCATATTTGACCACCTTTGGAGTAGAGTAAATTGATTTCATTTTAATTTGTTTTAAAATTAAAATGCTTGCGGGGACATTAAATCAATTACTTAAATTTTGTTCTCTTTTTGTTCTCTTTTTTTTAATTTTATAGATAACTGCCTGAAAATCAGGCAGTTATAGTGGAGTCGCCGGGAATCGAACCCGGGTCCAAACAAGCAACTAAAGAGCTTTCTACACGCTTATTTCCTGATTGAATTTTCGATGTTGAGCCAGGCCAGAAACAACCACCCAACACTTATCTTCTTAATTTTCGAAATCTACCCGAAGCTCATAGAAATCTAGGTTTATTTTTACGGTTCCCCTGAACGGAACGCCACAAACCAAGGCTTTCCAGGAGAATCCAGCTTCCCTACCTTGTAGAGACGTGGCGCAATCGTACTATGATTCGGATTAAGCAGCTAAAGCGTAATTATTTTCGCCGTGTAAAAGTTCGAGATCTTATATTTACGAGCAAGGTCTCAATGCTCGACGTGCTTACTTTTCAATTCGACTTGCTGTCAAAACCAGTCGACCCCAAAAATGAGTTTGCAAATTTATACTATTTGCAGTTAGTTTTGTAATAAATTTTTCAGAAAATTGTATTATTCAATTTAGTTGAAAGTCGAAAGTTGTAAAGTTTTTAAAGTCAAATGCTTACTACCGGTTTCTTCTTTTTGTTTTCTCGCAACTGATGGTGTTTAAAAAAGATTAAAACCAATATTGACAGCCGCTTTAGGACTTTTGATATTTAACTATTGTATCATTCTTCATCCTTGAAGTTAAACGGATAATCTCCAAAAATCGGTGCCAGTTTGCGAACCGCATAGGTATTTCGGGTCATTTTGTTTGACAAGGCAATAATGGTCACGTGCTCTTTCATTAAAGTAATATAAGAAGACGTATTACCGTGCCACCATCCATTGTGGAAATAAAAATTCTGTCCCGTTTCCCAATTGATCATTCTGATTCCTAAACCATAATTTTTGGTTCCTTTACGCTCATTACTGTATCCTGTGTAGACTTGTTTCAGTAAGGCAGGTTTTAGAAAATCAGGTGAATTTCTGGCGCGATCAAATTTTAATAGATCTCGCACTGTTGAAAAGATATTCTTGTCCCCGTAAACATTGTCCAGATAATCAAAACCAATTTCTACACCATTACCTTTATAAGAAGGAACAATTTTCTTTCTGTCCTTATCATCGTCAAAAACGTAGGTGTGTTTCATTCCCAAAGGTTTGAAAATCATCTGGTGCATGGCTTCTTTATACGTTAATCCCGTAATTTTTTCAATAATTAGCGCAAGCATTGCATAATTGGTGTTGCAATAGCTAAAACGCGTTCCGGTTCTGGATTCCAAACCAATGTTTTTGGTCGCCAGAATGTCCAGGATATCTTTATTGGTAAGCTGATTGTGCCTGTCCCAAACCGATTTGTCTCTGTCTGTAAAATAAGCATAATTACGCATTCCGGTACGGTGGTCCAGCAGCATTCTGATGGTACAGTCTTCGTACGGAAAGGTTTTTAGAATCGTATTTACCTTTTGATCTAAATCGATCTTACCGGCATTAACCAGTTTTAAAACAGCAGTAGCAGTCAGAACCTTACTCACAGAAGCGATCTGAACAGGAGTTTCTGCGGTAATTTTGGTGCCTTCGTTTTTATTGGCAAAACCATTATAGCGTTCGAAAATAATCTGACCGTTTCGGGCGACCAAAAAACTTCCGTTCATCGTATTGTTGGGCCAGTTTTTATTGTAAAAGTGATTTATTCTTCCTGCAACTGAATTGATATAGGCCTGCGAAATTCTTTTTTCAGGACCTAACGGTTTCATTTTTGGTAAAGTATCTTCTATTGTATTGGTAGTATCGGCGGTAGTTTTTTTATCATTACCACAAGAACTTAAAACTAATAACAGAAAAAGTATTTGTGGTATATTTGTTTTTTTAAGGAGGCTCATTTTCATCATTCTTTAAAAACAAATATATAGAATTCAATATTTATGTTTTGCTGTTTTGATATGCTTCAAAAGCATGATTTAACAAAAAATTAAGATTTTGTTTATTTATTTGGTTGTTTGTCAGCTTTTAACGGTTTTTGAACATTCTAAATTGTATTTTTTCAACAAAATTTTAACTAAATTTGTTATATTTGAAACAAATAAGATGTAAAAAGTTATATTAATAATTATTTTAAACCCGTTTAAATGAAATTTGGAATCATAAAAGAAAGAAAAAACCCGCCGGACCGCAGAGTTGTTTTTGCTCCTAATGAACTTACAAAATTGAAACAGCTTTATCACGAAGCAGTAGTTGAGGTAGAGAGTTCTGATATCAGGATTTTTTCGGATATACAATATAAAAGTATGGGAATCACCGTTACGGAAGATGTTTCGAATTGTGATGTATTATTTGGTGTAAAAGAAGTTCCGGTTGAGAATTTGATTCCGAACAAGGCTTATTTTTTCTTTTCGCATACTATTAAAAAACAGCCTTATAACCGAAAATTGTTACAGGCTATTTTGGAAAAAAATATCGATTTATACGATCATGAAACGATAGTAGATGCTCACAACCGCCGCTTAATTGGGTTTGGAAGATATGCGGGAATGGTTGGCGTTTACAACGGAATTCGCGCTTTCGGGATCAAGTTTGAGTTGTTTAAGCTGCCAAAAGCAGAATCACTTGACGGAAAAGAGGCTTTAATCAAACATTTGAAGCGTATTACCATGCCGGCTCTGAAATTTGTGATTACCGGAACGGGTAAAGTAGGGAGTGGTGCCAAAGAGATTCTGGATGCGATAAAAATAAAAGAGGTTACAGTTGACAATTATCTGACTAAAAATTATGCGCAGGCTGTTTATGTACAGTTAGACGTTTTAGAGTACAACAAACGTATTGACGGTCAGGTGGTTGATTTTAAAGATTTTGTAGCGCATCCGGAAGAATATGTTTCTGATTTTGAGAAATTTACAAAAGTAACCGATATTTATTTCGCAGGTCATTTTTATGCAACAGGAGCCCCGATGATCTTAACCCGTGAAATGCTGAATGCAAACGACTGCAAATTAAAAGTAGTGGCTGATATTTCCTGCGATGTAAACGGACCAATTGCCTGTACGTTAAGATCTTCGACAATTGCAGATCCTTTGTACGGTTATTTTCCTTTAGAAGATAAAGAAGTAGATCTTTTTCATCCTGCGGCAGTAGCAGTGATGGCGGTTGATAATTTACCGTGCGAAATTCCGAAAGATGCAAGTGAAGGTTTCGGAGAGCAATTTATGGAACATGTTATTCCGGCTTTCTTCAACGGTGATAAAGACGGCATCCTAAAACGTGCCAAAATAACCGAAAAAGGAAAACTAACAGAGCGATTCAGTTACCTCCAGGATTATGTAGACGGGAAATAGAAACTTTGTTTCAAGTTTCAGGTTATTAAAAAAAGGAGAAAATTTAAAATTTTCTCCTTTTTTTAATTAAACTCTTTTTTATTTGTTCAATACTTCAACCTGAAACTTGAAACAAAAAAAATTAAACCATTTCCTCAGGTTTCACCCAGGCATCAAAATCTTCCGGGCTAACGTATCCTAAGCGAACAGCTTCCTCTTTAAGTGTAGTTCCGTTTTTGTGAGCGGTTTGAGCAATTTCGGCAGCTTTGTAATAGCCTATTTTAGTGTTTAAAGCGGTAACCAGCATTAGTGAATTGTCAACCAATTCTTTTATACGCTTGTAATTCGGTTCGATTCCCTGTGCGCAATGTTCATCAAAGGAAACGCAGGCATCTCCTAATAATCTTGCCGATTGCAGGAAGTTGGCCGCCATAACCGGTTTGAAAACATTTAGTTCATAATGTCCCTGCATGCCGCCAACAGCGATTGCCATATCATTTCCAATCACCTGAGCACAAACCATAGTTAAAGCTTCACATTGGGTTGGATTTACTTTTCCGGGCATGATAGACGATCCAGGTTCGTTTTCCGGAATGTGAATTTCACCAATTCCCGAACGCGGTCCCGAAGCTAACATTCTGACATCGTTTGCAATTTTGTTCAGAGCTACGGCCAATTGTTTTAATGCTCCATGAGTCTCTACAATTGCATCGTGTGCTGCCAAAGCTTCAAATTTGTTCTCGGCAGTAACAAAAGGATGGTTGGTGAATTTTGCAATATACTCTGCTACTTTCACATCGTATCCTTTTGGAGTGTTCAATCCCGTGCCAACGGCTGTTCCGCCTAAAGCGATTTCAGATAAATGTGCCAAGGTGTTTTTCAGGGCTTTTAATCCAAAAGACAATTGAGCGGCGTAACCTGAAATTTCCTGTCCAAGAGTTAGAGGAGTAGCATCCATAAGATGTGTGCGGCCAATTTTTACAACGGAAGCAAATTCGGTTGCTTTTTTTACCAAAGTAGCGTGTAGTTGTTCAACTCCCGGAATGGTAGTTTCAACAATCATTTTGTAAGCAGCAATGTGCATTCCGGTTGGGAAAGTATCGTTAGACGACTGTGATTTATTTACATCATCGTTTGCTTTTATAAATTGTTCGCCTTCTCCGATGTTATGTCCTTGTAAAACTTGTGCACGATTGGCAATAACTTCATTGACATTCATGTTGCTTTGTGTTCCTGAACCAGTCTGCCAGATGACCAAAGGAAATTGATCGTCTAGTTTTCCTTCAAGAATTTCGTCACAAACTGCTGCTATAGCGTTTCTCTTTTCGATTGGTAAAACGCCCAGATCGTAATTGGCATACGCGGCTGCTTTTTTAAGATAAGCAAAGCCCTCAATGATTTCTTGTGGCATAGATCCTGCCGCACCAATTTTGAAGTTGTTTCTGGAACGTTCTGTTTGTGCTCCCCAATATTTATCTGCCGGAACCTGAACTTCACCCATCGTGTCTTTTTCTATTCTGTATTTCATTATGTTGTATGTAAAAAGTTATCTGTAAAAAGTAGAATGTTTCCTGAAAACTGAAATTTCTTATGAAAATCAATGCACTAGCCCTGATGGCAGCGGCATCCTTTTGTACCGGGGTTCGGGACAAAAGATATAGCGGACAGCAGGAATTAGCTTCTGAAGACTCTCATGTTCTTGTGCATGAGATTGTTCAGTAAAATGGCGGTTATCCATAAGAAAAAAAGCTTATTTAAAATGAGTATAAATATAAGCATAAATGTTATTTTCCGAAAATTGATTTGGATTTTATTGGTAACGAAAAATATAAGACTTACATTTGTCCTTACATTCAAAAATTCCGGAAAACATGTTTGAATTTTCACAGTACTTAGGTTTTTTACTTTTCTTGACCATACTAACTATAGGGTTTTGGTTGATGTTTTTCTTAGTAGGTTTCGTATCTTATTGGGTTACGGGTGCTAGCTGGGAAATGTTCAAAGAGAAAAGAGCAAAGAAAAAGCAAGAACAATCAGCTTAAATTTTAGTTGATTTCAATAAAAAGGACTCGTTTTGCGAGTCCTTTTTTTATGCTAAAAAATGAAGTTCCAATAAAAAGTATTCAAATTCCAAAATCCAAATTCCAAAAAAAATCCAAATTCCAATTTTGTAAAACTTAATTAGAATTTGGATTTTTTAATTTGGATTTTAAGTGAGATTATCCAGGAAATTCTCCTCCGCCGTCACCATCATTTTTAGGTGCGCCCGGTTTTTCTCTTTCACTTTTTGGCTTGTTGAAGCGGTAAGTAAACGATAGATTGAATTGACGTTTACGGAATTGCATTTCACTATATGATTTTTGACTTTCAAGGGTAGTGTCATTTTGAAGGTAAGTATACGATCTCATGATTCTTGAGTTAAAAATGTCACTGATGTTGAACGCAATTGTTGCTTTGTCTTTCAATATGTCTTTACTGAAAGCGGTATTCATCCCAAACTGATCTAAAATTTTACCCTGCGCTGTTTTTTGTGAACCATTGTAGGTACCGCTTAACTGCCAGTCAATTTTGTATGGTAAGGTAACTTTTGAACTGATTCTTGCAAACCAGGTGTTGGCCTGATTGTCCAGATTTTGTACAACTTCTTTATTATTGGTATCTATATACGTGTTCTCTCCCGTTGTTTTTACATTGTAAAGATTGAAGTTACTGTTTATTTTCCACCATTTATACGGACTATAATTGAAGGTGAATTCGAAACCATATTTTTGTTCTTTTCCTAAGTTGATAGGACGGCTTAGAATAACAGGAATTCCGTCTACTTTATCTCCATTCGGAGTTCTGACAAAGCTGAAAACATCTTTTGTATTTTCGAAATAAGCAGAAGAACTAAACGTTACTTTTTCCCATCTTTTAATATATCCTACATCAAATTTATCGGTTAAGGATGGATCTAAGTCAGGATTTCCCTGAAAAAGATTAATGTTACTGGCGTAATTAAGTGCCGGATTCATGAAACGTCCTCTCGGTCTTGATAAACGTTTGCTGTAACTGGCAGTGAAGTTACTCTGATCTGAAATTTCATAACTAACAAAAGCACTTGGGAACAAATTGTTGTATTTTTTGGTATTAAAAACACTATTGTCCAATAAGTTTACCTGAATATTAGTGTCTTCCCAGCGTAAACCGAATAAATAAGAGAATTTATTGACTTTCAGTCCGTACTGTGCATAAAGTGCATTGATGTTTTCTTTGTATTCTAAAGTGTTTGATTTTTTTGGATCGATAACGTATTCCCCATTTATAAAATTGGTGACGTTGTATTCGTTGTTTAAATCTCCAAAACTTCCTTTGTATCCTGCCTCAAACTGACTTCCTTTTCCTAATGGAAGAACATAATCTGCCTGAAGAAGTATTTGTTTTTGCACCTGATCATTCAAAGTAGTATTAGAAGTAGGTAAAGCGGTAATAAGACCGTCACTATCATCTGTATTTTTGGAAACCGATAAATCGGCAGTCAATTTGTGTCCTTTATCGTTGAAATTTTTGATTAAGTTCGAAGTAAATTCTACGTTTTCACTTCCGGTATCGGCATTATTTAAACGATTAGTTGTTCCTGTAAAAGCATGTGCGGCATCAAAATTATTGTAGTTGATATAATCTTTATCCTCACCCGAGTTCTTTTGATAATTAATGGCATTGGTCCAGAAGGTATTAGGAGCAACTGTCCATTCCACACCTGCTCTTGCATTAAAACCGTTACGGATTCTTTTGGTATCACGATCTTCATCTAAATAACCTTTTGGAGATCCATCAGCGTTATAATAAGAAGTATTCGTTAAACCCATACCTTCATTGGTCCTGTAGTTGTAACCTGCAGTAGTAAAATAGTTTAGTTTTTCGGTTTTATAATTTAAGTTAGCACTCAAACCATACGTTTCCGGAAGTCCTGTAGAAGCAATAAAAGTTCCGTTGAATCCTTGATTTTTTCCTTTTTTAAGAATGATATTGATAATTCCTGATCCTCCCTCTGCATCATAACGAGCCGATGGATTCGTAATTACTTCTACTTTGTCAATAGCATCAGCAGGAAGCTGACGTAAAGCCTCAGCTACATTGATCGCATTTGAAGGACGCCCATCAATTAAAATTCGGATATTATCACTGCCTCGTAAGCTTACGTTTCCTTCAGAGTCAACAGAAACAGAAGGAACATTGTCTAAAACATCGCTTACTGTTCCACCTTTCACCATCATATCCTGTCCAACATTGTAAACCTTTTTGTCCAGTTTTATTTCGACACTTGATTTTTCGGCACGAACGACAACTTCACTTAATTGTGCAGCGTCTTCTGATAAATTAACAACACCTAAAGCAGTGTCTCCGGAAATTGTTTTTCCTTTAATAAAAGTAGGTTTAAACGAAATAAATTCAACTTTTATATCGTAAGTACCCGGGGCAACAGCCACATCAAACTCTCCTTTTGGATTGGTAATTCCACCAGCTATAACTTTGGTGTCATTTGGGGCTGTGATCGAAATAGTAGCATACTCAAGAGGTTGTTTGCTTACTTTTTCGAGAACTTTTCCGGTAACCTTTACCTTGTTTCTGGCAGGAGGCGCCTGTTGTGCATAGTTGTACAAACTTGTAAATAGGCATACAAGTAATACAGCAAATTTGATTTTCTTCATTGTGATTTTTGGTTTCTTTTGTTCTTTAGACGGCAAATGTAACTTTTGGTTTAAAGAGAAAAATCACAAAAATTTGTTAATATGGTTCTTTATAATTGATCTAAAAAAGAAGCCACTAAATCAGGGTCTCTGCCAATGATTGCTTTACCGTCTTTTACAACAATCGGACGCTCGATCAAAATTGGATTTTCGACCATAGCTGTAATAATCTGGTCATCGGTCAGTTCTTTTCCTTTGTAGTTTTCAATCCAGATTTTTTCTTTGATTCTAACCAGTTGTAATGGCTTTAGATTTAATTGCTCCAGAAGTTTTTTTAAATCATTAAAGTCTGGCGTCTCGGTCAGATAAGGGATAATTTGATATTCCTGTTTGGTGTTTTCAATAAAAGCCAGGCAATTTCTTGATTTTCCGCAACGTGGGTTGTGATAAATTTGTATCATTTTGTTATATTTAAAATGTGTAAGATAATTAAACTGAAAATAGGTATTTTAGCAGTGCCAAAAATAAGATTTAGTTATTAAATCGAATTCTCATTTTTTAAATTATTATCAATATGTTTTTAGAACAAGGAATTAAACCCCATAATAAGTTCTGGTTGTATCTTTTAGGATCCGTTTTAATTATTATAGCATCTTTTATTGGTCAGATTCCTTTTTCTCTTGCGGTATTCTATAAGAGTTGGATTTCCGGAAAGGGGTTTCCTACTAATGATGCAGCAGTTATGAAAATGTTTGAACCCAATCTGACCTTGTTCCTGGTGATGATTTCCTTTGCTTTTGCTTTTGTAGGGATTTATTATGTGGTAAAATACATGCACCATCAAACCCTGTTATCCGTTACTACTTCAAGAGCTGAAGTAGATTGGAAACGAGTTGGTTTTTCTTTTTTATTATGGTCTTTGTTCTCTGTTTTGAGTTTTGTGGTATTGTATTTTACTTCTCCCGAGAGTTTTTTGTGGAATTTTAAATTGGTACCCTTTTTAATCTTAGTGGTAATAGGAACCGTATTAATACCCATACAAACCTCTACCGAAGAATACGTCTTTAGAGGGTATCTTATGCAGGGATTTGCCAATTTAGCACGAAACAGGTGGTTTCCTTTACTGATGACTTCGGTTATATTTGGTTCAATGCATGTTTTTAATCCCGAAGTTGTAAAGATGGGGTATATCGTGATGGTATACTATATCGGAACCGGTTTGTTTTTGGGAGTGATTACCTTAATGGATGAGGGAATGGAATTGGCACTGGGTTTTCACGCCGCAAATAATTTAGTCGGAGCTCTATTAGTGACTTCCGATTGGTCGGTTTTTCAAACGCATTCTCTTTTTATAGATATATCAGAACCTTCGGCTGGTGTAGATGTGCTATTGCCGGTGGTGGTAGTTTATCCTGTTCTGCTTTTTATTTTTAGTAAGAAATACAATTGGAGTAACTGGAAAGAGAAATTAACGGGGAAAATAAATGTTGTAGAATCTTTAAATTAATACACACAGTCATGTCAAAATTAACACATAAAAATGTCCATAATTACTTTAAGTTAAATGGTTATCATTTAAATGGGAAAGATTTATGCCGGATAGGTTATAGTTACATCAAAGAGGGAGATGTATACGAAAAAGCCATTGGTGAATTTTTATTGGATTGGTTCGATAAGAAAGAGTTTATTGAAATGACAACTTCAGGCACGACCGGACTTCCAAAATTAGTACGTCTCGAAAAACAGGCAATGATTCAGTCCGCTTTGGCAACAGGAGATTTTTTTGGATTAGAGCCCGGTAATAAGGCTTTGCTTTGTTTGCCTGTGCAATTTATAGCCGGAAAAATGATGCTCGTTCGAAGTCTGATTTTGGGTTTGGATATTGATGTTGTTTCACCAAGTACGACACCGTTGGCTTTGAACAGAAATAAATATGATTTTGTTGCGATGGTTCCTTTACAGGTACAAAGTTCTGTTGAAGAATTGAAAAATGTAAAGAAGCTTATTATTGGCGGTGCGAAGATCGATAGTGCGCTTGAAGAGCAATTACTTCCGTTAAAGACTGAGATTTACGAAACCTACGGGATGACAGAAACCATTACACATATCGCTGCCAAAAGAGTAGGGGAAAAGGTATTCTCGATTCTTCCGAATGTGAAAATTGCTAAAGATGATCGTGATTGTCTGGTGATTCATTTGCCTTCGGTTTCTGACGAGCCTATCGTGACAAATGACCTGGTGGAGCTGATTAATGAAAATCAGTTTGTGTTTTTAGGGAGAATTGACAATGTAGTGAATAGCGGAGGAGTAAAGTTAATTCCCGAACAAATAGAAAGTAAACTTATAGGGAAGATAAGTAACAGGTTTTTTGTGACCGGAGTTCCGGATACCGTTTTAGGAGAAAAACTAATTTTGGTGATTGAAGGAGAGAAACAAGAGTTTGCTCCAGATTTCTTTGATGTATTAGGGAAATACGAAAAACCAAAGGAGATTGTTTTTGTTCCAAAATTCAAAGAAAATGAAAATGGAAAGCTGTTACGAAAGCCTAGTTTGGTGTAGTTTTTTGTGAATCATTTTTCATTAATTTCAGGAAAAAGAATTTGAAATAAACGATTTTAAGGAAACAATCCGTTTACTCTTGGATTTGCTTATTTTGTCAGGCTGAGTGAAGTCGAAGCTTTGCGTATAGAGCTTCCCCTCCGTTCAGCCTGACAGTTGCTTCCAAAGGGACATTCAGAAAAAAGCACTTTGTTGAAAGTAAGAAAAATTAGCTATATTTATAAGGTATTAACTTTAAAACCTAATAATTATGAAATTTATCTTAAATCTGACAAATGTTGAGCAATTAAGTAAAAATGAATTAAAGCAAATTAAAGGCGGTGATTATATTTATTATTTAAATGGATATCAATTACGATGCGCCAAGCCACTAACACAACCGCCAACATGTGGCAATATTCCAACATTTTGTCTGATTTCACCAGATATGTGTCCAACTGGCCCGTTTTAAGCAATAGAAAAAAAGCAATAAAAAAATTCCAAATTCCAAACGATACATTTGGAATTTGGAATTTTATTCTTTTGGAATTTAAAAGAAATTAACTAGTTGCTTTTCTTTCCAATAATGCCATATAAAATCCGTCGAAACCAGATTCTGAGGCTAGTATTTTGTGATCTTTTACAAATGTAAATTGCTTTCCGATTTCAGTTTTTAGGAATTTTTCTACCTGCTCCTGATTTTCCGATGGTAAAATCGAACAAGTAGCATAAACTAATTTCCCTCCCGGTTTTACAATTTTCGAATAGCTTTCTAAAACTTCAGCCTGTACTTTTCGAATGTTATCAATAAATTCAGGTTGTAGTTTCCATTTAGAGTCGGGGTTTCTTTTTAAAACTCCTAAACCGCTACAAGGCGCATCAATTAAAACACGGTCTGCTCTTTCATGTAGTTTTTTGATCACTTTTGTAGTGTCAATAATGCGATACTCGATATTAAAAGCGCCATTTCTTTTGGCTCTTAATTTCAATTGTTTCAGTTTGCTTTCGTATAAATCCATCGCAATTAACTGCCCTTTGTTTTCCATTAAAGAAGCAATGTGCAATGTTTTTCCTCCCGCTCCTGCGCAGGTGTCTACCACACGCATTCCAGGTTTTACATCCAGAAAACCAGCCACTAATTGTGAATTGGCATCCTGAACTTCAAAAAGTCCTTGTTTAAAAGCATCTGTCAGGAACACATTGGCTCTTTCTTTCAAAACTAAAGCTTCAGGCTGATCTTTTAAATATTCAGTTTCAATATTTAAATCCATCAAGATGTTTCTCAGGTTTTCCTTGGTACCTTTAAGCGTATTGGTTCTTAAGATAACTTTAGCCGGCTGATTTTGAGCCGCAATTTCTTTAGCCCAAACTTTCTCTCCTAATTCTTTTACCCCTAATTCATCCATCCAGTCCGGAATAGATTCTTTTAAAGCTCTAACTTTAGAAAGCTCATCAAAACGGCCTTTTATTTTTCTCTCAGGAGTTCCTTCCAATTGTCTCCAATCCGGAATAGGATATCCTCTCAAAACTGCCCATACAGCAAACATTCTCCATAAGTTGTCTCTGTCGTATGGTTCTTTTACTTCTGCAATTTCTGCATATAGTCGTTTCCAGCGAACAATTTCGTATATCGTTTCAGCAACAAACTTCCTGTCGGAACTTCCCCAACGTTTGTCTTTTTTTAAGGCTCTGGCTACCACTTTGTCTGCATATTCTCCTTCATTGAAAATAGCATTTAAAGAATCGATGGTAGTATAAACTAAATTTCTGTGTAATCTCATTTTTATTATTTGAGTTGCAAAGGTACTATTAATTGATTGAAAGTTAAATTTTTAATTTTGATTGTTCATTTAACTTCTATTTAAAAGAAAAAACACTCTAATAAAGTTTAAAAGAGTGTTTCTTAATGTTATTTTGGAATGATTTATTTCGTAATACGTGTCAGTCCAATATTTTCAGGAGCGTGAAGCACCATTGGGAATTTCTCGATTTTTACCGAACTACTGTCTAAGCCAAAAGCTCTTTCTTCAGATAAACTCAGTTTTTTAATGAAGAAATAAGAACTCATGATAATGTTTTCATGCCATCTTAGATCATTGTCGTTAGATAAGAATTTCTCAGATAAAACAAATTTAAAGTCTCCGATAATATTGTTTTTGTTCAAAGACTCGTAACGGCTGGTGATGTCTACTTCGCCACGTTTTACCATATCGCGAATTACTTCTCTAAACATTAAATTGATTTTGGTAGGCTCTCTGAATCCCAAATTAAAATCAATTCTGTAGATATCGTCTTTAGCTATTTCGGTAACTTTGTATTGCGTTTTGTAAGGTTCCGTCAAGATGTTTACGTGTACAAACCAGTAAATATCAGCTCTTTTTGGACGCTTTTGTAAAATAGAATAGATTACTTTTTCTTCTAATTCATCAACACGATTTGCGTTCGTCATATACACCAGATGCGTTGCATATTTTGGTATAGATAAGTCTTCGCTCAGCTCCATTAATACCTTTTTATAATCGTCAATTTTGATGATTTTGGTGTAGCTTTTATTAATTTTCTTAGCCACGTACCAAATCGCCATGATAGAGATCAGAAGTATGGCGATGATTAATGTTACATAACCACCGTCTGCAAATTTTGTGATATTAGCAATCAGGAAACTAAACTCGATCAGTAAATAAATAGTGATTAACGGTACCATCAGGTATAGTTTTACACGTTTCATGATGAGGTAATAATTCAGTAAGATGGTCGTCATGATCATGCATAAGATAATGGCAAGACCATAAGCGTGCTCCATATTTCCTGATTCTTCAAAATGTAAAACGATTCCAACACAGCCAAAGAACAGCAACCAGTTGATTGATGGAATGTACAATTGTCCTTTTACTTCTGTAGGATATTTAATTTTAACTTTTGGCCAGAAATTCAATCGCATTGCCTCGTTAATCAAAGTAAACGATCCACTGATAAGTGCCTGAGAAGCAATTACAGCAGCTAAAGTGGCTACCACAATTCCGAAAGGAAGAAACCAGTGCGGCATGATTAAATAAAATGGATTTCCGTTTTCTCCGCCTAATTGTCTCAACGTACTGCCTTCATGATGAATTAAGTAAGCCGCTTGTCCGAAGTAGTTTAAAACCAGAGTAGTTTTTACAAATACCCAGCTGATTCTGATGTTTTTTCTTCCGCAGTGACCCATGTCAGAGTACAATGCTTCAGCACCTGTTGTACATAAGAATACAAAGCCAAGTACAAAGAAACCGTCAGGATGGATGGATAATAAATGGTATGCGTAATATGGATTAACCGCTTTGATCACTTCCGGGTATTTTAAAACCTGGATTGTTCCCAGCGTTCCCAGCATGGCAAACCAGATCAGCATCATTGGAGCGAAAAACTTTCCAACTAGCTTGGTACCAAATTGCTGAATGGTGAAAAGTACAAATAGAATTGCGATAACAATATAAACGATGGTCTCCGTTTGCATGGTAGGGTAGAACGCCCTGATTCCTTCTACAGCCGAAGAAATTGAAATGGGAGGTGTTATAATTCCATCAGCCAGTAAGGCACTTCCTCCAATAATAGCGGGGACAATGAGCCATTGAATTTTAGTTTTTTTGACCAGTGCATATAAGGCAAAAATTCCGCCTTCACCATGATTGTCAGCACTTAACGTAATAAGGACATACTTTATCGTGGTTTGCAAAGTCAAAGTCCAGAAAACGCATGAAATTCCACCAAGAACGATATCAGAATTAATGGCGTAATCACCAAGAATGGCTTTCATTACATACAATGGAGAAGTACCAATATCTCCGTAAATAATTCCTAATGTTACCAATAACCCCCCTATAGACAACTTACTATGTAAGTTTTTATGCGATGCGTTCATGAATATTTTTATAAAAGACGGTTGCAAATTTAACGTTTTATACTAAACTAACCTCAATTATAACTAAAAAGATAAAAAAAAGCACAATCGTTAAATTGCGCTTTTGATTTTTTATAAGAATAAGAATTTGATATTAAATTCGTCTGCCTCCGTAACTTCTTCCGTTGGAACCACTCTCTCTTTGTGGCGAACTGCCTCTGGATTCCTGACTTGCTCTTGGAGATTCGTAACGTTGCGTGTTTGGCGTACTCTGTCTCTCTGAATTCCCTCTGTTTTCAGAATAGCTTCTCGAAGACTCATTTCTTTGAGGAGTCGAAACCCTTTCTGTTGTTCCATAGTTTTGTGAATTTCCTCTGGAAGTATTCGAATTGTTTTGACCGTAATCTCTTCTGCCTGTATTTTCAACTCTTACAGGATTTGTACTTATACCTGAATTGTCTCTGTTGTTAGAATAGGTTCTGTTTGTAGTATAATTTCTGTCAGATGTAGTTCTGTTGTCTCCATAATTTCTGGTTGAGGTTCTGTTATCTGTAGTAGATACTCTATCCGAATTCGATCTGTTTGTCGTGTATGTATTTTGATTTCTTCCATAATCTCTGGTAGTAACACGTCTTTGATCTAAATCATATCTATTAGTAACATTCGAATTTCTTTGCGCAAAACTATAATCAGGACGTCTGGTTTCGTAACCGTATGTACGTCTTGTTTCATAGATAACTGGAGCTCTGTAACTTCTTCTTGTGTTTACATAGTTGTAGCTATTGTTGATATTAATACATAGGTTGATGTTGTTTCTGTATCTGTAAATTGGGTAAGGTCTCCAGGCAGAATAGTATCTTGGGTAATAATTCCAACTCCAGCTGGAATAATAAGGTCTGTAATTTGTTACCCAAAACGAAGTGTAAATTACCGGTACTACATGGTAAACAGGCTCGTAAATATAGTTGGCTCCATACAAGTAGCTGTTACCAACAATCTGTACATTTACCCTGTTGTAATTGTCTCTTTCTACATCAATTGTAGCAATGTCCTGATAAACATCACGATCCAAAACCGCCTGAATGATTACAACGTGAGTTCTGTTTTCTACAGATTCAATTACACGTAAATAATCGACCTGATTATCATCGTTTAAATCAAGATTTGAAATTTGATATTTGGAGTCGTTCAAACGTCTCTCGAAATCTTGCAGATTAGCTGATTCTCCAAAAATAGACGCAACAGCTCTTAAGTCCAGATTATCGCTGATATCTGAATTTTTTGCGTAAACAGTAGTTTGGCTTTGTACTGGTACAGAACTCAAACCTATTGCCAGGAGGGCTATAAAAAGTAGTTTCGTTTTCATTTTTAAATCGTATTAAGATTACTATTTTGAGGTATCCAATTACTGTGCCAGAAAAAAAAGCGAAACTTATTTCAAGTGTTATAAATAATTGTATTTTAGCGCAAAAAAACTAGTTTTATGAGAAAAGTAATATTCTTTTTTGGTGCTTTAATTTTTTTGATGTCTTTTAAAACATTGAATAATAGTGGTAAAGGGATTTTTAACACAGGTTTTACATCAATTCAGATAGATACTTTATTTCAGGATAAAATTAGTATCAGAGCCATCTCAATTGATAAAAATAAAATTTGGTACGGTGCAGATAATTCCCGTTTTGGATTTTATGATTTGGATAAAAAAGAAAAATTTGAAGACCATATTTATCGTGATACTTTGAATTTGGAATTTAGAAGTATTGCTCAGAATTCAAATAGTATTTTTTTATTGAGTGTTGGAAATCCTGCCTTACTTTACCAGGTTTCTAAAAAAACACAAAAAGTAAAATTAGTATACAAAGAAGTAAATTCGAAAGTGTTTTACGACAGTATGCAGTTTTGGAACGATAAGGAAGGAATTGCGATTGGCGATCCTACAGAAGATACTTTCTCTATTATCGTTACACGTGATGGTGGTGAAACCTGGACTAAAATTTTATCAGACAAATTACCTACAAATGCAGAGGGTGAAGCAGCTTTTGCAGCCAGTAATTCTAACATAGTAATAAAAGGAAATGATACCTGGTTGGTTTCAGGAGGAAAAAAGGCACGTGTTTTTTATTCACCGGACAAAGGAAGAACCTGGAAAGTAACTGAAACTCCAATTGTGCAGGGAAAAACGATGACTGGTATTTTTACAGCCGATTTTTACGATTCAAAACACGGATTTATTGCCGGTGGTGATTATGAATTTCCGGAACAAAAAAAGGATAATAAAGCCTTTACTACTGATGGAGGGAAAACCTGGCAGCTAATTGGTCAGGGTATGGGATTTGGATATGCTTCATGTGTGCAATATGTTCCGGGAGGAAATGGCAAAGAAATAATCTGTGTAGGTTCTGAAGGAATCCAGTATTCACAAAATGGAGGAGAGAACTGGACGCAATTATCTACAGATACAAAATTGTTTACGATTCGTTTTTTGAATAGAAATACTGCAATTGCAGCAGGACATAATAAAGTAATCAGGATCAGATTTAAATAATAAAAACCCCAAATAATAAAGCAAGTTATTATATGGGGTTTTCGCTGTTGTTACTTTTTGTTATTCTAGTTTTTTCCGGCTTTATCGCGGTATTGTTTTAATAGTTTACGATTAAAGTCGTCTTCTGATTTTTTAAGCTTTAGGATTTTCTTAGCAGAAAGAATCTTTTTTAAATTGCTGTTGTATTTGTCTCTTAGTGTATATAATTCTTTGTCTGCGCTTTCCATTTGTGATAGGAGTACTGCTGCTTCTTTTTCAGACATGGTACTGATGTTGTCATCGTCTAGTTTACGTAAATACATTTTCATTTTTTCGTGACGCAATTCATATTGTTTGTCGTCGTATGTATTGTAAATGGGCCAGAATTTCTCGGCTTCTGTCGAGGTGAGTTCCAATTCTGTTGTTAAAAAAGAAACTTTATAAGCTTTAATCTTTTCCCGCTTTTCGTCTGTTTTGTCATTTTGCGCGTAAAATGTGAATGTAATAAAGAATAGAAGTATTGGAAGTATATTTTTAATTTTCATCTTTTGAAATTTTAGTTTTATTCTGAAATTAAATTTTCAATATTGGGGTTGGTTGCCAGGATGTCTTCAAGAGTTTCCTGTTCAAGAGCAACATTTTTACCAAGCTTATCAATGTCTTTAGTGTCCAGTTCACGAATCAAATCGTATTGATTTAAGTTTGACTGATAGGATAAATACGTTTCCAGAGTGTCTTCGTCAAGATCTTTGGATTTATTGTAATTGTTGATAACAGGAATCAGTAAGGCTGCAAAAACAACTGCCGCCGCTGCAATCGAAAGCACTTTTTTACGTTTGTAAAGTGGTATTATTTTTATTTCTTTCTCTTCGTTTATTTGCTGTAAAACCTTTGTTGAAAAAGTATCAAAATAATTCTCCGGAGTTTTAAATCCGGTTTTTATTTTCGGTTCGTTTTCTAAATTAAATGTTTTCATAGTAGCTATAAGACAGTTATTGTTACAAAAGGTTTAATTTGAGGTAACATATATTTCAATTTTTTTTACTGCGTGATGATAAGATGCTTTTAAAGCGCCGACTGAAGTTCCCAGAATTTCAGCGATTTCTTCGTATTTTAATTCTTCAAAATATTTCATTTTAAAAACCAATTGCTGTTTTTCCGGTAAAGTCACAATTGCTTTTTGAAGTTTGATCTGAATTTCGTCCCCTTCAAAATACACATCGGCTTTTAAATTGTCGATGGCTTTGTTTTGCAGTGCTTCAGAAGTTAATCCGCTTAGTTTTGCTTTTTGACTTAAAAAGGTCAAAGCTTCATTGGTTGCAATTCGATACATCCAGGAAAAAAGCTTGCTTTCTCCCTTGAAGTTTTTTAAATACTGAAAGACTTTTACAAAAGTATTCTGTAAAACATCATCTGTATCATCGTGATTCAGAACAATGTTTCGAATATGGGAATACAGCGGTTTTTGATAATCAGATACGAGCTTTTGAAACGCGGTGTTTTGCGTTGCAGGATTTAATAATTGTTGAATAAATTCCTTCTCGTCTGCCAAATTCCGTTATTTATGGTGTTAGAATGAATTTTGAACAAAAGGTTTAATGAACCAAATTATTTTAGAATTCTGACTGTTCTTCTTCTTCAGGCTTTTTAGGTGTTTCTGTAGGTTTTACAGCTGCAGGATCGGTAGTGGCAGGTTTGTATACAGGAACTTTAGCCACCGGAACTACTTTAGGTTTTGTTGGATAGTAAATTTCAGTCATTAACTTAGACGGACTTTTTACATCCAGTTTACTCATGGTTAAGATTTCAAGATGTGACCAGCTTAAATCAGGTGTAATTTTTTCGTTGTTGATAAAAGCAGTTGTTTTTTTAAAGGCTTCGTTAAGGTGTGAGTAATCACCTTTTAAAGTGGTTTTTACCGCTTCAAATCCGTTTAATTTTCCTCCTGAAATATCACTTCCGGAAGTAGTTGCGATTTCTCGGTTGGTAGGTAAACAGATCGAGATTTTAGCCAGTCCGCTTGAAATGTCGTAGGTGTGGTAAATAATGAAAGGTTTTCCATTTGTCGCTAAACCATTATTTTTACTGAATTCAATTAGTTTCGGGATAACGATTCTGGCATTTTTACCAACTTTTCCAATTTCACTTGTAAAGGTTTGTCTGATATAAGGAGTTTCCGTCTTTCTTACTAATCCGTTAACTTTTATAGCGTATGTTTTGGTTTCGTAATCTAAGTTTTTGTCAATGTTTGCAAGACTTTTTTCGTAGATAGTTCCAATTACTTTATCTGAGCCTCCATTAAGAGCGGTATAAATTTTAAACAAAAAGCTCATCGTTCCGGATGCTTTCCAGGTCACTTTTGTTTTTCCAGTCAATGTATCTTTAAAAGTCCAGTTTACATCGGCCTCAGTTCCGTCATACTTCATTTTTTGTTGTATACTTTCTCCGTCCTTTGTTTTTAGTGTGATTGCGTTTCCATTTCCTTCAGCTCCTGTCCAGTAAAACGAGGCGCCATTCCCGACCGTTTTGTTAGGAAAGGTCATCTTCATCGTAGGATCTTCAACAGACCAGGATTCAAAATCTTCATAATTTCTAAAATCATTAAGGTAATTGTATACTGTAGCTTTTGGTGAGTTGATCACTTTGCTTCTTTCTACAGAAAAGATTCCTTTTTGTGTAGCAACAAAAACGGTAAGGGCAACAAGGCTTAGTAATAATAGAAGGAATAGATATTTAAGAATCTTCATTGGAATGGTTTATTTGGAGTCGTAAAGTTATAAATTTATTACTAGTCGCACTAATAACACTTTGGTAAAAGTACATTTTATACCATTATCGGAAGAGAAAATCAAATAAAACGTACTGAAAATGGTTTTATTTGAAATCGAAAACTTTCTTTTCGGTTTTATCTTTTGAAGAAAAATTTAATTACAAATAAAATGGCAATAAAAAGTAAAAAGACGAGTAGTACTTTGTAATTGCCTTTATAGAAAATCTTGTGTAAAGCAAGATCTTTTCGATAGGCGAATATCATTACGATTACGAATGCAATAAAAAAACAGAGTCCGAATATTAATTGTCCTTGACTAAACATAGTTGAAAATTATTTTTGGCAAATTTAGAGAATTGTATACGAATTGTTGCTAATTTGGTATTTCATTTAATCAAAATAATATCATGAAGAAACAACTTGATGCGGTGACTGAGTTTCATACTGCTTTTAGAATAGGACATAGTCTCGAGCCGATTGCTGATTTAGGAGAAACGAAAAAACTGCTTCGTTATAATTTAATGAAGGAGGAAAACGAAGAATATCTGGAAGCAGTTCAGAATAATGATTTGGTTGAGATTGCTGATGCGCTTGGGGATATGATGTATATTTTGTGCGGAACCATTATCGAGCACGGTCTGCAGGATAAAATTGAAGCTGTTTTTGATGAGATTCAACGCAGTAATATGAGTAAATTAGGAGAAGACGGCAAGCCAATTTACAGAGAGGACGGAAAAGTAATGAAAGGGCCAAACTATTTTAAGCCTGATTTTTCAAAATTGTTCTAGTATGAAAACCCGATAGGTTTCTGAAACCTGTCGGGTTTATATAATTTATATTTTTGGATTACTGAACTTTTACAGTCCAGCCAAAAGTATCTTCAGAAAGTTTGTTTTGAAGACTTGTTAGTTTTTCTTTTAGTAAAGAAGCATAAGAATTCTCAAGAGGAGCCATTTCGTAATAAGTATCCTGATAAGAGAAGCCTTTAATAACGCTAACTACAGCAGCAGTTCCCGCTCCGAAAATTTCTTTCAAAGATCCGTTTTTAGCCGCTTCTACCAATTCTGATACAATAACAGGACGAACTTCAACTTTAAGTCCTTCTTTTTCTGCGATAGCGATCAAACTTTTTCTGGTAATACCGTCTAAGATTCTTTCGCTTGTTGGAGCGGTTAATAAAGTATCATTGATTCTGAAGAAAACGTTCATAGTTCCTGCTTCTTCCAGTTTAGTATGTGTGGCATCATCTGTCCAGATTACCTGTTGGAAACCATCTTTGTTTGCCAGATTGGTTGGGTAAAATTGTGCAGCATAGTTTCCGGCAGCTTTGGCAGCTCCAATTCCTCCGTTTGCCGCTCTACTGTAATGTTCAGCGATAATTACTTTCACTTCACCTCCGTAATAAGATTGTGCAGGAGAAAGTAAAATCATGAATTTATATTCGTCAGAAGGATTTGCTACAACACCGGCACCGGTTGCAATCATAAAAGGACGGATGTACATGCTGCTTCCGTTTCCTTTTTGAATCCATTCCTGATCAATTTTTAATAATTCGTTCAAACCGTCCATAAAAACAGCTTCAGGAACTTCCGGCATAGCCATACGTACTGCTGAGTTGTTAAAACGCTTGAAGTTTTCATCCGGTCTGAACAACCAAACATCATTATTGTCATCTTTATAAGCTTTCATTCCTTCAAAAATAGCTTGTCCGTAGTGGAAGACTTTTGAAGACGGATCCATTAAAATTGGAGCATAAGGCTTAATGACAGGATTTTGCCATTCTCCATTTTTAAAATCACACTCGAATAAATGGTCTGTAAAAACAGAACCAAAGCTTAAATTTTGAAAGTCTACCCCGCTTATTTTTGACGAAGTTGCTTTTCTGATTTCAATTTTGTTGGTTTGAGTTGTACTCATAATTAATATGTAAAGTTTTTTTTATGTAATTAGCATTAATAATAAAGAAAATCTAAACCAATGATTTGGTGAGTAATAGATTTTTCTCAATGCAAAATTAAGTAAAAATATATAATTTGCTTAGTAAAACTGCATTATTTGCGGCCTTTAACTGAGATTTATACATCTTATAATAAAGTGAAAAAATTAAGACATTTTTATAAAGAATTTATGAAAAACGAACCGTTTTTTAAGGCTTTACGCATTTGTTTTGACTAAATTTGGCACTGAAAATACCTCATATATCAATAGAAAAAGATTGCTAATTCCGAAATAAGGTGAAAAGAGAAATAATTAAAACGCTAGATGGCTCAACAACAATTCATTTACACGAATGGAATGAGTCTTACCATTCAAAACATGGAGCTATTCAGGAAGCCAAACATGTATTTATAAAAAACGGGCTTTCGTTATTTGATGTTGCTCCGGTAAGTATTCTTGAGATAGGTTTCGGAACCGGTTTGAATGCGTTTATTACTTTTTTGGAATCCAACGAAAAGCAGCAGCAAATTGATTATGTTGGAGTAGAGGCTTACCCGGTGGATGCGAAAGAAGTTTTGGCGATGAATTATGTTGCTGAACTGGAGGCTGACAATTATAAAGATGTTTTTGCAAAAATGCACGAATGCGAGTGGAATCAGAAAGAGGTTATCAGTGCTGATTTCATGTTAACCAAAAGGAAACAATTTTTTGATGAAATTGACGATTTTGAAATTTTTGATTTGATTTACTTTGATGCCTTCGGATATAGGGTGCAGCCGGAGCTGTGGAGCACCGAAATTTTTCGAAAAATGTACCAAAGTTTAAAGCCAAATGGAGTTTTGGTAACATATGCTGCCCGCGGAGTTGTTAAAAGAAGTATGATGGAGGTTGGTTTTACTGTTGAAAAATTGGCAGGACCTCCCGGAAAAAGAGAAATGTTTAGAGCCTTTAAAAAGGTTTAAATGAGTTGTTTAGAATGATTCTATATTGATTTATGTTTAGTAAGAAATCGTATTCGCTGCTAAAGTTTTTAAAAAAATAAGTTAAAATCAGTACCAATGAATGATATTTGTTTAAATTTGTTGCGAGTTTAAAAATATAGATAACCCCAAAAAATCTTATTTTATTATGTCAAAAATGATGTTTGATTACACGAAATCAATACTTGAGAGAGTGAGTTTCGACCCGATACTTTTCTGCAAAGAATTAGAAAAAGCTATCAAAACACTGTTACCGTACGAAATGGAACAATTACAAGAATGGTTATTAAATTTCATTATTGAAAAACCAGAATTAAAGCAAAGTCTACTACTAATTAAAGTATAAAAGAAAAGGAGCCAAATTGGCTCCTTTTTTATTTTTATTTCTTTTGTAGCGGACTGATGATCTGAACGTTCTGAAAAACAATTGCTCCTTTTATAACTCCTGCAATTGTAGATCTGAGGGCGTCAATGATCTGCATTTTTAATTCGCTCTTTGGGTAAATCAAACTTACCTCACGAGCAGGTTTAGGTTCCTTAAAGTTACGCAGTTTTTGTTTGTCGGAATCTTTTAAATCCAGGGTGTGCAAATACGGAAGTAGCGTTGTACCCAAACCTTCGTCGGCTAATTTTATCAGAGTCTCGAAGCTTCCGCTTTGGATCTGAAAATTATTCTGATCAACGTCACTGGCATTTTTGCATAAATTCAAAATTCCGTCTCTAAAACAGTGCCCGTCCTGAAGAAGCAGGATTTCGTTAATGTTTAAGTCTGCAACTTCAATTTCTTCCTTTTGAAAACTGGCGTGATGTTCCGGGATATAAGCTACAAAAGGTTCGAAATACAATACGATTTCTTTTATTTTTTCGTCTTCAAGCGGAGTTGCGGCAATAGCGGCATCCAAATGACCATTTTTTAACTTCAGGATAATTTCATCCGTGTTAAGCTCTTCGATCAGGAGCTTTACTTTTGGGTATTTCTTGATGAAATTGTTTAAAAACATCGGTAAAAGTGTCGGCATAATGGTTGGGATAATTCCCAGACGGAATTCTCCTCCAATAAAACCTTTTTGCTGTTCTACAATATCCTTAATACGATCAGCTTCATTTACAATATTCTTAGCCTGGTTTACGATTTTCTGACCAATATCTGTAAGTTGAATAGGTTTTTTACTTCTGTCAAAAATTTGAATGCTAAGTTCTTCCTCGATCTTCTGAATCTGCATACTCAGTGTAGGCTGGGTAACGAAACATTTTTCGGCAGCAAGGGTGAAATTTTTATGCTCGGCAACAGCTAGTACATATTGCAATTGGGTTATAGTCATCTTGATAGTAATTTTTGATGCAAAAATAAGGAAATATAATTTTTTTTTATATTATTTTCAGAGAACTTATTTTAAATTTGTAGTAATCACATTATAAAATGAGAACTATGAAAACAAATATTTTAGGTTTACCAGTGAAGGAATCAGAGTTGTTAGTAAAAGAATTAAATGTTCTGTTGTCAAATTTTCAGGTATATTACCAGAATCTAAGGGGGTTGCATTGGAATATTCGTGGGAAACGTTTTTTTGATCTGCATGTAAAGTTTGAAGAATTGTATACAGATTCCCAGTTGAAAATTGATTTGATTGCAGAAAGGGTTTTAACTATCGGCGGAACTCCTTTACATACTTTTGAAGACTACATTAAAAATAACAAATTAACTGTTGGGAAAAATATTTCAAATGACGAAAAAGCGGTTCACTTAATTGTGAGCTCTTTAACGGATTTATTGAAAATTGAAAGAGGAATTTTAAAACAATCGGATGAAATTAACGATGAAGGGACAAATTCGATGATGAGTGACTTCATTGCAGAGCAGGAAAAAACAATTTGGATGATGAATGCATGGCTTGAAGAAGAGCTGTAATTTGTTGTTTCTAAAGTGATTACTATAGCGGAATGGTCGGGTTTGACCATTCTGTTTTTTATGATTGTTAAATTTGTTTAAATTTTTAGGCCTCTCGCTTTGATTTTAGCCGTTTAACACTATTTTTGTTCCAATGAAATTAGTCGCTCGCATATTATTATTCATCTTTATTGCCTTCTTATCTACCCCAACTATTGTGACGGTAATGAAGAAAAGCAATGATGCGTCGATATTTTTTAGTTTTTCTGAAGAGGAACATTCACACAAAGAACTTAAGGCTGCTGTTTATCCGGCAATACTTCAACATGAAGTTGTTATGCCAGTTTATATAGAAAAAAAGACCATAGTGTCTGAAAATATTGTAAAACTAGACAATATTTCTCCGAGCATTTTTGCTCCACCTCCTAATTTGGCATAATACTTCCGATTATTTTAAATTGAACTGCATTTTGTTAATTGCAGTAAGTCTTTAATGAATAATTTATTAGTATTGTGCTATGACAAAAAAAATCAATCTTTTTGCCAACCTTAAATCTGATTTTGCTTCAGGTTTAGTGGTTTTCTTGGTAGCTCTTCCATTGTGTTTAGGTATTGCAATGGCTTCCGGAGCACCTTTATTTTCGGGAATTATCGCAGGTGTTGTTGGGGGTATTGTGGTAGGTTATTTAAGCCAGTCCCATATTAGTGTCTCCGGGCCTGCAGCTGGACTGACCGCTATCATCTTGACCGCTATTACAGATTTAGGTGCTTTTGATGTGTTTTTAATGTCTGTTTTTATAGCTGGATTAATTCAATTAGCATTAGGATTTTTGAAGGCCGGAAGTATCTCCAATTATTTTCCGACCAACGTTATTGAAGGAATGTTGGCAGGTATCGGAATTATTATCATTCTGAAACAGTTGCCGCACGCTTTTGGTTACGATGCTGATTTTGAAGGAGATCAGGCGTTTATTCAAAACGACGGAAGCAATTCTTTTTCTTTTTTATTCGATGTTTTAAATCATATTCATTTAGGAGCGGTTGTAGTTTCACTTGTTTCGTTCGCGATCTTAATTTCATGGGAGAAAGTTCCTTTTTTAAAAAGATTGAAATTAATTCCGGGAGCACTTGTTGCGGTTATTACCGGAATAATTTTAAACGAGTTTTTTACTTCAACAGGGAGTTCACTGGCAATTGCAAATGAACATTTAGTTTCTTTGCCGGTTCCAAAATCTTTTGATGAATTTAAATCAATTATAATTCTGCCCAATTTTGCTGCGGTTACCAATCCGCAAGTTTGGGTGGTTGCTATTACAATCGCGATAGTTGCCTCTATTGAGACCTTGTTATGTATTGAGGCGTCTGATAGAATGGATGTTCAAAAACGTTACACCGATACCAATGTTGAGCTTAGAGCGCAGGGAATTGGTAATATAGTAAGTTCGCTTTTAGGTGGTTTGCCAATGACATCCGTTGTGGTAAGATCATCTGCGAATAATAACGCAGGAGCAAAATCAAAAATGTCGGCTATTATTCATGGTGTGCTTTTGCTGATCAGTGTTTTATCGATTCCGGCATTATTAAACAAAATTCCATTAGCAACTTTGGCAACGGTTTTAATTTTAGTAGGGTATAAACTGGCAAAACCTGCAACTTTCAAACATTTCTGGGAAAAAGGAAAATATCAGTTCGTACCGTTTATTGCCACTTTAGTATTTGTTGTAGCAACAGATTTACTTAAAGGAGTAGCTTTAGGAATTGTTATCAGTATTATTTTTGTATTGAGAGGAAATCTGAAAAGAGCCTACAGTTTCAAAAAAGAAGAGTACGAAGATGGTGATGTCATCCATATCGATTTAGCACAGGAAGTTTCATTTTTGAATAAGGCTGCTATTAAGTCGACCTTAAATGAAATTCCGGAAAATTCTAAAGTAATTATCAATGCTGCCGATACAGAGTATATTGCCCATGATGTTTTAGATTTGATTCGTGAGTTTAAAGAAACAAGAGCAATTGACGAAAATATTAAAGTAAAGCTGAAAGGGTTCAAGAAAGCATATGAGCTTGAGAATTCACCGGACATTAATAATCATGTGTCGATAGAGCATTATTATGATGTTGCCAAAAGAACTTTGGTTCAAAAAGAAAACGTAAAATAAATTTATAAATAAATTATATTAATTAAGGTATTTCCGGAGAGCGAGAAGTACTAAAAATTAGATAACTTTACGATAAGTTTTTTTTAGTAGATTTTAGCAAACAGGAATACCAAACAAAAAACAAAAAAATGAGAGAGTTTTATAAGCAATTACTTGAAAATAACAGACAGTGGGTTGAAAAATCATTAGCGTTAGATCCTAATTATTTTGCTGATCTGGCAAAAGGACAAACACCGCCATTGTTATGGATTGGATGTTCAGACAGTCGTGTTCCGGCAAATGAAATTATTGGAGCTAAACCGGGTGAGGTTTTCGTACACCGTAACATCGCCAATATGGTAGTACACTCTGATATGAATATGTTGAGTGTTTTGGATTATGCGGTAAATGTTTTAAAAGTGAAACACGTTATTGTTTGCGGACATTATGGCTGTGGTGGTGTGAAAGCTGCTATGGGCAATCAGTCTGTTGGAATTATCGATAACTGGATTCGTCACATTAAAGATGAATACCGTCTGCACGATAAGTACCTGAATTCAATTGAAGATGAGACAGAGCGTTTCAATACTTTCGTTGAAATCAATGCAAAAGAGCAAGTTTACAATTTAGCTAAAACCTCTATCGTTCAGGGAGCCTGGAAAAACGGACAGGATTTGATGCTTCACGGATGGGTTTACGGTTTAAATTCAGGTTTTGTAACCGATTTAAATGTGAATATTGCTTCAAATGAGGAGCTTGATGAAGTTTATCAGTTAGATCTATAATATAAAAAAAATCGCCTCAAAAGGGCGATTTTTTTATTCGTTTTCGTCCAGGTTTTCATTAAAAGCAGACGGGAGTAAAGTTGGAATAAATTTGATAAGAATCGGCAGTAATAAACTTCCTCCGGGCAGTAAAAATATGGTAAGCGACGGAATCGTTTTGCAGATGTCCAAAAGCTGTTTTTTTACTTTTTTCTTTTCTTTAGCGTCCAGATCTCTGGTGGTAGAATAAGCCAGCAGAACCATTAATTCTTTACTTTGAATAATTTCCTTAACTAATCTGTTTTTGTTTCTTACAATCAGCTTTACCACACTGTGGGTCATTTGGTCGTAAAAATGTTTTACAGGATTGGAGTAATTAAAGTAAGGAATCTTCTTTTTGTGAGTAGTAATGAACGTGTTGGTCGTTTCAATGCTTTTGGTCACAAAATCATCAGAAATTCCCATCATCGATCCTAAAGAGTACAAAAAGTAAGCTTCTTCGTTTTCTACAACACCATCGCTCCACAAAGCCATTCCGGCCATATCAATCAAATAATAGTGTTCGAGTTTATGGGTGTAAAAGTCCAATTGTAATGTTTCTAAAGTATCAACCGTAACCTTCGAAAATTTAGAATAACGTATAGAGGCCTCAAAAAGTTTAATCAGTAAGTCGTCATGCTGAGATTTTATGGTCTTGGTTTTTAAAGCCAGAGCCACGATACCCATAACGGTTTCTTCGATTCGTTTTAAGTATTTTTCAGGAATAGTTCCGTGTTCTAAATATTGTCTGAAAGCCAGTACATCAATAAACAAAAGCGCATTGGTTACTAAATGCGAAAAGTTTTTACTGATAATACTGTCATTGGTCTGAACACGCTGATCTATAATGTTTTCTAATGAAAGAGAAGGAGTGTCTTTTGGAAGCAGAATTTTAAAGATATTAAAACCTTCCGGACTCATTTCTTTATAGAATTTTAAAACTTCTGAAATAAAATTATTTGGTTCTGAACTTCTTTTTTCCAAACAAAAAACACCATACAAAGTATTTAATAAAGCTACTTTGGAAATTTCGGTTTTGAACCAGCCTTTTATTGGGATTGGAATCTGAGAATCTATAGCGATGATGTGACCGTAAATAAAACCGGTTTCTCTGACTTTATGGTAAAACGACTCAGGAGTCTCAAAAGGAATAGCCTCCGAAAACTTCTGTTCGCTAAAAAACTTATCTATCCAGCCTGGTGCCGATGGGTTAATCATTAACTTTATAATTTATAGCTGCAAAGCTATATCTTTTTCTTGTTTTAGTGTAAAATTAAAATGAAATAACCACTAGATTTTGTGAAAATGTAGTGGTTATTACGGTTTTATGTTTTTTATTTAATGATTCCGGCGCAGGCAACTCTTCCGCCCGCATTTCCTGTAGGCTGTGTTGTAAAATCATCAGATCCCTGATGAACAATTAATCCTTTTCCCAGAATATCTTTATTTTCATCTCCGCAGCCAATGCACCATTCATCAGTAGTTAGTGTTATCGTTCCGTTACCATTTGCATCAGCAGTAAAGTTTCCGATATCTCCTTTGTGGTATTCGGCAACACCCCATTTTCCGTGTTTTTTAAAAGTTGGATTCCAATGTCCTCCGGCCGAACTTCCATCAGCAGCACTACAATCTGCCTTTTCATGAATGTGAATAGCATGAACTCCCGGTTGCAGCCCCGTTATTTTGGCAACAAAAGTTACTTTTCCTTTTTTCTCGGTAAAAGTAGCTGTTCCGGCTACTGTGCTTTTGCTTTTTGGCTCTAAAGTTACCGTTAGGGTTTTGGCATCATTTGATTTTGTACTGGTTTTACAGCCAATGATTAAAGCTGTAATTATAGCGAAAGAAGCGATTATTTTTTTCATAGAAGAGGCTTTTTATTATAGTTTAAGTAAAATTAACATAAAATACTGACATGGATTGGTACCGATCGTTAAAAAAAACTAAAACTATTGATCGGAATTTAGGGCAACTTTAGCTGATGAACCAAAAAATATTACGTAAATTCGTGTAATTATGAGTTTATTCACTTGAAAATCAAGGGTTTTATTTTCTAACTTAATCTTAAATATTATGATCAAGAGTATTTTATCTTTCGTTTTTTTGGGAATTGTTCTGGTTTCCTGTAATTGCTCTAAAGGAGTAAAAGGGGATAATGCTTCTAAACTTGAAGGAAACTGGGAGCTTAATTACATCTCTGGTTCAGGTGTTGATTTTGATGCTTTATATCCCAACAATAAGCCAACCATTAACTTCAATCTGACTGAAAAAAGAGTATCGGGGAATAACGGATGTAATTCTTTCAACGGAGCACTTGTGGTTACTGGTTCTAAAATTGATCTGACACATCCAATGGCTACAACTAAAAAGATGTGTCCGCAAGCACAGGAAGGGGAACGTCTTTTTATGGGCACTTTGCCAAAAATTACCTCCTACGATATTACAGATGAAGGGAAAACACTGCATTTTATCTCGGCAGATATTGCATTGATGCGATTTACCAGAAAATAGTAACTTTCTTCTCTAATCTTTTAAAATTTGCACTTTATGAAAACTAAATTATCCATTTTATTGTTGCTATGCTGTTTTTTAAATGTTTCTGTTTTTGGACAGGAAAAGACAAAAAAAGAGCTAAGAGCTGAAAGAGATTTACAGCAACAAAAAGAAACGGAAGCATTAATTGATTCTAAAAAGTTCGATTTTGAAGCACAAAAAGTAAACCCGCAGGGCGGAAGAGTTATTATTCTGAATTCTAACAACTATCTCTTGAATTTTCGTCCAGATAAAACTACCTGTGATCTTCCTTTTTTTGGCCGTGCCTACAATGTTGCTTTTGGGGGAGACGGTGGAATAAAATTCGAAGGAATACCGGAAGATATTAAAATCGAAAAGAAAAAGAAAAATTACATTTTAAGAGCGACCGTTAAAGGAAAAGATGATGTGTATAATTTATTATTCACTATTTTCAATAATGGAAACACAACACTTACAGTCAATAGCAACAATAAAGCATCTATTTCTTATGATGGTTTGATTAGAGCGCCAAAAGAAGAGGAGAATAAGTAATTATAAAAACTAATTTAAAACCCCGGAACTATGAAAAAAATAAGCCTTATTCTTGTTTTGGCAATTGTCTCATTTTCTTCCTATGCTCAATCCACATTTAAAGAGGATATAGATGTTTTGCAAAGTTTTTACGGAAAATCAAAAGGAGATCTCGTAAAAGAGTACATGAATCTATCGGATAGTCAGGCTGCTGCATTTGCAAAAGTGTATGATAGTTATGAAGCGGATCGCAAAGGGCTTGGGCAAACGAAATTTCAATTGATTAACGATTATGCAGCAAACTATGCAACACTTACCGATGAAAAAGCCGATGAGTTGGCAAAAGCAACTTTACGAAATCACATTGGATATGAAAAGTTATATTCGAAAACCTATACTCAGGCCAAGAAAGTGATCGGTGCCATCAATGCTGCGAAGTTCATTCAATTGGAAGTATATCTGCAGACGATAATCAGAGCTGAAATTCTGGAGACAATTCCTTTTATAGGTGAATTGGATAAGAGTAAAGTTAAAATTTAGTTTTAAATTTTTGCGATAAGAAAAACGGCAGCTATTTTTTGAATAGGTGCCGTTTTTTATGATGTAAAGTTTTTTACTTAGCGGTTTTAACGTCGTAAATTGTATTGACCATTCCGTTGCGTGTGGCATCCAGAGGCAATTCCCAAAACATGATTCCACCTAAGTTTTTAGCTTTAGCATATTCCGCTTTAGCTTTTATTGAGGCCAGATTATCACCTGTAGCAAATGTTTTTTCTTTTTCATTGTACCAGTGAGGTGCTTTGGCTTTTTCATCCCAAAAGTATTTCCATCCATTGGCTTCTGTATAAAAAGTGCTGTAATCTTTAAAAGAAACGCCCTGAACATGCTCACCTGCCTGATACAAACCATTATTAATATTTTCTACATTTTTCCAGGTTCTGGTATAGAAGGCACCTCCTATAACCAGTTTTTCAGCAGGAATTCCCAGTTTCAATAAATATTCAACTGCTCGGTCTGTAGATTCTTCTTTTGGATTAGTGCTGTATAAAGGCGTATGGTGTCCGGTAACTTTTGAGTATCCGTTTACTAAATCATAACTCATTATGTTTACACGGTTTACCAAAGGCATAACCGTTTTCCAGTCAATGGATTCGTCCAGAAATTTTTGAAAACCTCCGGCAGCAAAGCTCAGTTCGTATTTTTTGCCTAAAGTGGAACGCAAAATTTTGATTAATTCGGTGAAATTTGGCTTGTCAGCCGGTTGAAACAAATGCCCTGGCAGTCCCTCAATTGCCGGATACTCCCAATCTAAATCTAGACCATCTACTTTAAAATAATTGCTCACTTCTTTTACCGATTTGGCAAAAGTAAGTCTTCCTTCGGGTGTTGAAAATGCTGCAGAACAAGGCTCACAACCTCCCCAACCTCCAAGTGAAAGAATAATTTTTAATTGTGGATTGGATGCTTTTAGCGAAACCAAATGTTTAATCGTAGTAGAGTCTTTTGCAGAATCAACGCTTAGTTTTCCCTCTTTTAAATGGCAAAAACTGAAGATAATTTGATTTAGTTTACTTACTTCATATTCGTTAATTAACTTGTCATCGCCGGTATAGTAAGCAATGATATCCATTTTTTTGCTTTTTTGCCCAAATGTACTTGTGGTAAAGTTGCACAATAGAATCAGGGCAAACAGGTTAATTTGTTTCATTTTATGTTTTTTAAAGTTTTTAGAATGCTAAATATAAAGTAATACCACCAATATTTAACTATTCTATAGGTGTCTAAGGGTTAATTTTAACGAATATTTTGCAAATCGTTGCAAAAATATTGCGAAGGTTCATTCCCTAGATTTAGTCAAAAAAATAAATAAATAAACCCGCACTGTTTCGGATTAGTGCGGGTTTAAACAAATTAAAAGCTAAAAACTATTTTTCTATTAGAAACAGTAAGAATCTTCTGCAACTAATTTAGCAGCAATTGTTTCCCTCAATGCTACCACGTTTGGTAAGTTTGTATATTTTGTGAAACGTTTAAGCCCCATTAACATCATACGTTGTTCGTCACCTTCAGCAAAAGAAGCAATTCCTTCTTTTCCGTTTAAGTTCACGATATCAACCGCTTTGTACAAGTATAATTTTGCCATAGCGATTTGTTCTTTTACTTTATCTTCACCTTCTTTTTTGGCTAATTTTTCAGTTCTAAGAATAGTACTTTCAGCCATGTAGATTTCGATAAGGATATTAGAAGCAGCCATCAATAATTGTTGGTGAGAATCTAATTCAGGACCATACTTTTGAACAGCGCTACCAGCAACCATTAAGAACACTTTTTTCAGGTTAGCGATGATTCCTTTTTCTTCTGCAAATAATTCAGAGAAATCCGGAGTATCAAAAGAAGGAATTCCCATTAATTCTTCCTGAACTTTCATTGCTGGTCCAAGTAAATCAACGTGACCTTTCATCGCTTTTTTGATCAACATACCCACAGAAAGCATTCTGTTGATTTCGTTTGTTCCTTCGTAGATACGAGCGATACGAGCATCTCTCCAGGCACTTTCCATTGGAGTATCTTCAGAGAATCCCATTCCGCCAAAAATTTGAATTCCTTCATCAGAACAAGATTGAACGTCCTCAGAAACGGCTACTTTCAAGATAGAACACTCGATAGCATATTCTTCAACACCTTTTAATTCAGCTTCCTGATGAGAAGTTCCTTCAGCCTCACGAGCAGCGATTCTGTCTTCGATGTCTTTTGCAGCACGGTAAGAAGCACTTTCTCCAGCGTAAGCGTTAGTTGCCATTTCAGCTAATTTAGAACGGATCGCTCCAAAAGTTGAAATAGAAGTATTGAACTGAATTCTTTCGTTAGCATATTTTACAGCTCCGGAAGTAACTCTTCTTTGCGCATCTAAACAAGCAGCAGCCAATTTAATACGACCAACGTTTAAAGCATTCATCGCGATTTTGAAACCGTTTCCTCTTTCAGATAACATGTTTTCAACCGGAACTTTTGTTTCGTTGAAGAAAACCTGACGAGTAGAAGAAGCACGAATTCCTAATTTATGCTCTTCTTCGTTCATAGAAATTCCGTTTGACGGATCGTTTTCTACGATGAAACCTGTGATATTTTTATCATCTCCGATACGGGCAAAAACGATGAAAACGCTACAGAAACCTGCATTCGAAATCCACATTTTTTGTCCTGTAATAGAGTAGTATTTTCCATCTTCAGATAAAACTGCTTTCGTTTTTCCTGAGTTAGCATCAGATCCTGCACCTGGCTCAGTTAAACAATAAGCACCAAACCATTCTCCTGAAGCCAATTTAGGAACGTATTTTTTCTTTTGCTCTTCAGATCCGTAAAGTGTAATTGGCATAGTTCCAATTCCGGTATGTGCACCAAAAGCAGTTGAGAAAGAACCTGTTGCTCCTGAAATGTAGTCACAAACCAACATGGTTGAAACAAATCCCATTCCTAATCCGCCATATTCTTCCGGAACAGCAACTCCAAGAAGTCCCAATTCACCTGCTTTACGCATAGAAGATTCTGTATAAGCGTAATCTTTCTTTTCGAAACGATCTTTATGCGCCCATAATTCTTTGTCTACGAACTCCTTTACAGAGTCACGCATCATCAATTGCTCTTCCGAAAAATCTTCCGGAGTGAAGATATCTTCGCATTTTGTTTCTTTAACTAAAAACTGACCACCACGAGTCACGTTTTTTTCGATTGTATCTGCCATTGCTTATGTTTTTTTATTTTTTATTTATGTTTTTTGTACACAATCTTGTCATTTCGACGAAGGAGAAATCTCTGTAAGCAGCTCTACAAAGTTTATCAGCTGTGTGGGAAATCGTCGCGGAGATTTCTCGTTCCTCGAAATGACAAACTGAACGTATATACTTTACTTAATAATGCTTTCTTATAACACCTCGTAAATCCCTGCAGAACCTTGCCCAGTTCCCACACACATACTCACGATTCCGTATTTGTTGCCTCTGCGTTTCATTTCGTCGAATAACTGAACAGAAAGTTTAGCTCCTGTACAACCCAGAGGGTGTCCTAATGAAATAGCTCCACCGTTTACGTTTACGATTTCCGGGTTGATGTTCAATTCGCGGGTAACAGCCAAAGCCTGAGAAGCAAAAGCTTCATTCAACTCGATTAATTCGATATCGTTAAGTGTTAATCCTGCTTGTTTCAAGGCTTTCGGAATTGCTTTTACAGGTCCGATACCCATGATTCTTGGCTCAACACCAGAAGAAGCAAAGTTTACCAAACGTGCGATAGGCTCAAGATTCAATTCTTTTACCATCTCTTCACTCATGATCAAAACGAAAGCCGCACCATCACTCATTTGAGAAGAGTTTCCGGCAGTTACACTTCCGTCTGCAGCAAAAACGGCTCTTAAACCTGCTAAAGCTTCTTTAGTTGTTCCGGCTCTTGGGCCTTCGTCTTTATTTACAACGTATGATGTGGTTTCTTTTTTACCATTTTCGTTGATGAAAGTCTGCTCAACAGTAATTGGAACGATTTGTTTGTCGAATTTTCCTTCCGCCTGCGCTTTTAAGGCTTTCATATGAGAATTGTAAGCAAACTCATCCTGATCTTCTCTGGAGATTTTGTATTGGTTGGCAACCGCTTCAGCTGTTAAACCCATTCCCCAATAGTAATCCTCATGACCTGCAGCAGCCACTTTATAATCCGGAGTTGGTTTGTAACCTCCCATCGGAATATAACTCATACTTTCTGCACCACCGGCGATGATACAATCTGCCATTCCTGACTGGATTTTAGCAGTTGCCATTCCGATCGTTTCTAATCCTGAAGCACAGTAACGGTTTACGGTAACTCCGGGAACGTCTTCTACTTTTAATCCCATAAGAGAGATTAAACGTCCAACGTTAAGACCTTGTTCTGCTTCCGGCATGGCATTTCCTACCATAACGTCATCGATACGTTTTTTGTCGAAATCAGGCAGTTCATCCATCATAAACTGAATGGTTTCAGCCGCTAATTCATCAGGTCTTTTGAATCTGAAAACCCCTTTTGGAGCTTTTCCAACTGCGGTTCTATATGCTTTTACTATATATGCTGTTTTCATTTGTTTCGTTTTTTAAGAGTATAGAAGATAGAGTATAGAAAATAGACTTTACTAAGTCTTAAAATCTATATTCTATTCTCTTTGTTCTATTTTCTAATTTCTAAGTGGTTTTCCTTTAGTTAACATATATTGGATTCTCTCCAAAGTTTTTCTTTCAGTACATAAACTCAAGAAAGCTTCACGTTCGATATCTAATAAATATTGTTCAGATACTAAAGTAGCTTCAGATAAATCACCACCTGCCATGACGTAAGCCAGTTTGTTTGCGATTTTTCTATCGTGCTCAGAAATGTATTTACCCGCTTGCATTTGATCCGTTCCTACTAAGAACATTCCAAGAGCTTGTTTTCCTAATACTTTCACGTCCGTTCTTCTGATAGGCTGTGTATAACCCGCTTCTGCCATTAACAAAGCGTGTTTCTTAGCTTCTGCAATCTGACGGTCTTTGTTGACTACGATAATATCTTTTCCGTGTTGTAAAAGTCCGGTATCAAAAGCTTCGTAACCGGAAGTCGAAACTTTAGCCATAGCGATAGTCAGGAAATACTCCTGAAGAACGTTTAATTCCACGTCGTTTTTACGGAATAAATCAGAAGCTCTTAAAGCCATTTCTTTAGATCCACCACCACCAGGAAGTACACCAACACCAAATTCCACTAATCCCATGTAAGTCTCAGCAGCAGCTACTACTTTATCAGCGTGTAAACTCATTTCGCATCCACCGCCAAAAGTCATTCCGTGAGGTGCTACGATAACCGGAATCGAAGAATAACGAACGCGCATCATTGTGTCCTGGAACAATTTGATCGCCATATTCAATTCGTCATATTCCTGTTCCACTGCCATCATGAAAATCATTCCGATATTAGCTCCAACAGAGAAATTCGCTGCCTGATTTCCAATAACCAAACCTTGGTATTCTTTTTCAGATAAGTCAATGGCTTTATTGATGGCCTGAAGTACATCTCCACCAATGGTATTCATTTTAGACTGGAATTCTAAGTTTAAGATTCCGTCTCCTAAATCTTCGATAATAGCTCCACTGTTGCTCCAGACTTTTTTGCTTTCGCGGATGTTGTTCAGGATAATGAATGAATCTTGTCCAGGAACTTTAGTTTGTGATTTTGTTGGAATATTATAGAAGAAAGTTGCTCCTTCTTTTACAGAATAGAAACTGTCACTTCCGGAAGCTAACATTTCAGTAACCCAGGCAGCAGGTGCTAAACCTTCGGCTTTCATGATTTCGATTCCGTTGGCAACACCAATAGCGTCCCAGATTTCGAACGGACCATTTTCCCACCCAAAACCAGCTTTCATGGCATCGTCAATTTTATATAATTCGTCTGAGATTTCAGGAATTCTGTTGGATACATAAGCAAACATTCCGGCGAAACTCTTACGGTAGAATTCTCCCGCTTTGTCTTTTCCTTTTACTAAAACTTTAAAACGATTGATCGGTTTATCGATAGTTTTAGTCAGTTCAAGAGTCGCAAAATTTGCTTTTTTAGCAGCGCGGTATTCTAAAGTCTCTAAGTCAAGAGAAAGAATATCCTTGTCTACTTTTTTGTAGAAACCTTGCCCGGTTTTACTTCCTAACCAGTTATTTTCCATCATTTTGTTGATGAAATCCGGAAGTTTGAACAATTCGTGTTGTTCGTCGTTCGGGCAGTTTTCGTAAATACCGTTGGCAACGTGTACCAAAGTATCTAAACCAACCACGTCAACGGTACGGAAAGTAGCCGATTTTGGACGGCCAATTACCGGTCCGGTTAATTTATCCACTTCTTCAATCGTTAATCCCATTTCTTTTACTAAATGGAATAAACTCTGAATTCCGTAAATACCAATTCTGTTTCCAATAAACGCCGGAGTATCTTTAGCAACAACCGAAGTTTTTCCTAAGAATTTAGATCCGTATTCGTTTAAGAAATCCAATACCTCAGTTGAAGTTTTTGGACCAGGAATAATTTCAAATAACTTTAAGTAACGCGCAGGGTTAAAAAAGTGAGTTCCGCAGAAGTGTTGTTGGAAATCTTCGCTTCTTCCTTCACTCATGAAGTGAATTGGAATACCGGAAGTATTCGAAGTAACTAAAGTTCCCGGTTTACGGAACTGCTCGATTTGTTCGAATACCAGTTTTTTAATATCCAGACGCTCCACAACTACTTCAATAATCCAATCCACATTGGCAATTTTTGCCATATCATCTGTTGTATTTCCAGTGGTGATTCGGTTTGCGAATTTTTGACTGTAAATAGGAGATGGTTTTGATTTTAATGAATTCGCCAGATGCTCATTTACTACTCGGTTGCGAACAGCTTTACTTTCAAGCGTTAATCCTTTTTTAGCTTCAGCTTCTGTCAACTCGCGTGGTACGATGTCAAGCAGTAAAACTTCAACACCAATATTGGCAAAATGGCAAGCTATTCCCGAACCCATAATTCCGGATCCAATTACAGCGACTTTTTTAATTGTGCGTTTCATAGTTAATATTTTGTTTTTTATTTGATTTGAATACTCCTTATAAACTAAGGCTATTCATTTTCTGATTTTTCTGTTTGATTGAATATGTTCTTATCCTGAATTAATTCGTTTATGATTTCAGAAACCTCGATAAAATGGTTTAGTTTCTCATCAGAAACATGTTTTCTTACCGTTTCATTAAATTTCAGAACTGTATTTTTAGATAAATCTCTTTTTTCTTTTCCAAATTCGGTCAGGTAAATCAAAACACCGCGACCATCCGTTGGGTTTTTTTTGCGAACAATCAAACCTTTATCTTCCATAGATTTCAATGTTCTGGTAAGGCTTGTGGCTTCCATGCCCATTCGGGGACCCAAAGCTGTCGATGGGGTTCCTTCTTCCTTATCTATACTCAAAAGGGCAAACCCGGTAGCCATTGTGGCATCGTACTTAGCAGCCTCTTCGTTGTACATTCTTGATACAGCTTGCCATGTAGCACGCAGAATATAATCTATTGTTTTCTCTTTCATATGTAACTATATCGATTTCAAATATAATTAAAAAATACTATGCATGCATATAATTTTTTAATAATTTTTTGGTTAGTTAAAAAATCCCTTTGATTTATAGGGGTTTACGATTAAAATTTAATTGAAATATACTATTCTTTTTTGATGTTTTAACAAAATTTATGCTGTAAAAATTGTTTTATGGTTTTATAATAAGATAAAATTCTGCATTTTGTAAAAAATTATGGCTTTAATTCAATGGCATTTTCAGGATCATATCGTGAAATTGCTTTTTGAAGTATAGTTTTTACTCTATTTCTCAGGTATTCGGGTTTAATAATTTCGATGCCGTCACCAAACCCTAAAAGAATACGTTCCATTTCGTAATTTGGAGAAATAAATAAATGAACGATGATGCTTTTGTCATCATTTTCTTTAATGAGCCGCTGCGTGTGATGCAGAGGTTTGGTTAACACATAAGGTGCGTTGGTTGCGTCTATCCAAAGTTCGATCTTTTTGGGTTGTAAACCTGTATTAACGGTTACCCCAATTACGTTTTTATAAAAGAGCTCTGCATCAAAGTTTTCTTCTAAATAGGGAATGTTGAAATCGTAATCTATGGCTATGATCCTGTCAAGCGCCAAATTGGTAATTGGCTGTGAACCTTTTTTCTTTCCCACCAGAAACCATCGGTTATTGAATTCCTTTAAAATAAAAGGGTGGAAGTGAAATTTGGTTTCTTCCTGAGATTTAAACGATTTATAGGTAATAACCAAAACTACCTTTTTGATAATGGCCTGATAAATCTCGTCCAGATAATGAAGTCCTTTAAGCTTTTCATTTTTGTCCAGATAGATAACAGGTTTGGTATGCGATTTTTCGGCGTAGATTTTATCCTCCAAACGCTGTAGAATGTCCGATACATCATTAAAAAGAGAGAAATCTTTAAACTGCTTCAACATCGAAACAGTTTCGGTGAGCACATTCATGTCTGTTTCGGTTAAAGGGATATCGGTTATCGTAAATTCGTCGTCTTCGTATTTATAATACTTTTTATCATATACCACAATTGGAGCATTGTACCCCAGTTTCTCACTTCGCATGAGCTGAATATCCATCTGAATGGTTCGTTTGCTGATGGGGTTAGCACGGCCTTCGTATTCAAACAAAGCATCAGAGCATTCTTCGATTAAGTCGTCTAAAGTCCATTGCCGGTATTTATTTTGAAGGCATTTGTCTATCGTTTTGTACCGAATTAAGGCATTTTTGTTTTGTGACATGGTTTGTTTTTTTGGGCGTGCCCCTCCGGGTCGGGCTTTCGGCTATATCTTTTGTTCCGTTTCTCTTCACAAAAGGATACCGCCTCAATCCCTCACGCGTATTTACGTTAATAATGAAATCTCTTTTTCAATATTTAATCTTGCTTTTTCCTCATACAAATCCCTGAATTCCTTAGTTTGAAAAATAAACTCGTTTTCCAGAAAATGTTTCAGCGCTTTGGCACGTCCGGGTTTGTAGAGAAAATCAGGGTAAATACGGTACTCTTTTCTAATTTGTTCCAAATAGATTTTATAATCTTCCCAATCTTTAGCAAGAATCTTCAAATTAAAATCGATTAACCAGTTAATGTCTTCATCGTTATTATGCAAATGTTGTTGTGTCGCACAGATCGCATCAAAAATGAATTGCTTATTTAGGCGGCTATTTTCGGGAAGAATCGATAAAGCAAACTCGGCACTTTTAAGTTCATTGTCTTTTTTGGAAGCCGAATAAATATAATCATGATAAAAAATTGAAAATAATACTTCATTCGGATTTTCAAGTTTATCGCGATAGACCTGAAAGCTCTCGATCATTTGTTTTAAATGAGTGAGATTGTGATAATGCCTTGATTTTTTGGAATAGGCCTTTTCTAAATCCATCCAGTTTTGCTGAATTTCATTTGCTGGAAAGTCAATATCGGAGAGTAATTCAGCATAAATTTCCTTTAAATCCATATGGTATTTTTTATTTTAATCTAATGAAAAGCTCTGGAGGAGCGAAATATTTACAGCTAGTTTATAGACGATGATTAAAAAGCTCCGGCGGAGTGGCACCTTTTACTTTCCTTTCATTGATCGAATATGTCGCCCCGCCGGGGCTCTTCAAATGTATCTATAGTTCTAACATCCCTCCGGGACTTACGCCCTTTTTAATATTAATATTTACTCAAATTTAAAATTCTTTTTTTACTGCGCAAAATAATTGCGTAGTGGTTTTGAAATCTTTGTTCAGAAATAAAAACAAACGTTCATAGAAATAGAATAAAGAATAAAACAGGTCAAGTTTGAGTTACTTCAGAAAACTTTCCAACGTACACACTTACACCATTACCTTTTTATTTTTCAATCATAATAGAGGCAGTAGCTCAACGGTTAGAGCAGGTAGTTTTGAAATTATCGGTAAAAGGTCAATCAAAACTTACTTCGTACACTTTTAATGTCCGGGTCGTGGGTTCGAATCCCATCTGCTTCTCTATTGATGATCAATTAAAACTTACTTCAGAATATCGGCATTTCCGGTTCGAATCCGGCAAGTTTTAAAATTATCATTAATAAACGAGGGTCAAGATTAACTTACTTCTTTCGCGGTCGCCCGCTCCATTTTAGCTTAGTTAGTCCATTATCCTCCAATTTCAGGTCAAGTGCTTCTTACTTCAAATCTTTTAGGTAGAATCAGAAGCACCATTATCTAAATTTTAAAAATTAAAAAAAATGAAAACAAAAGCATTATTAAAAATCAGTTTACGTCAGAACGCTATTTTCATTCCGTCAGAAATGATTGTGAATGACGTTACAAATTTATCAGGAACAACATCCGTTTTGTTAGCCAATGTTTCAAAATTGGGATTTACATTTTCAGAATCCTTGCTTCATGCTTTAAACAATGTGAATCCGACTTATAAAGTTGAGGTTTTAGAAGTTTTGAGAGAAGTTTTAGGAACCGATAAAAACTGGACACCATTGGTGAAAGAATGGAATGTTCCAACAGGAGAATCTGTTTTGGATCATATTATTACATATTTCGGAAATGTTTTCAAAACTAAAAACGGAACTACATTGCAATGCGGACATATTATCCTAGATAATACTTTTCCGTTAGAAAGATACAACGGTTGTCCATTCTGTGGAACTCCGTTTGAATTTGGGAAAATCGAAAAAGTAGGACAAGGAAGCAAGTTGAAAGTGCTTGAATTGTGGTCTGAAAAAGATTTAAATGAGTTCTATATTTCGTTATTGCAATCCAAAACTGCTTTAGACGCTACTCAGATAGACAGCTTAAAAATGGTGATGCAGTACTTGCCTTTAACAAAAACAGAAGTAGCAATGAAGGAAACTTTAATGCTGGTGATCGATCTTTTGATTGAAAACGGTAAAGAAGACGAGGCTTCGCAATTTTTGAAAACTCCAACGGATATTTTAAGATATTTATGGTTTAAGAATACAGGAATGCTTCAGATTATCGAGCCAAAAACGATTGTTAAAAGAGCTGCTAAAAATGGACAGCATTTTTACAGTGCTCTGGATACAAGCGTTCAGGCGAGAATAGCGTCTCAAAAAGAGTTGAAATTGAAATATTCCCGAAAAGAATGTTTGATGGTGGCCAACTGGTTGAATAATATGGATATGGAAGTTGAGGCTATGTGCGAAACCATGCATCCAAAAAGAGGAATGTGGGTTCGTTTTATCCGTGCCTTGCGTTTGGCAGAATACAGCAAAAGAAAAGGATTCGAGAAATTGAATTTTTTAATGGATGTATTTTACAATCAGGTATATGACGTTTGGCAGGGAAAAGTAAATTCGTTAAGGTTAAAGTTTGATGCCGATAAAACATTTGCGTTGTTAAAGCAACGTCCGGGGTTGTTTGCCCGTTCTTTATTTTCGAATATGCTTTGGTTTGGAGCAGACGAAACGATTGCTCATTTTTCTGAAATTATCGATAAAGTTCCGGCCAGACTGATCTTTACGCTGAACATGTATGCATCCAATTATTTTGATAAAAACATACAAAGAAGTGTAAAGCCTTTAGGAGGAACCAATAAAAGAGTGAATCCAAATGCATTGTTGAATTTATATGATGAATTGCAGTTAGAGGAGATGAAAAGTCAGATTGAGGATTTGTGTCTTTTGGCAATGAGAAAAAGATTCGCGGCGGTTAAAAACACCAATAAAACCATCTATATCGATCCGCAATTGTTTAACATTCCGGTTTCGATAGGAGATCGAAGTGATACTGTTCAGGATTTACCAGTTGCTTTAATGGGAACCCGTTTTCCGGTTGAAGGTAACGAAGTGCGATTGTTTATGCAGTGGGGTATAGATCTACCGGCACAACATCTGGATATGGATTTAAGCTGTCATATCGCTTACGAAGATCGTTCTGATATTTGCTCTTTCAGTCGATTGACGACAACCGGTTGCCAGCATAGTGGTGATATCAGAAGTATTCCGAATAAAATTGGAACTGCCGAATATATCAACATCAACATCGACGAATTGGCAAAAGCCAAAGCTAAATTTGTGACTTTTACCTGCAATGCGTATAGCAACGGAAGCATCACACCAAATTTGATAGTAGGTTGGATGAACAGTAAATACCCGATGAAAATCTCGGAAAGAACAGGTGTTGCCTACGATCCGTCATGTGTAGATCACCAGGTTAGTGTGACGCAGAATGTGGCGAAAGGTTTGGTCTTTGGAGTTTTGGATGTAGCCAAAAGAGAAATCGTTTGGTTGGAAATGACTTTCGGAGGTCAGGTTGTGGGTGGTTTGGATTTTAAAGGAGTTCAGGCGCTATTGTCAAAATTGAACAGCAAATTGAATATCGGAAGCTTGTTACAGCTTAAAGCGGAAGCTCAGGGATTAACAATCACCGAAGATGAAAATGCTGATGAGGTTTATACAGCTCAATGGGCAATGAATCCTGCGGTTGTGACGCAGTTGTTGGTTGATTAATGCTTTAGAGGTACAAAGGTTCAGAGCGGCAAAGGCTCAAAGGTTTAGTTTACAGGCACTATTTGTCATTTCGACGTAAGGAGAAATCTTCACGAGAAGCTCGACAAAGATTAGGCTTTCGTTATGGAATTACTTACGAAGATTTGCTTCGCCTGTTCGCTATCGCTCGAGTCTCCTTACGTCGAAATGACATAAAATGATAAAGAAAATCTTTTAATTCTCATAATCTGTGGCTTAAAAAAACAAATCCTTAGCGACTCCGCGACTTTGCGAGAAATAAAAAAACTACGCAAAATAACTGCGCAGTATTGTTTGAATCTTTGAAAAATAAATTAATAGTTATGAGAAATTTAGAATTTGAAATCCATCCTTTTAGTGAAGCTTTCTACGTTGAATCTTTATTTAATAAAACACGTTCAATTTTGAATGATGTTGAGTCATTAAATAAATTTTGGAAAAACGGAAATCATGATTGCAAAAATGACAATGCGATTCTAGATTTACTTCAAAATATTATTCTTAATGTAGGAGGAATTTCTCGTTTTTTTTGGCCTCCAAGCAAAGATGTATATCATAAAAGACGAGGAGAAAAGCTACGTGAGGTTTATCATGTAAGTGATTCAAGTATTTTAAAGAATAGAGATATGCGAAATCTTATGGAACATTTTGATGAGAAACTAGATGATTTTTTACAAAAAAACGAGAGATATAAAGTGATGCAAAAATACGTTGGACCACTTAGTTATGTAGATGATAATAGAACATTTTTTAGAGCATATTTTTATGATAAGCAAGTTTTTAAAATGCTCAATGTAGAATACAAAATAAAGCCAATAGTAGATGAAATTAGAAGAATTCATCAAATTTTATTACTGCAAAAAGAGAATCGTGGGAGATTTTAAAATAACTGCGCAGCAGTGCATAACCTTTGCACCTATGAACCTCCGGGCCTTTGTCCCTTAAAAAGAAAAACAATGAAAACACAAATAAACGGTACAGAAATATTAGAATTAGGATTCCCTGAAGGAAAAATAATCGGGATTGCCTTAAAAATAAACAGCAAAAGAAACGGATTTACAAGAGACGAAATGATTGCTCATTACAAAAACGTCTTAGAAACTCCGGAGAATTATATAGACGATAAAACCTTTAGCAAACTGGCTGTTGCTTTGATCGAAAAATCCAATGAAAAGCCGGAAGATTTTATTGCTTTAAATCAGAATCCGAATGTGTATTCGGCTTACGGATTGGATCATATCGAAGACGGTGCCAGAAAACAAATGGAAGTAGCCATGAAATTACCGGTTACCGTTGCCGGAGCGTTAATGCCCGACGCACATCAGGGTTACGGATTACCGATTGGCGGAGTTCTGGCTACCAAAAATGCCATTATCCCGTATGGTGTTGGTGTTGATATCGGGTGTAGAATGGCGTTGTCGGTTTATGATATTCCGGAAGCTTTTTACTTTGAAAACGAAGCCAAATTCAAAAAAGAATTAATTGCGAATTCTATTTTTGGAGCGGGACACGGATTTCACGGTCATTACAAATCAGAGCATGCGGTTTTGGAGAACGAAACGTTCAATATGAATCCGTTTGTAAAGAATTTGAAGGATAAAGCCTGGTCGCAATTAGGATCTTCGGGTGGTGGGAATCACTTTGTGGAATTCGGAATCATGGAGTTTGCTCAGGACGATGCGGTTTTGAACATTCCGAAAGGGAAATATGTCGCTTTGTTAACGCATTCCGGTTCACGTGGAATGGGAGCTACAATCGCTGGACATTATACTAAAATTGCAAAAGACGTTTGTAAACTTCCGGAAGTGGCTAAAAACTTAGCGTATCTGGATATGAACACACAATTGGGACAGGAATACTGGCTGGCGATGAATTTGGCGGGAGATTATGCTTCGGCATGCCATGAAGTTATCCATAACAAAATGGAACGCGCTTTAGGTGCAACGATTTTAGCCAAAGTTGAAAACCATCATAATTTTGCCTGGAAAGAAATCTGGAACGGAGAAGAGGTGATCGTGCATAGAAAAGGAGCAACTCCAGCCGGAAAAGGTGTGATGGGAATCATTCCGGGAAGTATGACCGCACCGGGGTTTTTGGTGAGAGGAAAAGGCGAGGAGAATGCTATTAATTCGGCTTCGCATGGAGCAGGAAGACAAATGAGCCGAACTCAGGCCATCAAAAACATCACGCCAACCGAGATGAAATCGATCCTGAGCGATCATGGCGTTACGCTTATCGGAGCAGGTCTGGACGAAGCGCCAATGGCTTATAAAGATATCCATCAGGTCATGGAAGCACAACAGGATTTAGTGGATGTTGTAGCTAAATTTACACCGAAACTGGTGAGAATGGCGGATGATGGAAGTCGTGAGGATTAGTTTCTTTAGAGATGCTGAGGTTCTAAGGTTTCTCATCACAGTGATTATTCTCATTTTATGTCATTTCGATCGAAGGGAGAAATCACACGCAGGATTCGACAAAGATTGGCAATTTTAACCGCAAGGAACGCTAGGATTTATGCAAGGCTCGCAAAGGTTCTTCCGCATTTTTGTCATTTCGACGTAAGGAGACTCGAGCGATAGCGAATAGGCGAAGCAAATCTTAGCAAGAAACTCTACAAAGATTAGACTCACGTTGCGGAGCTGCTTGTGGAGATTTCTCCTCCGTCGAAATGACAAATATTACGCTTAAAAAATAATTAAGCAAAGACTCAAAGAGAAGAAACCTTTGTCCTTCTGTCCCTTTGAGTCTTTGCAACTTAAAAAAAAATAATCGGTTCCAAAGAGGAAAAGCTTAGCATCTTAGTCTCTCAGAACCTTAGAAACTTTTAAAAAAAAATGAATACATACATAGACATAGGTATTAACCTAACCAATAAACAATTCCAAAACGACACAGACGATGTCGTACAAGACGCGCTCGATGCCGACGTATCACAGATGATACTCACAGGTACCAGCATACGAAATAGCGAAGAATCTGCAAAGATGGCAAGACAGTACCCGGGCGTACTGTATGCGACAGCAGGAATACACCCGCATGATGCGAAGAGTTTCGATGCGCAGAGTATTTCGAAACTTCGAAAACTATTAGAACTAAAACAGGTAGTTTCGGTTGGCGAATGCGGACTCGATTTTGATCGTGATTTTTCGCCCCGAAATGTACAGGAAACCTGCTATAAAGCCCAACTCGAATTGGCGATTGAAGTACAGAAACCTTTGTTTTTGCACGAAAGAGCTGCTTTTACAAAGTTTATGGACATTACCAAAGACTATTTACCGCAATTGCCCAAAGCCGTGGTGCATTGTTTTACGGGAACCTTGCAGGAAGCCAAAACCTATCTCGATCACGGATTTTACCTGGGTTTTACCGGAGCGATTTCAGATGTTAAACGTTTCGCTCATTTAAAAGAAGTGATTCAATACGTACCGCTCGACCGCCTGATGATCGAAACCGATGCGCCGTTTATGCTTCCTAAAAATGTCCCGAACAGCCTCTTGAAGAAATACCACGAACGTCGTTGCGAACCTGCTTTTCTGCCGTATGTGGCCGGAACCATTGCACAGTTTAAAGGAATTACTTTAGATAAGGTTGCAGAGGAAACGACTCGAAATGCTAAAAGCTTTTTTGGGATTTAGGTTTAATTCTAAAGATTATCTGTTGGCTTTTAAATCATGTGTTATTACTTGATTTAAAGCTTTCCTGTTTACTTAATATTTGAAAACAATCATGAAAGAAAAAATACTAGAAAAATTAAAAGAAATAGAAAAGCAGAAGGATGTAGAGATACTTTTTGCAGTAGAATCAGGAAGTCGTGCCTGGGGATTTGCTTCTCCGGATAGCGATTACGATATTCGTTTTATATACAAACACAAACCAGATTACTATTTGTCACTTTGGGAAAAATCCGATGTGATCGAATTTATGACCGAAGATGATCTTGATGGTTCTGGCTGGGATTTACGCAAATCCGTAAAGTTATTAGCAAAATCTAATACCGCTTTGATGGAGTGGTTGTTTTCGCCAGTTGTGTATTTTCAGAATGATGCTTTTGTAAAACAAATGCAGGATCTAGCTGTCGAATGTTTTTCACCAATAGCGGTTTTACACCACTATCTAGGAACAACGAAAAATTTCATGGAAGTCTGCGAAATGGAAGAAGTAAAACTAAAAAGTTATTTCTATGCTTTAAGAACGGCTTTAGCAGGAAAATGGATTATAGAAAAGAATACTTTTCCTCCCGTTGCTTTTGCCGATTTATTGCCAATTGCACCACAGAATATACAAGAGAAAATAATAGAGCTGCAAAATATAAAAGCCGATCAGGATGAAAAATATTTGCACACTAAAGAAACTTTAATAACCGATTTTTTATTGGAAACGATACAATTTAATCAAGAGAATGCGAGTAAGTTAGGAAGTGGGAAAAGATTGAGTGAAGAGCTGGAATTGTTTTTTAAAATAACTATAAAACAAGAATTAGTAAAATGACCATCCAAAACCTAAAATCTCAAAACCTTATCCTTTTCGAAGTCATTTCAGGGAGTAAATCTTTTGGATTGAATACTCCAACATCTGACACCGATATTAAGGGGGTTTATTATCTGCCTAAAGAAAGATTCTTTGGATTAGATTATATTCCGCAAGTTAGTAATGAAACGAATGATGAAGTGTATTACGAAATTGGTCGTTTTGTAGAGTTATTGCTTAAAAACAACCCCAATATACTTGAAATTTTGGCTTCTCCGGAAGATTGTATTTTGTACAAACATCCCTTAATGGAGTACTTGAAAATAGAAGATTTTCTGTCGAAACTTTGCAAAGATTCTTTTGCAGGTTATGCCGTAACTCAGATTAAAAAGGCGAGAGGTTTAAACAAGAAAATTGTAAATCCAATGCCAAAGGAAAAGAAAAACCTTTTGGACTTTTGTTATGTTTTAAATGGATACGAAACAGTTTCTTTATTGGCATTTTTAAAAGAGAATAACTGGAATCAGGAACAAATTGGTTTGGTAAATCTTCCTAATTCAAAAGGAATGTTTGCGATGTTTTATGACGAAAATAAAACTTTAGGCTATAAAGGAATTATTCAGAAAGAAACCTCCAATGAAGTTTCGCTTTCATCAATTCCAAAAGATGAAAAGCTAATGGGTTACTTGTCTTGTAATCAGGATGGCTATTCAAAGTATTGCAAAGAATATACTGAATACTGGAACTGGATTGAGAAGCGTAACGAAGATCGTTACAATACGAACCAACAACACGGAAAGAATTATGACAGTAAAAACATGATGCACACCATCAGGCTTTTACAAACTGCTGAGCAAATTTTGTCCACTGGAAAATTAAATATCAGAGTTTCTAATCGGGATGAATTATTAGATATAAAAGCAGGAAACAAAGAATACGATGATTTACTGGAAATGGCCGATCAATTAATTGCTTCAATAGAAAGTCATTACGTAACTTCAAATCTTCCTGACAAACCTGATGAAGAAAAGGCCGTTCAAACCATAATCAAAATTAGAGAAGAATTGTATAAATAAGGAAAGGCCTGCTTTTGATGTTTTAAAAAGATTCTTTGCTGTACTGTTCTAAAATTTGATCTTCTAAGGGGCACACAAACAATAAATGTGTCCCTTTTTGAGCAGGAACAATTTTAAAAGTGCCATTTATGGCTTCCATTCGAAGTGACATATTGTTCATACCATTTCCTTTTTGAATCGTATCAGAAAATCCAACTCCGTTATCATTAATCGTAATTTTAAGATCATCCTCAGTCTGTTCAAATTGAATTTGTAGAGTAGTTGCCTGACTGTGCTTGTAGACATTATGTACGGCTTCTTTTACTACCAGAAAAAGATTTCTTCTGGCTTTTACAGATAAATTGGTTTCTTTTTCAATAATATTCGAATCTAGCTGAAATGTTATAGTAGTCTTGTCTAAAAAACGTTTGACATAGAGACTTACATATTCTATAAAATTACCAATAGTATCATTTTGAGAATTCAGACTCCAGAGAATTTCTCTCATGGCTAAATTCATCTCTTCTGAAGTTGATATAATGACTTCCAGATCTTCCGAAAAACTTTCTTCAGGCATTTTATATTTTAAAAATTCTGCCTGAAGTTTTATGGCCGAAATTCCGGCACCAAGATCATCATGCATATCCTGTGAAATTCGCTCTCTTTCTACTTGAATCGCTTTTTGACGCTCTAGTTCTTTTTGGAGTAATTGGTTTTGAAACTCGCTTTCTTTGATTTGGTTTTCCTGCTGCTGAATAAGCTGTTTTTTGTTGTAAACAAATACAACCATAATTATAAAACAAACAAATAACAGCATCACCATGATGGCAATGATATAAGTAAGTTTTATTTCGTGAGGCAGCTCGCTCATTTAGTTGAGGTTTTTGTGATTCGCTCATATTTTATAAGGGCATAATAAAATAAAGCATACATGATAAAATTGACTACAGAGCTAATTTTTCTTAGAATTTCTAAGAAAAACAGATCTTCTTTTTCGAATAAATACATAGGTGTAAACCTAAAAATGATGTAAGTACTCCAGAAAAGTAAAGCGGTTGAAATCCAGAAATTCTGATCGTCGGTGATCTTACCTTCAACCGGAATTTGAAGTTTCTGATAAAACCACAAAATGGAATTAAAAATGTAGAATAAAGCGACCAATATTCCTAGTTGTGGTAAAAACTTTGTGCTTAGAATATCAATAAAAATGAAACAGTAAGATAAAAGGACGAATGAAACGAATAACCCCATTCGCTTAAAATTTCCGATAAAGATCTTTGAAAAGTAGATTCCAAAAAATAAAATGCAGAATACTGCATATATATTATAATAAACGGCAAAGTCAAATTGATTTAAGTAGGCTTTAATTTCTCCAAAGACTTCTAAACTTAAAGTCCCAATTAGATAAATACCTAAATAGTTTTGAGCCGGAAATGTATATTTCCAGCCCAAAACTATTGCTTTTAGTGCTGTTATGCTTAAACAACTTATGTAAACAATTTGTAATACTTCCATTTAGTTAAGGATAAACTCTTCCAAAGTCGTATGCCTGAGCTCTGCCTTTTGAAACACTTTGTGCACGAACGACTACACTCAATTTATTTTGATTTATAGACTCTTGAGCAGTTTCTTCAAATTTAATCATTTCAAAAAACAATTCTGAGTAACTAGATTCGGGTGTGGAATTAATTAAAAAATGCTTTAGAATATAAAAATAGAGGTCTTTAAGTTTATAACTAACTGCTTCCGTATTATTGATCTGAAGACCACCTATCCAGGTTTTTGAATTAATTGTTTGAAGTAATTTATTTTTATAATTGGTACTATATTTTATAAAGGCTTCTTTCTCAATTTTTTCTATTTTGTGAGTATTAATTTTGAAAAAGAAATCTTTATCTCCAATTTTTTCGGTTTCTACAGAAGATATAGAAAAACAAATTGAAAATTGATCATTATCATCTTGTATGAAGTATATTTTAAAGTAATCTAGTACCTTCTTTTCTTCTATGGGGGCATTATCATAAGAATTAAATATTTCAGAAATGAAATTTTCTGAATCGATAGAGAAATCATAAATCATATTATCGATTGCTAGTTTTCTTAAAGCTTCATTTCTTGAATCAACCTCTACATCCGGCATAATTTTAAGAACTATTGGTGCGAATGTTTCATAATTTTTTGAGATTGTTTTTTCAGTAACTTTTTCTTGTAGTTTTAGAGTGTCCATAATTTCTAGTTTTTGGTGTTAAACTTGTTAATTGCTTCAATTTTGTTACTTACTTGTAGTTTTCGGTAGATATTGCCAATGTGTTTTTTAATGGTGTCGATGGTGACATTTTTTTTATCGGCAATTTCTTTGTAGAGAAGTCCCTGCGCCAGCAAGTCAAGAACTTCTTTTTCGGTTACAGTCAGTAACGATAAGGTTTGTACTTGTACTTTTGTTTCCTGAAAATGTTGTAAAACGCGCTTCGCAATCGCAAAACTCATAGGGGCACCGCCTTTGTGAGCTTCCTGAATCGCCTGAATGATCTTGTCCAGCGGATCTCCTTTTACCAGATAACCGCTTGCACCTGCACGTAATGCCGAAAATATTTTTTCGTCATTTTCAAAACTGGTGCACATTACGAAGGTTGTGCCTGGCATTACATCTGTTAATTTAAAAACAAGATCAATACCTGATAAATCCTGCAGCTGAATATCCATTAAAACCACGTCTGGCTCTAAGGCTTCCAGTTTTTGCAAAGCATTTTTACCGTTAAAAAACTGAGCCACACATTCCATATCCTGCTGGAAATCGATGATATTTTTTAAGGCCTGATTGTAATTCTTATCATCCTCTACTATGGCTACTTGTATCTTCATGGCGTTACATTTTCTTTTACAAAGTTGTACAATAAGTTCATTGACCGCAATTACCCTTTTGGGTGATATTAGAAATTAACTCAAAAAAGACAAATGGTATTCATAGAATAAACTTACAAAAAATAAAGTGAGAATTGTAAAAAATAAAATATCACACAAAAGGGTAATTGATTGATATACTGTTATCAGGATACTTTTGAGATGTTAACTAAAAACATAGAAATCATGAAAACAATTAAGGTAAAAGTTAGAATTAGTAACGGATCAGCACCCGATTCAATTAGAGTTGAAATCAAAAACATGGATACTCGTAAAGAAATTGAGTATGAATCTGCAACTTCTTTTAATCAAGATTTTAATATAGAAAGCGGTCGCTATACCCTTAAACTATTTGGAATGAACGCTATAAATGGAAAAACAGAAATAGAAGTATTGGGTAGTTTTATCAGAGGACCATTTCATAATGCTAAAAGAGTGACAACGAAGCCATTCATTACTGAATTATTTTATTTCGAAATTTAAATAAACAGATCATGAAAAAATATTTTATAAGCTTGCTACTTTTAACGTCTGCTCATGTTGTGTTAGCGCAAGATGAAAAAGTACAAAAATTCAGAGAAGCTACGGATGATTCAAAATCAGGAAATTACAAAGAAGTTTTGTCTAATTTATTTCAATTAGGAACTAGTAATTTAACGGGGCCAAACAAAAGTGTCGAATTTAATTCTACCTTATACGGTATTAAATCTATTTTTTGGGATAATATCACAACAGATACAGTTTTTGCTAAACAGAAATTTTCAAGAAATTTAGAGTTCAATACGAAGCTTAATTTCGATGAACAGTTTAATTACAAAGGATTTTCCGGCGGAATTACTTACGCTTTGATTAATCAGAGAGACAAAGACGTTGCCAATTTTGCAAAAACTGCACTTGAACTTGAATATAAATTTTGGACTAGCAAATTATCTGAAATACAAGATAAACTTGTTAGTGAATTAGATAAAACAGGTGACAAGAAGTTTAGTGAAAAAATGGAAGCTATAAATATAGCAGCCTCTATACTGACAAATAAAGAATTTGATAAAATAGATGATTCAAATATTTATTTTGATAAAATCATTACTGAGTTTGAAAACCGAAACAAATCGATAAAATTGAAAGATTTTATCGAGAAAATTCATGAATTAAGAGAAAAAGAATATTCCAATCTTGAAAAAAAAGCATTATGGACGGTTTCTTTAAATGGAACTACTAACGATAAGGGGAATAATAAGAAACTTACTTTCGGGACTGTTTTTTTGCAAGGTTTTAAAAACCTGGAATTAGATATTAGATCAAATTTAATTTACTCCGACACTTTAATAGAGAAGAGTGTTCAAAGATTAGAATTGAGAAATTCTGCTGGTCTTAACTATAAAATGTTTAAAAGAAATGACCAAAGTGTATTTGAAATAAAATTATATATGGAGTATAATTCGATTTTGAAAAATAAATTAGCTGATGAAAAAAAGAATACTTTTTTAGCGAGTTCCGATTTCAGAATTCGTGTAACTAAAGATATTTGGATTCCTTTAACGATCAAGTATGATATTGAGAAATCTAACTTTCTTGGGTTTTTGAATATTACTTATAATTTTGGAAAAGAGGACAAAGAAGAACTCGTCTTAAATAATAAAAAAAATAATAAATAAATGGTATAGTTTTTCATTGAGTAAAACACTGCTGCGCAAAATAATTGTGCAGCAGTGTTTTTATTTTGGAACTTAAGAAAAGCTCTTGGTTAAATCAGGGGTTTGTACTTGGTTTGAAGGCTTTTTGTTTGTATATATTTGAAAACAAACAATAATTCAAAAATTATATTGATTATGGAAAACCGTAAAAAAGCTATAGAAATCTTCTGCATATTTGATCGATTTTATCTGATATAATTCAATCTATTCATTTAGATTAAGTTTAGGAGAAAATAGCTGTTAAGTTTAAAAAGAAATAAAATAAAAATATGATAATAGAATCTGTATTAATTAGAAATTTTAGACTTCTAAAAGATTTAAAATTAGATTTGGAGAATGATTTATCTCTACTCTTGGGAAAAAATAATTCAGGAAAGACCTCAATATTGAGCGCCTTAGATAAATTTATTAATCAATCTGAGAATAAAAAAATTTCATCGGATGATTTCAACATATCGTATAAGGAAGAGATTAGGAAGTTAATTGAATCTCCCAATGAATTAACTGAAAAAGATTATAATGACAATATTCATGGAATTATTTTAAGATTGGTAGTTTCTTATACCGACGAAGATGACTTTGAAAACATTTCAAAATTAATGATGGATTTAGACCCTGATAATAATTATTTGATTTTAGGATATGATTATTCTTTGCATTTTAATGATTACAAGCTGTTTAGGTCTGACTTTAAGACTTTTAAAATTGAAGAGAAAAGAAAATTAGATGAATCTATAAAAAAAGAAAAAGGTAAGCTTAAAAATGAAAGAAAATTATACAAACAGAAAGGTTTTGACATTTTTTTTAAGTTATATCAAGATAAATATTTTCATCATAGAAAGAAATCTATAGCATACGATTATAAAAATAAAGTTTTATTTGAAGATCAATTTATTGATTTAGATAATAATTCAACTAAAGTAAATTTAAAGAATGTTATAAATTTCAAATATATAAGTGCCAGAAGAAATGTTACTAATAAAGAAGCGGATAAAACTCTTTCTTCCCAAACATCACAAATTTATGAAAGAAGTGAAAAGAATGAAGAAGATAGTAAAAGTATAGAAGAATTTAAGGAAACATTAAGTGAAACAGACGAAACACTTACAAATGTTTATGCTTCACTTTTTGGAAGAATTGTAAAGAAAGTTGAACGATTTGGAGGTATTAAAAAAGGAGAATCCGTTATAAAGATTATTTCATCTTTGGAGAGAAGAGAACTACTCAAAGGTAACACCACAGTTATTTACGAGCATGATGAGTCCAGCTCTTTGCCTGAATTTTATAATGGTTTAGGTTACATGAATCTTATAAGTATGATTTTTGAAATTGAAATATTACTTCAAGAATTTAAGAGAAGTAAGGATGAAAAGCCAGCAGATATTAATTTGTTGTTTATTGAAGAACCGGAGGCTCATACTCATCCACAAATGCAGTATGTTTTTATCACTAATATTAAATCACTTCTAGAAGAGGGAATTGTAAAAAATGGATGTGTAGATAAGAAGCTTCAATATGTAATATCGACGCATTCATCACATATCGTTTCAAATTGTAAAGATTTTAATTCAATAAAATATCTAAAAAAAGAAAATCAAAATAGTATAAAATCAAAAAATCTAAAAGATTTAGAAAATGAATATTCTGAAGCAGGACAGGAGCAGAATTTTAGATTTTTGAAACAATATTTAACCCTCAATAGGTCTGAACTATTTTTTGCTGATAAAGCAATTTTTATTGAAGGTGATACAGAGAGAATACTTTTGCCTGCAATGATGAAAAAAATAGATTTAGAGGAATCATTACTTGAAAATGAATTAGAATTGCTTTCACAAAATATATCAATAGTAGAGGTAGGAAATTATGCAAACATCTTCGAAAGATTTATAAATTTTATAGGAGTAAAAAGTTTGATTGTTACTGATTTAGATTCTGTAAAAAAAGATTTTATTAGAAATGATAAAGGAGAGATAAAAAAAACGTCAAAAGGTAACGATAGACAAGCTGATTTTAGTTGTAGAGTTATAGAAGGGCAAAAAACAACAAATCCAACTTTAAATTTCTTTTTCCCAGGTTTGCATTTTTCTGAATTACTGTCCAAATCTGAAGAAGAAAAAAGATTTTTAAAAGATTCAAATTGGATTAATAGTAAGGACGGTTTTTTGCAGATAGCTTTTCAAATAAAAGATGTTAAGAATTATTGCCCTAGAAGTTTTGAAGATGCTTTTTTTAATATAGATGAAAACATCACTTTCATAAAAAATAATAGAAGTAAATTCAATGGATTAAAAAATATGGCATTATTTTATGATGCTACAAAGGACGCATATGATTTGGGTGAAAAATGTATTGAAAGTAAAGGCTCTTTTGCTCTAGATATTCTCCTGAATAGTGATGAAGATTACAGCGAATGGAAAATTCCTGCATATATAAAACAAGGGTTATTATGGTTACGAAAAGAGTAAATTTAGAGTTAGAGGTTCGAAAAATATTTGAACACATTGATAACGGGAATAATTTTTTGTTGAGTGGTGGTGCTGGAAGTGGTAAGACATATTCCTTAGTTCAGGTAATAAGACAAGTTATAGAAGAGAATCCGTTTGTTAAAGTTGCTTGTATGACTTATACAAATTCTGCGGTAAAAGAGATAGAAGAAAGGGTTAATCATAAAAACTTAAATGTAACAACTATTCATGATTTCCTGTGGGATTGTATAAGTAATTATCAAACCGATTTGAAAAGATATTTAATTGAATTGATAAACGATCCTAATTCAAAAATTAATACAGTAAATAATCAGAAAGTTGGGATCGATTATTATGACAAAGTAGAAAAAATTAAATATGATAATTTTCTAAGAATCGCTGATGGAATAATTTCACATGACGAAGTTATTTTATTGGCGGAAAAGATGTTTAAACACTCTGTAAAATTATGTTCCGTAATAAAAGATAAATTTCCCTTTATTTTTATTGATGAGTATCAAGATACTCAAAAAGAAGTAATAGAAATATTTTTAAATCATCTAAAAAATAGTAAAAAAAAATCTGTTGTAGGATTTTTTGGAGATGCAATGCAATCTATTTATGAAGGTGGAATTGGGAATTTAGATGGATATATTGGAGAAGGAGATAAGGTAAGGGAAGTACAAAAAACTCAAAATAGAAGAAATCCTAAACAAATTTATGATTTAGCAAATGAATTGCGAACTGATGGCTTAAAACAAAGTCATTCAGATGATCAGAGTGCACCAAACATGGATAAAAATTCTGGACAAGTAAAAAAAGGAAGCATAATTTTTTATTATAGCCAAGATGAAAAGAATGAAGTTGTTAAACAAGATTTGTTAAATACATATTCTTGGGATTTTACAAATACTAGAGAAACAAAAGAACTAAATCTTACTCATAATTTAATAGCGAAAAAAGCTGGTTTTCCTAGTCTTATTGAGATATATGATAAAGATCCAATTGTAAAACATCTACAAGCGATTAGAAAATATATACGTCTTACAAATTTCTCTTATGATAAAAATATTGTAGTTAAAGATTTAATTAGTACATTAAAGTTAGAGATAAAAACTAAAATAGAAAGTTTAGGTTTAAGTTCTTTTACTGTATTAAAATTTATAGAAAATTTAAAAAACACATATGCTTCAAATGAATCTGAAGTAATTACTTTATTAGAGAAAATTAAACCAATTGATGACAATACAATTAAAGAAGAACATAAAGTATTAATTCGTGAATTTAGGGAAGAAACTGGAATTACAGAGATTGATTTTATTTATGTAATTAAAGTAATGAAAGAGATAGATAAAGGGATTGATGGAAAGCATACTCATTTATATGATACAATAAAAGAAGAAAAGTATGAAAAAGTAAAATCTCTTTTTTTTGATAAAGATAACTTAATAGATGATAAAAAACAGAATGAGGAAGATGAAAGTAAAAAAGGTTCAAACAGAGACGTACTAATTAAGTTTTTGTATAAAATTCAATTTTGTGTAGATCTTTATGAGCAGAATAAATTCAACGAATTTTTACAAACAATTGATCTAAAGAAAAATGAAGGAGAAGGTATTCTAACTTTTAAAAATAGATTGAAAAAGATCATTGACGATTTAAAATCAAAGTCAAATGAAAAAATAGAGGATATACTATCTTTTGTTAATGAATCAGGATTTTTAAATAGCAATAGAGATGATAGATTTAATAGATTTAAAGATGAAAAAAAATATCTCTATGATAAAGTCAAAGAAGTAAGTTTTGCAGAGTTCATAAACTTGTATAATTATTTAGAAGGTAAAACACCGTTTTCGACTCAGCACAAAACTAAAGGTGACGAGTTTGACAATGTATTAGTCGTACTTGATAATGGTAAATGGAATGACTACAATTTCAAATATCTTTTTGAAAAGAATGGAAGTCAAAGTGTTTTAGAAAGAACACAAAAAATATTTTATGTATGCTGTACGAGAGCAAAAGAAGAGTTAGCGATTTACTATCATGGTATAAATGAAACGGAGAATGCTTTAATATTTGAAACTGCTAAAGAATGGTTCGGAGATAATTTAATTGATGCTGATAAATTATGATAGTTTAAAATAAAATTCTAACAAAAAACGCGCAAACCCTCAAAAGTTTGCGTTTTTTCAATTTTATATAAAAAAAAAGAAAACCTCTATTTCCCTTTCAGCCTGAACTCATTTTCAAATCGTCTTGACTTGGTGCCTAATGTTAAGTAATACCTCAAGAAAATAAAATTTCCTTCATCAACAAAAAGTTGTGGCAAATTTGATTTTTATTTTTGTTTTGCCACAACTTCTGTGGCAATTTTTTTGTGTTTTTTGTTTTTGCCACAAAACTGTGGCAAAAACATTTTTAATTTTCATTTTGCCACAAAAGTTGTGTCAAAATTGATTTTTATTTTTGTTTTGTCACAACTTCCGTGACAAAATTTCTGTGTCAAAGTTTTTATTTTTTTAAATTTTGACACAACTTTAAAAAAGAAAGGACAACAAAAAAAATGCGCAAAATCAAAAGGATGATTTGCGCATTTTGTTATCAGAAAGTTCTCTTGGTGAGACTGTTATTTCAATTTCATTAATTTTTCTAAGTATTCGACCTTTTCTTTTTCGGCCTGAACCAAACGTTCGTAAAGCTCGACCACTTTATCAAGAGGGTTGAAGGTGCAATGATTTGGATGATTGTTAAATGATGCAGACCCAGCAGTACTATTATCATAAAAGGTATTGAAATAATTAAAAACAGATTCTTCTGTAAAATTTTCGATCGCTTCTACCGTCACGCCAAGTGCTTTTGCAATTAGTACTAGTTTTTCTTTGTCAATATTTTCGCTGGCTTCAATATTCGAAACAGATTGCTGGCTTACTCCAATAGCTTCAGCAAGAATCTCTTGTTTCATTCCGCGAAGTTCTCTGATACGGCTGATATTTCGGCCAATATTTCTGGGTCTGGTTTCTGTGCTCATAATTCAAAGATATTTATTTTTTTTGATAAAAACAGCGATCCGTAAAATACAAGGCTAATTTGGTAATGTACTTTCGGGTGTTTTTTTATTTGTTGTAAATATATTCTTTTTCTTACTTTTATGATGTCTTATTTTGGCAGATAAGTAGTAATTTTAAAATATTTATATTTGCATTATAAACTTCATGAAAAATGAACTACAAAATATCATTTCAGGAAAGAGCCAGGTTAGGCATGGAGATACTATCCAAACAATCTCCCGTTACCTTAGAAAAGGCACGAGCACAGGCAGAGCGCTTAAGTCTGGCAAGCAAATCAAAAGTGAAGAAACAGCGTTAATAAAAGAATTCTGCGACAGAAATTCTTTTTGGATTACCGGAATTAATATCAACGCTTTCATATCTTCGGGGGCTGAGCAAAAAGTGTATCTTCAAAATAAGCATAAAGTGATCAAATTGAATGATAGTATCTATTATGAAACTTGGGAAGATTATTTGAATAATTTGTTGCTGCATAATTATTTTTTTTGGGATACTGCCTATCAATTAAATGGATTTTCTGAACAGGATACTATATTATATGCAGTTGTAGAACAAAGATTCGTAGATTCTAATAGTGATACGGAATTAGAAAATGTAAAAGTTTTTTTGACTTCAAATGGTTTTGTTAACACTAGAAACAATGATTATTTTAACTCTGAATTGGGTATTATTCTTGAAGATTTGCATGATGAAAATGTTTTGACGTTTCAAGGGAATCTGTTCTTTATCGATACCGTTTTTTACCTCACACCAAACTTCTACGAACCTTGATCCTTTAAACCCCGATTCGCATCAAAGAAGAATTGTATTCTTAAAAAATAAAACTCAAGGCAGATTTTTACTACAAAATCAGGTATTTCTACGGGGTCTCAAAACCGACATTAATTTTAAATTTGAATTGCATTGCTGAATGTATTGGCAATGAATGATTTAAGTTTAGAAATGAAAGGATGCCCCAAATCCATAGTGCTCTTTTGCTTTTTACTAAGCAATTTGTTTTTGTTCTCTCAAAACGAACATTTAGTGATCGGGAGAACAACAGGAAAACTACTGCTTAAAAATAACGTCTCTGTCCGGACTTTTGGTTTTACGAACTCTCTTTCGGGGCAGGTTACTTTGCCGGGATCGGAGATAAAGGCAAAGGTTGGCGATACTGTTCGGGTTGATTTTTGGAGCATTTCGCAGGGAAATCCGGTCTCTTTATTTTGCAAGGCAATTGATTTTGTTCAATGGGACAAAAACAATAAGGTGATGAAGAAAAAAGAGGCCATTCATCATATGGAGCATGGGTTTTATTCTTTTATAGCCGAAGAACCGGGTACCTATTTGTATTACAGTCCCGAAAATTACCCGTTCAACCTTCAGGCGGGAATGTTTGGTCTCATCATTATTGAACCGAAAGAAAAAGATCTTCTGGCGCCTGAGCCCTTGCGTGAAATGCTTTGGTGCAGCAACGAAATGGATACAAAATGGCACGCCGATGCCATCATGGGTACCGAATACGATCCCCGAAATAAACCTATTGTTCTTCCTCCCTACAAACCCAATTATTTCCTGATTAATGGCAAAGTTGCTTCCGATACCAAAGGTTTACAATCGTTAGACCGTAAACACGAAACGGTGCTGCTTCGATTGGTCAATTCGGGATTATATCTTCATGAAATTGTATTTCCGCCTAATGCAAAACTGAAGTTGAGGTTTGGAAGTGAGACTGCTCTAACAGAATCGGCTAACGGGTGTAAAGTTGCACTTCATGAGGGAGAAAGTCTGGAAATACTTGTTTTCCTGGAAAATGTAGGAGATGGGGAACAATTGATTTACTGTTTTACTGATCCTATTTCAAAAAAGAAAGTTTACGAAACGGCTATTGCTGTTTTTCATTAAAATTAAAATCAACGACCATGAAACAACTGTACTTTTATTGGATACTCCTTTTTTCGGTTTCTATTTCATTTGCGCAAAACAAACCTACATTTTCGGTAGTAGGAACTGCGGTCAATAAAGAAAGTGTACTGAAAAACAAACGGCTTGACATTTCGAAAATCAAGGTCGAAAATATTTCAAATAAACCCATTTATCTGGTTTGGGAAACCGTATCGAATACATTTCCAAAGGAGTGGGATTGCTCGATGTGCCAGCACGGTGCCTGCCAGATTGGGATTCCAAAAGGATCTTCTTTTAATAAACTTAATCCGGATCAGCAGGGATTTATTGCCATACATGTAATCCCAGCGAATAAAATAGGCAACGGAACGGTGAAATTTAAAATCTACGACAAAGCAAACCCCAAGTATGCTCAGATTTTAACTTTTGAAGTCGAAGTGCTTTAATGTGAACTACCAATTTATTAATAACCCAAAAACAAAAAAAATGAAAAAAATTACCATTTTAATCTGTATTATTTTGACTGCGGGGTTGTCCTATGGTCAGAATAGAAATAATGCGAAATACATTCGATGGAACGTTAATACGCCTCAGGGATTAGCGAATCTGGAAGCCATGAATGTGGCTTTTAAGAAAATGCGCGAAATGGGCTGTGATAATGGTCTGGCGTGGTATTATCAGGGAGCGATACACAGTATTCCGAGTGTGATAAACGGTAAAAACCAGCTTTGTCCGCAATATCAGACCATCAATGATAAGTTATGGGCATGGGCCGATTGTACGCATAACGGAACAGAAAATGCGAAACTGCATTTCTTATTATGGCACAGATTTTACATCTGGCATTTAGAAAAAATTATCCGTGAACTGTCCGGAAAAGCAGATTTTGCGCTTCCGTACTGGAATTATGGCAGTAAAGCAGTGTCTCAAAATGTTATGGCAGAACCTTTAAGAGTACAGTCCGGTTCTCTTTATACTGCGGCGCGATACAGCATTTTGAACAATGGAAAACCAATTTTGCCGGATCAGGTCAATCAGATTCAGCTGTCTTTGGAAGAATTAAAAACAAATCCTTCTTTTACCGGCGACGCGGGATTTAGCAGAAGCCTTGAGGGCGCCCCTCATGGTTATATGCACAATCTTATCGGAGGCGGATATGCACAGCCTAGTGAAACGTATTATAACGAAATCTACCAAAAAGAATATTCCGGTTTGATGGCAAATGTTCCTTCGGCAGGATTTGACCCTGTTTTCTGGCTGCATCATAGTATGGTTGACCGTATCTGGGATTCCTGGGACGTTTCGATTTATGGACAGCGCCCTACCTTAGAGCAACTAAAAGAAAACCCTTGGCAATATCAGTTTATAAATCCCGACGGAAGTCGTGTGACTTATACGATGGAAGAAGTATACAACACCGTTTACAACTTAGATTATAAATACGATGATTTGCTTTACGGATCTAAAATTCCTGTTGTAGCGGCTAATCAGGCAGCAAAAGCTAAAATTTCGTTTCAGGATTCAAAAGAAGAAGTGATCTGGGAACAAAAAGTGGGTAAAGTATTAGGAACTTCTGCTTTTACGCATAAAGTAAGCAATACTTTTGCGAAAAACACCAATAGAGTTTTTAAAACTGCCAATTCCAGAATCATACTAAATCTTGATGTAGTGGTTTACAAAGAACCAAAAGATTATTACACGGTTTATTTGCGTTATCCGGGGAAAAAAGATCAGTATGTAGGTACAATGACTTTCTTTGGAGTAGCTCATGACCACGGAACGGGAGAGAACCACGAAATTGGATCGGATGGTGTAAAATTGAGTTACTCTTATTACATTTCAGATGACTTAATCAATTCAGACTCTAACTATGATATTATTGTCAAAAAAACCGGAGGCGGAGATGCTAAAGTTACTCTGGAAAAAATTAGAGTGACAAAGGCAAATTAAGTCTTTTTTGATGTTCTGAAAACGACATCTCAACCATAATCCAAACCCTGCAAATACTGATTTGCAGGGTATTTTTTTGAAATCAAATACCACTTTTAATTCGTAAGATTTTTTAACATTTAAAAGATATTCTTTTAAGGGAATCTTGCTGTAAAATTCTTATTTTACGGGTTGAAAATAAAAGTCGATAAAGAGGAATAGAAGCACGCCAGTTCAGGATTTAGGCTTACAAAAGAGAGCTTCTTCAGTAAAAAAACGACGATTTTCATTACAAAGACATTTAATTACATTACCCAATTTATAGTATACATTTAGAAATAACGCTTGTTTTATACGATTACGAATGAAAAAAAGTCTCAAATACATTGATGGAAACTCCGATAAATTCTGGGATATCGAAGTTACCGGATTAGATTACACTGTAACTTACGGAAAAAATGGAACCTCAGGAACTTCTCAGACAAAAAGCTTCGCGACAGATGAGGAATGTTTGAAAATGGCAGAGAAAATACTTGCCGAAAAAATAAAAAAAGGATATTCTGAAAACGGAGAAGTTGCTGTTGCTGCTAAACCAAAATCAGCTAAGAGTAAAAATTCAGATGAAGTTTTAGAAGAATATGATGCAATTCTAAAATCTAAGAACATCAGTTTGATGCTGCCTCTGCTAAAAGAAAAAGCAAAAGGGAATATCGAAGCCTTAAAAAAGCACATTAAAAAATGTAAACGTTACTGGATGACGTATACTGATTTAACAAAAGATCCCGACTATGTAAAAAAAGGCAAACACGATTATGGCTGGGGAACTCGTGGCGACCGTACTCAAAGCGAGATTATTACACTCAGTGCGATTGCCTTGTTTGACAAAACCGACATTAATCCGTGGGATGAAGCTTTCCTTTTACTTGACGAAATCAACGAGAAACCGTATGTATTCGAAACTTTATTGTGGGCAAAACCAAACTGGATTGAAGCTTTTATTCTCGAAAAAGTAAAAAGACAGGATTGGAGAAGTTTTAATTATGAAAACCTTCAACGATTAGAAAATTCAGGACTAATAGCATTCAATCCCGAATTGTATGCTTCATGTCTGGCCGATACAAACGAATGGCGCAGCAAAACAAAGGCCCGAGTTTTTATTGCTAAAATCCTTGAAGATAAAACCACTTATCAAAGAGATATTCCGGAGTTGTTTAATTATGAAACAACGCTTCATAATAATTACTTTAGAGATAATGACAAACAAAAACACGATGAATTTCAAACCTGGAGCATCATTTACAAATCTTTATTAGAAAGTAAAAAAATGGATCGCAGTTTCTTTATTGAAAATGCCATCCAGATTCAAACCAAAGAATGGAACAACAATCTGAAATCGTTTTTCAGAAAAAGAATCGAAGAATTTAATGCGACTGAAGAAGAACTGATTGTTTATCAGGAAAATATATTTTCGTTCTTGCACAATGCCTATCCGCCCATTACAAGCTACGGAATTGAACTGGTGAAGAAAATTTATGCGCATCCGAAATTCAAAGCCAAATCATTTCTGGAATGGCTTGAACCTTTGATGATGCGTGGCGACTGCAAGGCAGCCATAAAAAGTGCGCTTCCGGTTTTAGAAAAAATAAGCAAAGCCAATCCGAAACTGAACAATCAGATTGCCGCGATTCTGGCAGACGTCTATGTGATTTCTGATTTGACTTTACAGGAAAAAGTGTCTAAAATTATTCTGAAAATCGGTTCCTCAAAAGATAAAGTACTGAAAGAAAAACTGAGTACTTATGTTACTTTGATGCAGGGAAATATCAAATCAGGTTTAAGTCAGTTTTTAGATGAAGATGCTTTGATGGCAGACGATGCGGGATTTGAAGAATATCAATTTCAACCTCAAAAAGAACTGGTATTAACCGAAGAAGTGCAACTGCCAAAGGATTGGAACGAAATTTTATTCCAGTTCGGAAACTTCATTGCTTCTGAAGAAGTTCTGGACACTGAAATCCTGATGAATACTTATATTCAGCAAAGAGATTTGTTTCCCGCCGATTACAGCGTGCAGTTACAGCCTTATCAAAAACAATTGAACAAATTCTATTTTGAAAGTGTTCATAAGAACTATATGAAATTGTTTTTGTTTCAGAAAATTGAAAACATCAACAATAAGTTAAGTACAAAAGATGGCCATTATTTAAAAATAAATACACTGGTTTTAATCCGACCATTATTAGAAAAAGTACAGCAGAAAATTGAGTCCAATTCAAAACTGCCACTGCTTTCTTTCCCAAGTCATAAACCGTATTGGGTCGCTCCTAAAGTTTTGCTGGAGCGTGTAATTGCTTATCAAAAAGCAAACGAAGAGATTGATTCTCTTGATTTGGCGATTGCCATTGCGCGAATGCCGCGAGAAAACACCCATGAAGCACTTCCTTTATTGAATGAGATTGAGGGTGAACTAAAAGCCTTATTGTCTTACTGTTTGGGAGCAGAAGATAAACTGACGATTGATTCGGGTTCATTAGTTTCAAAACTTTTGGCAACATTAGGCAAAACCACCAAAGAAAGTGGAATACTATCTCTATGGGCCGTTGCAGCCAGAACATTTTATCCGGACCATACTTTTAACGAATTTGAAAATACCTATTTAAAACAAGTTCCATTTGTGGTTTCGCCATTTCAGACTGAATTCTCCTTTAAGGAAAAATGGAACGAGTGGAACAATTATAAAACACACGAAAAAGAAAGATCGCCTTCGTGGTACGAACTTCGTTTTGAGCTGCCGCAATACATCAAAACGCCTAATTATTTATTGTACAGTCTTGATATTTACAAAAGATCGAACAGTTGGGATTACAATATAAACTATAGCGGAAATACCTATTACTGGCACAGTTTGACGCCACAAAATCCGGATGCTTTAGCGATGACTTTATTAAGTAACTGTACAGTTCCGGACGGTTCAAAACCAGAATTAAAAGGCTTTCTGGAGGTTTTAAACCGACCTGAAATGAGGTTCTCGGATCATGTTTTATTTTTATTCGCGCTTTGTTTCTTCCAGGAAAAGAAAGATTTACGCTTACTGGCTTCCGAAACTTTAATGAACCTGATTGAGAAGCAAGTAATCGATATAGAAAAGTTTGCAGAGAAAGCGGCTTTTACAGCAACAGGCAAGTATGGTGCTTTTTCGAGATTAACGGATGGAATAATTGCCTTAAAAGATATTTCACCTTTATGTAACAGCGCATTGCTGCAGTTCTTCAACACCTTTTTTGCTCGTTTAGAAGTGAACGATAAGCTGCCGACGAATTTTAAGAAAATGGTCGAAAATTATGTTGATGTTTTAATCAAAACCAATCAGAAACCATCAGAAAAGGCTATTGCGTTTTTTGAACAGTGGAAAGATAATGCTTCGCTTAAATCTTTGATTAAGCAAATTTTAAAATAAAGAAAATGACAGATTTAGAATATAATTATAAAGGAATTTCAACCTACAGTAAATCAAAGGGAATCAATAATTTGGTTTTGGCCCATCAAACCGAAATTGAGGAAGTCAATAATATTCCGTGTTTTTTCTGGGGAAGTTTAACAGATCCTTATGTTACGGCAAAATGCTGGAGCACGATTGCCAAAGTAGTGCGTTCGAGTTTTGGACCAATTCCGCCCAGCCTTCGCGATCCAATTGTTTCTGCAGGTTCAGAAAGACTTCGTTTTGAAGGATTTTCGTCCTGCAATGGCGTTTATGTAAGACTGGACATGAAACCCGAAGCTGTCGACGGCGAATTTATTGCAAATGGAACGACTAATGTCGATTTTAATGACCCCATGCTGAATGCGCTAAATGCGATTCAGAAAAACGAAAAAGTGACCCTTGCCGTTGGTCAGCAAGACGTTCAGATGATTACCAGCAAAGCAAAAGTGGTAGAGAAAAAAGTGACTTTGCCCATGCGATGGATAAAAGGTTTAACCAGTGTTCAGCTTTATTTGGCTGATATGTATCTGAAGTTTGAACTCAATAAAATACAAACCATTCAGCTTTTCCAAAGCCTGCCGAAAGGAAGTGTAAAAGGTGATTTTTTTATCACCAAAAGAGCCGGGAAATTTATGTTTTCGACTTTGGCAACTTCTGACAGTGTTAGAATTGGTGGCGTTCAAAGACTGCGTTTATTAGAAGGAATTCTGGCAATTGTAGATAAGATTTTTGTTTACGAATCTGATGATAAGCAGACTTGTGCCGTTGTATGCGAATTTGGTAAAATGCAGTTGTTGATGGCTTTTTCTCCCGATTCTTATCGCGGTTTTTCGGGCGAAGGAAATGTTCTGGAAACCATGACAGAAAATTTACCGATGGAATGGGTGTATGGATTAAACAGTTTGTTAAAATCGAATGAGATGTTTGACCCCACCATGCTTTCTATTGAAAATGATATCGATTTTGGTACGATGGATAATCTAACGTCCAATTTATCTTCCATGGGATTATTAGGCTATGATTTAAGCGAAAAGGCTCATTTTTACCGTCGTCTTCCTTTTAAAACGGAGCGTATTTTATCTTTAAACCCTAGATTGAAAAATGCGAAAAAACTAATCGATAAGGAAGAAGTTGAAATCACAGAACGCAGAGCCGATTATATAGAAGCTAAAGTAAAAGGTTCCAGTGTGGTACATAAAGTGATCATTGATACTGCTTCTCAAAAATGTACCTGCGACTGGTTTACAGCTTATCAGGGAAAGAGAGGAATCTGCAAGCATATTTTGGCGGTGAAAATGATACTTTCTTAAGCTGAAAATTAAAGACATGCTCTACAAATCTTAAAATAAAGTTAAATTAATTTCTAAAAATGCTATATTTGTACCTGAAATGGAAATGAAAAATAAAAATATTAATCTGTCAGTAGGACTATATAGTGATCGTTTAGCAGGATTTGCCCCTGTTAAGTGCTCAGGACGTGATCTGTATTTTTATGAATTGTATGGTAGCTAGTAATTGCAAACCCAAAATAAATATATAAAGCGTCCTCATTTAAGGGCGCTTTTTTTGTTTTTGAGACAATTCAGCAGGGTAAAAAATAACAGAAAATAAGTACAAATCAGTATGGACAAGAAAATAATTAAAAAAATAATGAATCAAATGTTTAATGATTACTAAAAAAAGCAAAATAAAGCCTTGAAAAGTAATTCGGTGAACAACAGTTATTTGGTCTGAAAGGAGAGCCGCTTCTATAAGCGGACAGGGATTTCTATGGCTTGACTCAAATGGTTAGTTATTTGTAAATCAATAAATTACATGTTAAAATGATTTGGAAGTATGATTTTTTTAACATTATCTTTGCCGAACAATATCGGGACATTGAGTTTCAGATAATAATAGATTTAAAAAATATAAAACAATATAAAATGAATTTCATTTTTAATACATATAACACAAAACTAGTAGACGCAAGTTCGGCCCTTGAAGGGACTTACATGCAGGTGCATCATTACAGGCAATATGATAATTATCGTATTTGTAATAAAGCACCTTTAATCGGGTGCTTTTTTTTACGGTTCAAAGTGACAGAGGCTCAGAGGAGCAAAGGTTAGTAAACTTTGGCTCTTAGAATTTTGAAGAAGGGTGTAAAATAATTGCGCAGTGCGATTGTACTATTGGTTTATTAAAAAATTGCCGTGAAGTAAAAAGGAGTGACTATCAATAGCAGCTGTTGATAGTTTTAGTTTAACAATAAAAAAATAAAGATGAATCAAGGAACAGGATTCGCGTTGGACCATAGTGCTGGTCAAACGGATACAACGGAGTTTGATGAGTCGTCATTTGCCTCAATTCAAAAGAGGAATTTGAAGCTCATTAAACGCGGGAATGAAAAGGTAAATTTTAGGAATCTTATATATCATTTGGAGATATTTCTCTGGTAGAGCAAGGGCGCTTTTAAACTTTTGTGATATTGGATTTCCCTGAAAAACCTTCGATTTCCTGAGATTCTCAAGAATTACAAAAAAGAAAAAGATCATGCAAAACAATACATTAGAAAAATACAAAAGAGCAATTAGAAAAAAATACGAGATCGAAAAAGAAGGGCAATACTTTGATTATTTGTACAAACCTTCTCGTGCAAAACTTCGTGATTTGTGCTGGCTCATTTTCGAAAACAACCCAACAAAAGAGGACTTGAATGTTTTTAGTAATCTCTTGGGATTAGATTTCGATCATACTCAAAAGAATAAGTTTAAGGAGAAGAAAGATAAGTTCAGACCTATTGAAACCTTTTTTAAAGGGGAAACAGATCCGTCCAGTATGGATGTCATCAATATGGCTGCAATTTTGGTTGATTTTCATCCTCGTCCTCTTAAAAAGTTTTACGAAAATTCTAAAAAGGAAGAAGCAAAACCAATCAGGAGAATTGAGAAAGCGAAAGAAGTTTTCGAAAAGAAGAATGCTGCTAAAAAGGAGAAACCTGAAAAGAAATCGAAGAAAAGAAATTTCTTTCTGGATTTTAAAAGTATGTTTTTCTAGAGAGCAGAATCGTGAGTTAAAGATTTAAACACAATTATTAAAAAGTAAAAATTATGGATAAAATTAGTATTTATTTAGAACAAAAGTATTGGAAGCACACTGTTGCTGAAGAACAGGAATGTACAATTATCGGATTTAGATTGGCTGTTTTAGAAGCGAAAAGTGGTAAGATTGCCCAAAATAATGGGTTTTTAATTCGACCATGACCTTAAAACGTAAGTCCGCTTGGTATAGAACTCACAACTGTTGTTCCGTATTTAAAGTGATGTTTGTATTATTAAAAAACGGCTATCCTTATGAGATAGCCGTTTTTCGTTGGTTAGTATTATGTTGGTTTATTAATTTTGTCCGTATATTTTAGCGTAAAGATCTTTGTAAATTTCTTTAATGATTTTACGTTTTAATTTTAGGGTAGGAGTAAGCTGCCCGCCATCAATCGACCAAACGTCCGGAGTAAGTTCAAAACGTTTGATTTTTTCCCAGTGTCCGAATTTCTCGTTAATAGTTTCTACTTCTTCATCAATACGTTTGATAACCTGTGCGTTCGTACTGATGTCTTTTTCGCTGTTTCCTAAAGTTATTTTGTGAATTTTAGCCCATTCTTTTACAAATTCAAAGTTAGGCTGAATGAAGGCAGCCGGCATTTTTTCTCCTTCACCAATCACCATAATCTGCTCGATAAAACGAGATTGTTTCATGGCATTTTCGATCAACTGAGGAGCAATGTATTTTCCTCCCGAAGTTTTGAACATTTCCTTTTTACGGTCTGTAATTTTAAGGAAACCTTCGCTGTCAATTTCTCCGATATCTCCGGTGTGGAAATAACCGTCTTGTAAAGCTTCGGCTGTTTTTTCAGGATCTTTATAGTATCCCATCATTATATTTGGTCCTTTACAAAGGATTTCACCGTCTTCGGCAATTTTAACTTCTACATTGCGAATTGGTTTTCCAACAGTTCCAATTTTAAAACCTCTGTTTCTTTGGTCGTTTACAGCAATTACCGGTGAAGTTTCAGATAAACCGTAACCTTCCATAACGGGAATTTCAGCAGCAGCAAAAACTCTCGCTAAACGTGGCTGTAGTGCAGCACTTCCTGAAACCATTAAATCTAAGTTTCCTCCCAAACCTTCTTTCCATTTACTGAAAATAAGTTTGCGGGCTATTTTTAACTGAAATTCGTACCAGGCACCGTTAGCTCCATAAGGCTGGTATCTTAGTCCTAAATCAATGGCCCAGAAAAATAGTTTTTTCTTAATACCGGTTAATTCAGCACCTTTTGCGTAGATTTTATCGTACACTTTTTCCAAAAGTCTTGGAACAGCTGTAATTACATTTGGTCGTACTTCTTTCAGGTTATCACTGATTTTATCAATCGATTCACCAAAATAAACCGAAATACCATAATATTGATAGATGTACAAAATCATTCTTTCAAAAATATGACAAATAGGAAGGAAGCTCAAAGCCGAACTTTTCCCCGGATCAAACGGGATTCTTGGCGCACTGTCTAAAACATTAGAGACAATGTTATGGTGAGACAGCATAACTCCTTTTGGTCTTCCTGTTGTTCCGGAAGTATAGATAATAGTAGCTAAATCTTCTGGTTTGATGCTGTCTTTTCTGGCTTCAACTTCACTTTGATTGCTGTCATCTTCTCCAAGAGTTAGCAATTCAGACCAGTGTTTACAGCCTTCAATTTCGTTAAAAGAATAGACTTCTTTTAAAGTAGGAACGTTTGCTTTGATCGCGTTTACTTTGTCAAGTACTTCTGTATCCGATACAAAACAGAAAATACTTCCACTGTGATTTAATATATATTCGTAATCTTCTTCGGCAATAGTTGGGTAAATAGGTACGTTTTGAGCACCGGTTTGCAGGATACCAATATCCATAATATTCCACTCCGTACGATTGTTAGAAGTGATTAATGCAATTTTGTCCTCTTTTTGAACACCCATACGCAATAATGCTCTCGAAATAGCATTTGCTTTTGCAATATATTCCTGGCTAGATGTCTTTTCCCAGACTCCGTTTTTTTTAGTTGCTAGTGCAACCTGAAGGTTATAAGTTTCTTGTTGATAATAGGGAAAATCAAAAAGGCGTGTGATTGAAACCATGTTAGTATATTGAATTTTATCGCAAATTAAATAAAAATTAGGTATAATTTTTATATTTATCGAAATTTATGGGAAAAATTATAAGTACTTTAAAAAATCTGCGAAAACGTTTTCTTTTTTGTAGTAAAATACGATATAATCAAGAAAAATTGACTAATATGTAGTATTTATTGTACATTATAATCTACATACTCTTTTACTCTTTCGCCCATCAGAAACATTCTTTTCTTGGCGAAATGTATAGAAAATTGTGTGTAATTCCACTCTTCACTGTCATTGGTACGGTACCAGAAAGTATAGGAGGCACTGTTGAAGCCTTCTTTAAAAACCGGAATACCTTCTTCGGTACATTCAATTCCCCAGTTGATCTTTTTCTTGCTTAGATCTTCATATTGAATAATTCCTGTTCCATCCGGATTTAAAATGGTAGAGGGTTCTTTTTTTCCAGCGGGTAAAAAAGTTCCGGGTACGGGATAACCAATCGTAGTGGTAATAAAATGATCACGGACTTTATAAGTGATTTTGTCTACGTGAATTTGAGAATGTAATTTTACGGCACTAAATAATAAAGTAAAAAGAAATACTTGCAGGGTTTTCATTCTATGTAGGTTTAAGGGTTCTTGGAGCTGCCAAAAAATTCGGGGCACGAATTTTTTGGCGAATATAGTTCAATTTTCTCTAGAAAAAGGAATCCCGATTACAAGAATGCTGTTTTTATTTTAATGCGATGCTACTCTGCGGAAAACTGATTTTCCAGTAATTTTTCTTTAAAATCAGATTTAAAAGTATAAGCAAAGGTAATCATGAAAGCACGTGTATCTGATTTCGAAGTACGATAGTTACTGAACAAAGCCGTATTGTTTTTAAAACCGCTTTCAAGTGTGTTGAGCATATCCGTAACGACTAAACCTAAACGAGCATTGCCTTTACCCAGTTTTTGCTGAAATCCCATGTCTACATTATAGATCGGAATCCTTTTTCCCTGTGCAGTAGCGAGCGCCGAATTGTAATTACCGATAATTTGCAGTTTTCCACCTTTCCAGGGAACAAAATTATTGATGATCTTTCCGTACCAGCTGAAGGCATTGTTGACTACGTTCTGTGCCAGATTGGAGGCGTTTATATTTTGCTGAAAAGCAGTAATACTGATATTGGCATCGTAGAATCCAATAGGTTTTAAGCTGAAAATAGTTTCAAGACCATAAGTAATGGTGCTTCCAATATTTCTGGGCTGTTGCAAAACCACTCCGTTGTCTTGTAATTCAGCGTATTGTCTGATCGTATTGGTTGCGTTTCTGTAAAAAGCATTGGTCGAAAGGGAATATTTGGACCATTCTTTAGAATAGCCTGTCTCAATAATATGAATGATTTCCGGTTTCAAATACGGATTTCCTCCATGTGGATTCAAGGCATCGGTAATATCAATAAATGGATTTAAGTTGTCTAAATCAGGACGATTGATACGTTTGCTGTAACCCATTTTTAGAAATTCGTCGGATGCTAAATTAAGCTGTAGTGAGGCAGAAGGGAAAAGTTTTACATAATGATTTGAAAAGTTATCACTGTTGTTTTGCGTTTTTCCGTTGTTTGAAACCTGTTCGGCACGCAATCCTACATTGTATTTCCATTTCGGAGTTTCTTTAGTACCCATATAAGAATTCAGCATTCCGTAAACCGCATTGATTTGCTCATTGAATTTGAAGCCGTTGCTGGCCAGAGGATTTACAACGTACTCTCCATTCGTTTGATCAGCACTTTGAAAATCGGAGTCGAAGAATCGAAAGGTTCCTTTGTAACCCGTCTCTAAAATTGTTCTTTCAGAAACCGGAAGGGCATAATTTACAATAGCGTTTGAGATATTTTCGTGCTCGTAATTGTGTGTTCTTTGCCATGCGGCATCACCAATCAGGTTGTAGTATTGATCGAATTGATAGGTGTCGATGTCGGTATTTTCTCTGTGTTTGTTAAAAGAGGAGGTAATACTAGTATTCAGGCTTTTTCGGTCATCGGCAAATTTTCGGTCGTAGCTAAAAGCAAGCTCGCCTACCTTAGATCGTTCGAGTTCCAGAGAATGTCTTTTATTGTTCGAGAAAAATTGGTTGGCACTGTTGTTCACCTGTGTGTATAAAGTTTCGTCATTGTCCTGACTTTCCAAATTCCCTAAGGCTTCGAAAGAGAAACTGTTGTTTTCGTTGGGTGAAAAATCAATGTTGAATTTTAAATTTTGCAGACCTTCCGTGCGTTGATCGCTTCTGTTTTGATTGATATAATGTTCATCATCAATCAGATAATTGATTCTTTCGCCTTTGATTTTTTTAGTTCTTCCGGCAAAACGGTTGTCGTACGCCAGTCCGAAATTCCATTTATCGGTTTTATGATTCAGGAGCACAGAGCTGTTTAATCTGCCTTTGGCTCCAAATCCGCTTCCTAAAACTACCGCACCATTCATGCCGCTTTGGTTGTTTTTTTTGAGTCTGATATTGATAATACCGCTTTCTGCATTGGCATCGTATTTCGCTGTAGGATTACTGATTACCTCGATACTTTCAATACTGCTCGCTGCAATCTGATCCATATTGGTAATGGCGGAGTTTTTTCCATTAATCAAAATCATTGGAGATTTTCCTCTTAAGGTAATCCCGCCGTCAGCATCCACAGCAACTGTAGGGATGTTTTTAAGCATATCAGTAGCAGTTCCGCCCGTTTGCGTCAGATTGGAAACGGCATTAAAAATGAAGCCTTCGTTGGTTTTTTGAATTTGCTTTTTATGAGAATTTACGACAACAGTATTTAACAGATTAGTGTCCGTTTTTAAAGTTATGGTTCCAATAGAAATTGGAGTTCCTGTAAATTTTACTTTTTGAGTAAGGGTTTTAAAACCGATTAATTTGAATTGAAGTTGATATTCACCTGCAGCTACATGATCTAAAGAAAAATTCCCGGAAGCATCTGTAACGGCATATCCGGCAACTTTTGTAGAATCGGCAGTGTTTTTTAAAACCACATCGACAAATTCGATGGCCAGTTTCCCGTCAGAAACCGTTCCTTTTACAGAAGAATTTTGGGCAAACGTGACTTGGCTTATAATAAATAAGAGGAGTAAAAGCGATAAATTTAATGTCCATTTTTTCATGAAACAAAGATATTTATAGCAGTAAAAACACAAGTGTAAGCTGGCTTAAGATAGTATTAAATTAGTCTTAGAGTCTTTTTAAATGGAAGTTTTTTGAAAAGGTGAGATGTGAGATTTAAAAAATGAATGGTTAAAAAAAGCAGCCGATAAATTCGGACGTTCTTAATTGAAATATATTTTTTAGCTTTTCTCAATTCTTTTTCCGGCATTTATAAAAGCGTGAAATGCTGTTGTTCCTGTCTTTTGTATTTCTGATTCTCATCGGAAGGTATTTTCCTGTGAATTTTATTCAGAAGTTTTGTGAATAATACTGTTTGTTGCAGGAATAATACCATTTGATACAAGTATAAAATGCATAAAAAACAGGTGTTATAACTTTGGTTTGAATTTAAAGAGGTGGAACACTTCTTAAGGGGTGTTGTAAATCGTCAAATGATGGCTAAAAAATGAATTACTATTATAAAACTAAAATAAATTTAATGAAACACATTTCTCAAAGCAAAATTTACGTCTTATTAGTTGTTGCCTTATTGTCGTTAGGAGCATGCAGTAAAAATGTAGAGGATCCGGTGGCTGATACTACAGGAAGTACGGGTGATAAAGAAGACAGTGATGTAAGTACAGGGCTCAACTATTCCACTTTTGAAGTAAACCTGCCTGAAAATCTTCGGTCGTTAACTGACGAGGCTTACGCTATTTATGCCGTAAAGCCAAGCATTCGTTTTTCTGTTAACGAAGATGGTAATCTGGATACTTATTGGGAAGGAGAATTGGCACCTACCGCTGACGGACACCGCCATTTAAGCAGAATCTCACTCAGTACTAAATCTATTGTTTCCGAAATTTCCTTTCCTAAAGAACTAAATTTGGGTAATACGACTTTCCTGGGTTACGAGTATTTTGGTAATAATCGTTACATGATGGGAGCATCGGAAGTGAACTCAGATGACATTGCAAGAAAGAGACCTGTGTATTATTGTTTTGACGGTTCAGGCAACGTAAAGTATTCAATAGATTTATGGCAGGCTCCTCCTAATCCCTCTGATACTCATGCAGCAGGAAGATCCGGACAGGGTATTATTGTTTACAATAAGAAACTGGATAATTTTGGTATATATTTAGCTCGCAGAGGAATGGGCGAGCATCAGGCAGCCTGGCTTAGCTTTCATGAAGCAGCTACAGGTAAATCAACTTTTATACGTCCCTGGTATATCTCCCATAACTTCGACCAGCGATTATTGCCTTTGAATGATGGACGTTATCTTGCCTCTGCCCACGCAGATGCGTTGCCCTCAAGAGGTCTTTTAATAGAAACCTGGAAATTTAATGATGATCCTTTTAATCGTACATGGTCAAATGTTTTTCCGCTTCCCAATTCTGCAACTTCAAATGATAATATTACCAATACAGCTACCGGTGATATATTAGAATTGCCTAATGGAAATATTGCTGTTCTTTATACTACACAACATGAGTTTACTGCTAATGATCTGCGTCGTGATCTTCGCTTGTCTATATTTTCCAGCGTAGGTGCCGGAATGGGAAGTGCAGTCAAAGTTAAGGATGTTTGGCTGACCAGTTATAAAGCTACAGAAACGGCTGGCTGGGGAGCACAGATGGCACATTATTCACAGGGTAAAATATTTGTAGCCTGGAATGTATTTGATATGTCCAACACTAGTAAAGTTTTAAAATCTTCACTTGCGATCGTAGATTATGATGCAAATGTACTTACAACCAAAGATGTCTCTTTACCTAATGGAAAGAATGATAATTCCCGCTTAGTACAGTCTTCTCAAATTATCAGAAAGACAAATGACGGAAAGTATTTGGTTTTTATGTCTGAAGGCTCTGCCCCAAACAAGCTTCGCGTCAATTTGGTAGGGATTAATTAATACAGATAAAAATAGTTTTAAGAGTTTTGAAAAAGCTTGATGATCGGTTAATTTGAGTTGTACTCTTTTTTTAAAACAAAAAAACGCCCAAATTTATCGGGCGTTTTTTATAGAAATATATTTTTAGTTTTTCTCAATCCATTTTCTGGCATTAACAAAAGCTTCGTGCCAAGGTGAAACCTCGTCGTTTCTGTCTTTTGGATAATGTGCCCAGTTCCATTGGAAAGTAGAACGCTCAATGTGTGGCATCATCACTAAATGTCTTCCGGTTTTGTCACATAACATTGCTGTGTTGTAATCAGATCCGTTAGGGTTGGCAGGATAACCTTCGTAAGCATATTTAGAAACAATGTTGTAGTTTTCTTCAGCTAAAGGCAATTTGAATTTACCTTCTCCGTGAGAAACCCATACTCCTAAAGTGCTTCCGGCTAATGTAGATAGCATTACCGAGTTGTTTTCCTGTATTTTTACAGAGGTAAAGATACTTTCGTGTTTCTGGCTTTCGTTGTGGAGCATTTTTCCGTGAACTTCATGCTCCGGATTGATCACTTCTAATTCCATGAACAATTGACATCCGTTACAAATTCCAACAGATAGAGTATCTTCTCTTTTAAAGAAATTATCGAGAGCGGTTTTTGCTTTTTCGTTGTACAAGAAAGCTCCGGCCCAACCTTTAGCAGAACCTAAAACATCCGAATTTGAGAAACCTCCAACAGCTCCAATAAACTGAATGTCTTCCAGTGTTTCGCGGCCTGAAATCAAATCAGTCATGTGAACGTCTTTTACATCAAAACCGGCTAAGTACATAGCATTTGCCATTTCACGTTCAGAATTACTTCCTTTTTCACGAATAATAGCCGCTTTTGGTCGTGGTTTAGAATTGTCAATTTCCGGTTTTTTGCCTGTGAAGTGTGCAGGGAAAGTATAATTTAAAACCTGATTTTTATAGTTTTCGAAACGAGCCTGCGCTCTTCCGTTTTTAGATTGCTTTTGATCTAATAAATAAGAAGTTTCAAACCAGATATCTCTATAAGTTTCAATATCCAAATTCCAAATTCCAAGATCTAAATTTGCTGTTTCCTGAACGGAACCAATTTTAAAGAATTCAATGTTGTTCGCATTTAATTTAGCTTCAACAGCGGCATCTGATTTCGCCTGGAAAACGATTCCGATGTTTTCTGCGAAAAGGATTTTCAATACGTCTTTTTCTGCGAAAGCCGAGAAGTCAATTTTAGCACCAAGGTTTACATCTGCAAAACACAATTCTAATAAAGTAGTAATTAGACCACCACTTCCGATATCGTGTCCTGCTAAAATTTGGTTGTCAGCAATTAAATCCTGAATGGTGTTAAAAGCATTTTTGAAGAAAGAAGCATTTTTAATCGTAGAAGTTTCTTTTCCGATTGTATTTCTGATTTGTGCAAAAGAAGAACCTCCTAATTTGAAATCATCCTGAGACAGATTGATATAATAGATTGAATCTCCGTTTCTTTGTAAAACAGGTTCTACTACTTTTCTAATATCGGTACAGTTTCCTGCTGCTGAAATAATAACCGTTCCCGGCGCGATTACTTCGTCGTTTGGATATTTTTGTTTCATCGAAAGGGAATCTTTTCCGGTTGGAATATTGATTCCTAATTCGATTGCAAATTCAGAACAGCCTTCTACGGCAGCATATAAACGAGCATCTTCACCTTCGTTTTTACAAGCCCACATCCAGTTGGCAGATAGTGAAATTCCTTTTAACTGATCTTTAATTGGTGCCCAGATAATGTTTGATAACGACTCGGCAATAGCGTTTCTGGATCCTGCAACCGGGTCGATCAAAGCTGCAATAGGAGCATGCCCGATAGAAGTAGCAATTCCTTCTTTTCCTAAATAATCCAGAGCCATTACTCCAACATTATTCAAAGGCAATTGTAACGGTCCTGCATTTTGCTGTTTGGCTACTTTTCCGCCCACACAACGATCCACTTTGTTCGTTAACCAGTCTTTTGAAGCTACGGCCTCTAAACGCAAAACGTCTTTTAAATAACTTTCGAAATCTGCTGCATTGTAAGCAACGTCAGCATATTTTCTGTCGATAGTTTTATCGGTCATAACCGTTTTTGGAGAGCTTCCGAAGAAATCTTCCAATGCATAATCCATCGGTTTTGAACCATTTGTTTTAGATTCGAATGTAAAACGGTGATCGCCCGTTACATCTCCAACCTGATACATTGGAGAGCGCTCTCTGTCGGCAATTCTTTGCAAAGTATCGATATCTTTTTGACCAATAACCAATCCCATTCTTTCCTGAGATTCGTTACCGATAATTTCTTTTGCAGAAAGAGTAGGGTCTCCAACCGGTAGTTTGTCTAAGTCGATTAATCCTCCTGTTTCTTCCACCAATTCAGAAAGACAGTTTAAGTGTCCTCCCGCTCCGTGATCGTGAATCGAAACAATTGGATTATTGTCGCTTTCGACTAATCCACGAATCGCATTGGCAGCACGTTTTTGCATTTCAGGATTCGAACGCTGAATGGCGTTTAACTCAATTCCTGAACCAAAAGCTCCTGTGTCTGCAGATGAAACTGCAGCTCCACCCATTCCGATTCTATAATTTTCTCCTCCAAGAATAACGATTTTATCGCCTTCCTGTGGTTTTTGTTTGATCGACTGGTTTAGTTTTCCATAACCAATTCCACCTGCCTGCATGATTACTTTGTCGTAACCAATTTTACGGTTGTTTTCTTCGTGCTCGAAAGTTAAAACAGAACCCGTAATTAGCGGCTGACCGAATTTATTTCCAAAATCAGAAGCTCCGTTGGAAGCTTTGATTAAAATGTCCATCGGAGTTTGATACAACCATTTTCTTTCTTCAACAGCATTTTCCCATTTTCTATCGTCATTCAAACGAGAATAAGAAGTCATATAAACCGCAGTTCCTGCTAATGGCAATGAACCCTGGCCACCGGCTAAACGGTCACGAATTTCTCCTCCGGATCCGGTTGCAGCCCCGTTGAAAGGCTCTACAGTGGTTGGAAAATTATGTGTTTCGGCTTTTAGCGAAATAACAGAATCGAACTCTTTAATTTCGTAAAAATCAGGTTTATCAGCTGTTTTTGGTGCAAACTGCTGCACTTTTGGTCCTTTTACAAAAGCAACATTGTCTTTGTAAGCAGAAACAATGTCGTTAGGATTTTCCTGTGATGTTTTTTTGATTAATTTGAATAAAGAAGTTTCTTTTTCTTCTCCGTCAATTACAAATGTTCCGTTGAAGATTTTGTGACGGCAGTGCTCTGAGTTTGCCTGTGAGAAAGCAAAAATCTCTGAGTCAGTTAGTTTTCTTCCTAATTTAGCAGAAAGATTGTTTAAGTAATCAACTTCTTCTTCGCTTAAAGCTAGTCCTTCTGTTGTATTGTAAGCGGCAATATCATCAATTTCCAGAATAGGTTCCGGCTGCACATTGATCGTGAAAATTTCCTGATCTAATTGGCTGAATTTCTGAAATAACATTGGGTCAAAATCTGAAAAATCAGCTGTTGCCGGATGAAATTCTTCAATTCTGATAATGCCTGTAATACCCATGTTTTGAGTGATTTCTACAGCATTTGTACTCCATGGAGTGATCATAGTGGCACGCGGACCAACAAAAAAATCCGTCAGTGCGGATTTTTCGATCTTATTGGAGTCGGCAAAAAGCCAGTTTAATTTTGAAATGTCTTGAGCCGAAATTTCGTTTTGCGTCTGTACTGCAAAAACAGTTTTGCTTTGGTTTTCAAAGAAATGGATCATTGTGATGTGTAGTTTGTTGTATTGAAGTGCAAATTTAGTTTAAATATCTAGCAAGCGCAAATTTGAAAACAAACTCTTTTAAAAAATATGATGCAGATTTGAAAGGTGTTTGTCGCGGGAGATGATTGCGACAGAAAGCTTTTAATTTCACGCAGATTTAGCAGATTTAGCAGATTCAAAAATGTTGAAACTCTTTTGTCTGTAGATCTGGCAAAAAAAAACTGCCAAATCTGCGTGAAAAAAAAAATTAGTTAATGATTATTTTCCTGATGGTAGTTTTTGAATCTTTAACGATTTTTAAAATATAAGTACCACTTGGTAAATGGCTTACTGAAAAAGTGTTCTCTGTTGTATTTTGTTTTTCAAAAACTTTCTGGCCTGAGAAAGAAATGATTTCCAGGGAGTAAGGAGAATCAGATTCGTTTAGACCGATATTAAAATTCCCGTCAGATGGATTTGGATAAACGATGATTCCGTTATAATCTGCAATGTTTTCTTTTGCTTCAGCTACAGTAGACTGTACTTTTTTGCTGCCTAAATTAGAGCAGGTATCTTGTGAAAACGAATCCCATTGCGCACTTAGATTAAAAGTAGTACTTGGTGAAGTAACAGTCGATTTTCTTCTTAAAGTAACATCAGCTCCAAAGTTAGCAGTTCCGCCATTGAAAGTTCCGATGATGTCGATTAAAACGCCATTTTTGAATAAACCGATTGGATCATTTCCGTTATAGGCCATTTCTGTAGCTGTTGTCGAGATGTTAGCAGCACTGGTCGAATAACAGCTTGAAGCTATGGAGCTGTTTACGATGACAAATTTACTTCCGGAGGCTAAAGTTCCGCTCAAAGCCAAGCCTGTACTCCAGGAACCTGAGCCGTTAGTTTGTTTTTTGATCGAGTATGAAGCTAAACTCACAGAACTTCCCGTGTTATTGGCAATTTCAATTGCTTTATTGTTTCCGGACCCTTCGACATATTCAGAGAAAAGGAGATCGGTTGTAGTTCCGGTTCCGCCACTGTCGGTTGTAACCGAAATGGTATTGCTTGAAGCAGAAACATTTCCTGCGGCATCTTTTGCTTTTACATAAATAGAATAAGCTGTTGCGGCAGTTAAACCTGTAATGGTTGCAGTTGCACCGGAAACAGTAGTTTTTAAAGCACTGTTTGCATAAACATCATAAGCGGTAACAGCCACATTATCGGTAGAAGCAGTCCAGGAAAGTGTAATGGAAGCTGCTGTTTTTGAAGTCGAAGCTAAACTTGTCGGTGCGGTTGGAGCCTGAGTGTCTGAAGAAGGTGCGCCTCCCCAAATTTGATTGACATATTCCGGATGATCGATGTAAGGGTTTCTGTTGTTCTGGCGGGCATAAATAGCATTGTTGCGGGCAATTTCCCTTGCGCTTACCGGATCTTGTGCGTGCCACGCGAGAAGTGTAGTCAAAAATGCGGTAGTAAATACTTTGTTGGCGGAACCGTCGAACATTGAGTAAGAGTAGCCTGCAACAGTATTTTCGTAACGGGTAGCAAAGTAAAAGTACATTCTGGCAATATCACCTTTGAATTCGTTTATAGGTTCGAAAACAGTTCCTGAGTATCCGGATTCTGAGCTTGAACCTAATTTCCCGCCATTTTGAGAAGTATAAGTGGCCGTGCTAACCGTTCCGTGAGGGTAATTAGATCTGATTCCGTTTACTTTTCCATCCGTTGGAGTAATAAAATGGGCATCGGATACCATTGGTGATTGCTCATTAAAAACCGATTGCGGAATGATGTGTTCTCGGTTGTAGCAATCGCCTTCTGCTACATAATTACCACATCTTTGGGCGGTTCCTGTGCTGTAATTATAGGGATCCGTTCCGGAAGGATTTTCAGAATACATGTCTAAAACAGTCCCGTCATTTTCGAAAAAATTGTCAACATCAGAGGTTTGATAAGTGGTGTACAATCCCGCATATCCGTTATCGGTATGACCTTTAATAATGTTGTACAATTGTGTTTTCAACGTATAACCTGTTCCTGTTGCGGTGTTGTAATAGCCGGTGGGAATTTGCGCAAATGCCGTCGCGGCAAACATCAATAACAGTAAAAAGTAGTTTTTTTTCATAATCAATAGTTTTAAGATTTGGTTGTTTTTTTGTTTTTAAAGCACTGAATTTTAGAATATTGAAAATCAGTTTTAACAAATCTACTATTTTTATGAATTACATAAGTTAAGTGATGTTTAATTTTGGATATATTTTCTTACGAGTGCTTTTTGGGTAGAGAATAGAGGGAGTACGGGGGCGTGAATTTAATTCAGTTTGTCATTTTCGACCGAAGGGAGACTCGAGCGATAGCGAATTGGCGAAGCAAATCACATGCGAAACTGCGTCCCAATTGTCGCCAATCTTTGTCGAATTCTGTTTGTGATTTCTCGTTCCTCGAAATGACAAAAAATCGTTGAACTTAAATTTTAGAGGATATAAAATTACTTAGGAAAACCGGCACTCTGATAAGCTCCTAAATCCGGTGGGGAAGTTCTCGTTTTTCCCATAATATCTAAAGGAATATTGTAGGCCTGATTTCCTTTCGCGAAAGCGGAAGAAGTATTGTCAATGTTGAACAGGTTTTTAGCAACATTAAAGAATTTCGGATTTTCGTTCAGAATGATCTGGTTGTAGTGTGCAGGATCTGTTTTGAACTGATAATCCGGATTGGTGGAAGAACTGCTGAATTTTAGCAAACAATTATTGAGTTGATACACAAAGGCGGCCGTGGTCTTTTTGTTTAAATTGAACTCGTTGGTCCCTGATCCGTAAATGATACAGTTGTTAAAAGTCGCCTGAGTAAGCGGATTTGTTTCCGGAACAGCATTGGCCAGACTGTTGCTGAGGTTCACCGCAAATTGAGAATTATTGGACCAGCTGTTGTTAAAAGTACAATGTGTGAATTTGTAATCTCCCCCATATACACAAGACAAACTGGCTATACCGGCATAATTGATCACAATGTTTTCTCCATTGATGCGGGCATTTTGTGCCAGTATTCCATATTCGACAGTGTTGTAAATCTGGGTGTTTTTGATTTGAATAGCCGAAGCAGGATTCGGATTCTTGAAATTTAAACCAATGACGGCATTTTTCAGGGTAAGATGATTGATGGAGTGGTTGGTACTTCCGTTAGCAAAAATGACGGAGTTCCATTGTCCCGGAATATTATCGTAAAGTGATTCCAGACGATCGCCTTCAAAAATAACTTCGTTTTCTAATTTTGGAGTTGCAGAATCAGTTCCGTTAATCTGTAAAGAAGCTTTATCGTCGACAAAAAGGCCTGAATTGGCATGAAAGTAGACGCGTGAACCCGCTTCAAAAGTGACTATTTTGTTTTTTGGAACACCGGCAAATCCGTAAATAACATAAGGTTTTTGTTTGGTGAAAAGCAGTTCGTTTCCATTGACAGGATCGTTATCATCCAAGTAGAAGCCATCTACATCTTTGCCTTCAATTTTGATTTTCTCTTTTGTTCCGTCAGGATTTTGTTGTGGATAAAGAAAAACAGCATCCTGAATCAGTGTAACCAAAGCGACTTGCTGAAGATTGGCGCCACTGTCAAATTGAATCTGATCAGTATATAAAAAATCGGTTGGGTTTGCATCGGTGATATCTGCAGTGGTTTCTATAAAAATGTATAAACTGTCTTTAGATAAAAGTGTTACATCTTTGAAAATTTTACCATTGTTTCCACTCATGCCGTCAACCGTCATTCGGTATTTTGAATTTAAGCCGTTTTTGAGCTGAATAACCGGAATCGAGATATCATTTTTGCTTCGATTGTACACTTTAAGTTGATAGGTAGCGGAGCCAATATTCTTGAAAACAGTGTCTAAATAAACGGTGTCTTTAGAAAACTTTAAATCTCCGGAGCTGGCAACGGTATCAAAATCAGTTCGGCAGGAACTAAAAGCCAGAATTATTCCAAAAATGAAGAGTATAAAGTATTGACGCATTTGAATGAGTTTTTTTTGCCACTGATTAAGAGGATTAGAATGATTTTTCTGTTTTGAAAAAATATTTAACCTGTAAAAATCTATGGAATCTGTGGCGAAAAAACTTCTCTGCGACAGATCAATAATTAATGTTTTTGTAAAAATAGCAAAAAACTTACACGTTTGAAGTTGATTTTTAATTTTAGAAAAGGATTTTCAAATTTGTATCTCATCTTTTCTTTAATTTTACGTTTTTAAAGACTATTTTAATGAATTATACAAAAGAGCAGATTTTAGCGCGCTGCAATGAGTTTTCGAAAAACACGTTAATGGAAACGCTAAAAATCGAATATATCGATGCAGGGCCTGATTTTTTAACTGCAAAAATGCCTGTAAATCCTTCTGTTCATCAGCCCATGGGCTTGTTACACGGCGGAGCTTCAGTAGCTCTTGCAGAAAGTGTAGGCAGTGCAGCCTCCTTCTTTTTTATCGATATGAAGGAACAGGAAGTACGCGGAATCGAAATTTCAGCAAATCATTTGAAAAGTATTCGGGAAGGCTGGGTTTTTGGAACAGCAAGAATCATTCACAAAGGAAGAAGTATCCACTTGTGGGAAATTAAGATTACTGATGAAGAAGGAAATCTGATTTCACTTTGCAAACTGACTAATATGGTTTTGGAAAAAAAGAAAACAGTATAGAGTATGGATGATTTTTTTTCTAAAATTAGAGTGCAGTACGAAAAGGGTTTGCCTTTTGTAATGTATTCTAAACCAAATTCTACTACTATTTTTGCACTTTTACAGCAAAATGATACGTTATATAAAATCTCCGATTATAAAGAGAAGGGTTTTGTTTTTGCTTCTTTTGATGAAAAACAACTGATATTGATTCCGGAGAATGAATCTGAAATTTTAGCCACAGAGCAGGAAGAAATTGCTTTTGAAACCGCTGAAATTGAAGATTCGATTAATGATAATGAAGCCAGATTACACTATGAAGCATTGGTTTTAAAAGGAATTCAGGCGATTAAGAATGACGAATTCAAAAAAGTAGTATTGTCCAGAAGCGAAAAAGTAACTTTAAGCGAGTTTGATTTTGTATCTACTTTTCAGCACCTGATTCAATTGTATCCTACGACTTTTTCATATGTTTTTTTTCATCCAAAAATTGGTTTGTGGATGGGAGCTACACCGGAACGATTGCTGAAAGCCAATGGAAATGTTTTTGAAACTGTGGCTTTGGCCGGAACACAAAAAGCAACCCTGGAAACGGATATTTTGTGGCAGCAAAAGGAAAAAGACGAGCAGCAATATGTAACAGATTTTATTGTAAAAAGATTACGTGAAGTAGCTTCTGCTGTTAATGTCACAGAACCTTATAGTGTGAAAGCAGGATCGATCTGGCACATCAAAACGGATATTTCAGGAGTATTGAATGATAATTCGACGCTTGAAGAAGTTATCGATACACTGCACCCAACACCTGCTGTTTGCGGTCTGCCAAAGAAAAAAGCAAAAGCCTTTATTATTGAAAATGAAAATTACGACAGAACTTTTTACACGGGATTTCTGGGTGAGTTAAACAGCAGTTTTGCTAACGATGAGATCAGCTCTGATTTCTATGTAAATTTACGCAGCATGCGAATTCAGGACAATACGGCAATTTTGTACATGGGCTGTGGTATCACAAAAGAAAGTGTTCCGGAAAAGGAATGGGAGGAAAGCGTGAACAAGTCGATGACAATGAAAAGAGTGTTGAGAGTTATGAGTTATGAGTTATGAGTTATCAGTCGCAGTCTCAGTTTTCAGTCTACTGACAAGAAAACTGAGACTGGGACTGGGACCGGGACTGCGACTGAAAACCTGAAACCTGAAACTAAAAAAACAAAAAGCAAAAAAACAAAAAAAGATGAAATTAGACATATTAGCATTTGGTGCACATCCTGATGATGTGGAATTGGGTTGTGCAGGAACAATTTTAAAGGAAGTATCACTGGGTAAAAAAGTGGGTATTGTCGATTTGACGCGCGGAGAATTAGGAACGCGTGGTACGGCGGAAATCAGAGATGAAGAAGCAAAAGAAGCAGCAAAGATATTAGGAGTTCTGGTTCGTGAAAATCTTGGCATGCGTGATGGTTTTTTTACGAATGATGAAAAACATCAGCTGGAGGTCATCAAAATGCTTCGAAAGTACAAACCGGAGATTGTATTGTGTAATGCAATTGACGATCGTCATATTGATCATGGGAAAGGAAGTAAATTAGTTTCGGATGCCTGCTTTTTGTCCGGACTGGTAAAGATCGAAACCTCAATAGACGGAGAGCCCCAGGAAGCCTGGCGACCAAAGGTAGTATATCATTATATTCAATGGAAAAACATCCAGCCAGATTTCGTTGTGGATATCACAGGTTTTGAAAAGAAAAAGGTTGAAGCGGTTTCAGCATATAAAACTCAGTTTTATGATCCGAATTCAAAAGAACCTGCTACGCCAATTACGAGTAAAAACTTCTTTGAAAGCTTAAATTATCGTGCGCAGGACTTAGGAAGACTTGTTGGGAAAGATTTTGCCGAAGGTTTTACTGTTGAAAGGTGTTTGGCAGTCAATAGCTTAGAAAATTTATTGTAAATTTTTCATTTTTTTCTTTGTAGAACTCAACATTAGTTATATATTTGCACTCGCTAAGCAGAAAAATGGTGGTTGTAGCTCAGCTGGTTAGAGTAGCGGTTTGTGGTGCCGCGGGTCGCCGGTTCGAACCCGGTCAGCCACCCAGAAATTAAAGCCTTGAAGAAATTCAAGGCTTTTTTTGTTTTTGTACAAAAATGAATCTTTATTATTTCTAAATTCCGAATTCCAAGTTTCAAGTTTCTAATTCCGGAAGCTAATACAGTAAGCAGCTCTGAAAGAGTTTTAGCAACAGCATAGTGCGTAGCACTATGAATGATGACGGTAATTATCGTTTTCGCCCTGAAAGGGCAGAAGCTTATACGCAAAAGTTGGATTTATACCATTTTGAGTTATATTTTCTAAAAGAGTGGTTTGTTCTTTATTTAAGATTATAAAGGTATAAGTTTGCTTTTGCCCCTTCAGGGCAATTTTTATGCCTTAATATTGCGCACGATGTTGTTGCTTTTCGGGTTTTCAGCCCTTTTTTCTTCAATTTTTGTTCTTGATCCATATTGAGGGTAAAAAAAATTGGTTTCTAATTTCTGGGTTTAACTTTCAAGTTTCAGGAGTTAATACCATATGCAGTTGCTCTGAAAGAGCTTAAGCAGCAGCATAGTGCGAAGCACTATGATTTGATTCATTAGTGGAGTATCGCCCTGAAGGGGCAAAAGCAGATTAGCTGCAGATTCTTATTATCAAATAAAAAAGATAATTTCTATGATTTTAATCATGTAACGGATTGAAATTCAATGCTACCTTTACAATGTAAAAAATAAAATACTTAACCTATAAGAGTATGGTCAAATAAAGTAAAAATGGTAGCACTGTAAGGTTGATCCTAGTATTTCTCCTGAGTCGAATGTAAAATTTGGAATTTGAATAGTTTGTAATAAACCCCAATAATTACAAAAAAAATCCAAAGGACAATTTCGATTCAGGAGTTTTTAATTTAAAAAGGTTGGTTATAAAATAATCAGAAATGAAACTTACAGCACTTAAGAGGATTCTTAAAGTTTTTTTTTATTGCATTTAGTGAATTGGTAAGGGAAAGAAACGAAAAAGCATGATTCTAAAAAAATCATGCTTTTTTGTTTATTACAATTTAGTTTGTGAACTATCTTATTTCATCAAAGGTATTCCCTTGTTTAATGTCTCCGGTTTGGAAACCTTTTTTGAACCAGAACATTCTTTGTGCGGATGTACCATGAGTAAAGGAATCCGGAACTACCTGTCCCTGCATTTTACTTTGGATGGCATCGTCACCAACGGCATTGGCAGCACTCAGGGCCTCTTCAATATCGCCAGCTTCTATATATTGTTGGTTGTCATGAGCCCATACACCGGCATAAAAGTCTGCTTGTAGTTCCAGTGCTACAGATAGCTTATTCGCTTCGGCTTCACTTTTTCCTTCCTGTGCTTCTCGCATTTTTGCCGAGGTCCCCAACAGTGTTTGTATATGATGGCCTATTTCGTGCGCTATAACGTACGCAATAGCAAAATCCCCACCTTGGGCACCAAATTTAGTTTTTAGTTCTTCAAAGAAGCCTAAATCCATATATACCTTTTGGTCTCCCGGGCAATAAAATGGTCCTGACGCTGATGATGCACCTCCACAGGCTGTGTTTACGGATCCTCTGAAAAGTACTAATTTTGGTTTTTCATAGGTAAGTCCTTCTGCTGCGAATTTTTTCTCCCAGGTGTCTTCGGTTTTAGCTAAAACAGATCTTACGAAATGTCCCATTTCTTCATCTTCTTTACTCAATGGGGCAGCAGTCTCAGTGGCTTGTTGTCCGCCTTGCATTTGCTCCAATACATTACCTACCGTTTGGCCGGTTTCTCCGCCAAAAACATTCAATAATAAAATGATAATACCAATAACGCCACCGCCAATGGCAACTTTACCGCCAGAGATTGATCTTCGGTCTTCAACGTTGTCGCTTTCTCTTGTTCCTTTCCATTTCATAGTAATTTGAATTTTAGTTCGTAAAGGTTTGTGTTGTACTAATTTATATTTTTTTTAGGAATAATGACGTAATAGCCGAATTTAGTTTTGTATTATTTTAGCCATTTTACCAAAGCTTCTTCGACACTGCCTTTCATGATGGGTTTAGAGATGTAGTCATTCATTCCTGCAGAAAGACATTTGTTGCGTTCCTCTTTTTCAGCACCGGCTGTTACGGCAATGATTGGGATGTCTTTTCCTATAATGGTATTTCTGATGGCTCTTGTAGTTTCGTAACCGTTCATAATAGGCATCTGAATATCCATAAAAACCAAATCAGGATTGATGTTTTCAAATTGACTTACGGCTTCGTAGCCATTTTCGCATTCGTGTATGTAGGCGCCGCTGTACAGATTTTTGATGATGGTTTTTAAAAGCAGCATGTTAACCTTATTGTCTTCCACAATCAGAAAAGTAATATTTTTTTGATCTGAAATCGGGTCTTCAGAATTTAGTTCGAGACCGGTATTTTGAAGTTCGGTATTGTATTTCTCGCTAATGCTTTGATTGCTTGTTTTTAAGTTCAGGTCAAAATAAAAATTACTTCCTTTGTCGATTTTACTTTCCAGCTGTAAACGGCTTTCCATTAAAGCGAGTAATTGATTTGAAATAGTCAGTCCTAATCCCGTACCTCCAAATTTTCTCGTCGTAGAGCTGTCTTCCTGAGAAAAGGCTTTGAAGATTTTCTTCTGATTTTTTTCGAGAATTCCAATTCCGGTATCCACTACTGAGAATCGGATAGTGCAATTGTTGTTGTCGCTTTTTTCTAAAACAGAAACATTGAGTTTGATAGAACCTTCGTTGGTAAACTTAACTGCGTTTGAAAGCAGATTGATTAAGATTTGTTTGATTCGCACAATATCGGTCCAGATGTATTTGGGCACATCGGGAGCAACATTCAATTCTAACTGCAGATTTTTTTGATTGGATTCGTATACGATTAGATCAAAAACCTGTCCGAGTACTTTTTTAATGTCGTATAAATCGATAAAAAGTTCCAGTTTTCCTGCTTCGATTTTCGAGAAATCAAGAATATCGTTTATGATATCCAACAGCGAATGTGCTGACTGGTTGATCGTGGTCATGTATTTTTCCTGAATTTCTTCAAGGCCGGTATTCATCAGTAAATGAGTGAAACCAATGATACCATTCAAAGGAGTCCTGATTTCATGCGACATATTGGCCAGAAAATCAGACTTGGATTTATTGGCTGCTTCGGCCAGCTGCTTGGCTTTTATAGCATCTTCGCTTTCTTTTTTGTTGGTAATGTCGAAATAAATTCCACCCACAAATTCAATTTCATCCCCTTTTTTAATCACGTCTCCAAATTCCTCTACCCAAATAAATTCACCTGTTTTCCGCCGTATGCGATAGACGTTGTGCAACGGCATTCCGCTCTGTAGATTGTCAATTTGGTTGTTGACCACTTCATCTTTGTCATCAGGGTGAATAAGAGATAGAAACGATAAATTGTTTTCAATAAACTCTGATTTGGAATAACCGGTAAGGTTTAAAATTTCATCATTGAGGAATATTTTGGTAGAGAAAGCATCAAATTTTGACAAGTATACCGTGCCGGGAATATTGTTGGCAATTAATTTGAATTTTTCCTCACTTTCGAGAATCCTGGTTTCGTTTCGGTTTCTTTCCAGTGCCGATGAGATGTTATTGGCCAGGACCTGAAAGATATAAATTTCTTCTTCAGACCATTTTCGTTCTTTGGTACAATCGTCAAAGCCTATGAATCCTGTAAAAATATCGTTGATGTACAGCGGTAATATCAGAATCGATTTGATTTCATTGGCAATCAGCAGCTGTTTGAAAAAAGTATCGTCTAGTTTACGGGTAAGCGTATTGACGATTTTTTTGTTCTGAGCAGCTTCGTAAATTTCGTGTAACTGGTCTTTTGTTAATCGTTGTAATTTTGTGATCTGATGCTCAATACCTTGTCTGGACCATTTGTATTTCTGACTTACAGTATTTGTTGTGAAATCTTTTTCGTAGTAGTACATATGATCTACTTTGGCAGCTTTTCCAATTAAATTGTAGGTCTCCTGAAACATTTCCTGAGTAGATTTACTCATCAGAAATTTCTCGGTACATAGGGAAAGTGCTGACAATAGCTGACTTTTGAATTCTAATTTTTTTTCGGCTTCCAAACGCATTTGTGAGGAGATGGCCAATGAGATTACATCCGAAATGGTACGGGCGTAATTGATATCCTCATTGTCCCAGTTTCTTTTTTCTTCGGTACTTTCAAAACAAACCACTCCTACAAGCTGTCCGTTTAAAAATATAGGTACATCCAGCATCGATTTGATGTGGTTTTTGGTAAAGTATAATTTTTGAAATTCGGATGTCTCGAGCTTATTGAAAACATCCGGAGCATTGATGATTGCTTTGCTTTTAAGTGTTTCAAAATAAATTGGATAAGATTGTTTGTCCAATATATTTTTGTCATTAAGATGCTGTTTGTCAATGCTGAAAAGATTCTTGCAGCTGATTAAGTCTTTATGACATTTCCAGAAGCTCACCCGATTGGTTTTGGTTACAATTGCTGCTTCTTTTATGATATAATCGATAACCGTATTTAAATTGTCGTATTGACTAAAATCGGTAGTCGAGAGTTTATTAATCGAATTGTTATACGACTCGATTTTTTTCAGACGTTTTCTTTTGTCGTTCTCAATATTTCTAATTTCGGTAATATCGCGGGCTATTCCGGCAAAACCAATTGTTTGCCCAAGGTCATTTTTTCGAACAATAATTTTTTGCGAAATCCAAAGTTTTTTCCCATTCTTCTTCAGAATAGGAATCTCAATGGTGGGGAAATTATTTTCATTCAATTCCAAATTTTCATAGAAATCTACGGCATTACGCTGATAGTTTTCATGAATGAAATTAGAATAATGCTGCGAGATAATTTCGTTCTCAGAATATCCTAATATCGAAAATCCAAAGTCATTGATAAAAGTAAAATAGCCATCAGAATCAATTTCAAAAATGATATCTGTAGCGGTTTGAATCAGGTTTTTGTATTGATCGCGTACGGTAATTTGTTCTGTAACATCCTGACCGATACTAATAATTAAACCTTGGGAAAATCTTTTGTCTTTCCACTGTATGTATTTGTATTCCCCGTTTTTGCTTCTTAATTTCCTGATGTAGAGCTTGTCTTCTTCATGAGTTATAGTGCTGAGGTTTTCAGAATAATCGGTCTCATTTGTTAACTTCCAAAATTTAGCTCCCATAACTTCTTCCGGTAAATATCCCAGAATAGAAGTGATGGTTTCGCTGCAAAATAAGACTTCGTTTTTTTCGTTCGTGGCAATGGTAAGCGAATTTCCTTTGTGTACAATTTCATTAGTGAATCGGAAATTATCGCTGTTGTTTAACAGTACAGCATATTTAACCTGGTTAAGAATGAAGATCAGAACGCAGTAGTTGATTAAGATAATGGATGATTTTACGGGAATTAATTGATAAACAACCGTTGTAATCAGAAAGGTAAAAACTAATCCGACAAAGAACCAGTATAATTTTATGGGTTTTAAGATGCTGTAGGAGAAGTAGAAGAAGATTAGAAAAGCAATTATAGGAATAATATCGTTGGTGCGATAGATGATATTGTATCCGATATAAAAGAGATAAACAAAGAAGGATAGAATAAATATCGACTGAACCCGCTCTCTTAAAAACTCAATTTTGCCAATTATGAAATAAAATAAAAGCATTGAGAAACCTATGCTTACATTTACTAAAAGTAGACTTTTTGGCCTGATTTTAAAAATTTCGTTGATGATTT